>DATAGU010000103.1:0-31966 GCA_036263495.1 Polyangia bacterium | reverse complement strand
TTCCTCATCTTCAGCATGACCGCCAGCGCGAATGAACCGCCTTCAGCGCCAACTCAGGGTGACGTCGATGCGGTCCTACGGCGGATTCAGCGGGCACGAGAGGCGCTCGCGAAGCGTGGCGCAACGCTCAACGCGCAGGATCGACGCTCGCTCCTCGACAAGCTCGGTGAGGTCGAGAAGGCGCTCGGAGCCTATGAGAACCTGCGCCGCCAGGGTACAAGCCGCCAGAATGCAACTCGCCCGCTCTATATCGTTGGGGCTGCCCTTCTCGCTGATGATGTTACCGGCATCGGCACCGCCGATGATGCTCTCGTGCCGTTTCTTGGTTTGGGCATCCTCGGCGTCTATCTCGTCACGCATCCTCCGGTAGGACCCGCCGAACTTGCTCGCGCCTGGATGCAGGTGGTCATGACCCTGGAGGAGGTCGGTCATGCGGCCGGGGAAATTCACCTCATGGCGGGCTCACATGCCGGCGCCATCCCCAACCGCAAGGATTGCCTCAAGCATCTCACAGGCTGTCTGGGCACACGCCTGGGGCGTCCAGGCTCGGGACGGTCAAGGGGGCACAGCGTCTGTGCCGATTGCTTCGAGATCTGTCAGGGAGAAGAGAAGGCTTGGCCAGATGTCGGGCACGATGGCAAGGATTGCCGATGGTGGGACTACCCATAGTAGTGCCAGTCCAAAAACCTTAGGCTCGGATGGGGTCGGTCAGATGGATCAGAGGACGGAAGAGCAGGTCGGAGAAGCGATCAACGAGGTGTTGAAGCACATGGAGGACTGGCCCTACGAGAAGCTTGCCGATGGGTTCCGCGCGATCCAAGAACGGTTCAACTGGCTCGCAGCATCGGCCCCTGCCGCATTCCGCGAGGTCGAACGGCGCGTAGCTGAAGATACTCTACTCGCCGCCGAGGTGAAGGAGCGATCGATCATGGAGTGCGAATCGCTCCTGGAGCGTGTCCTCGAACTCGGTTGGTCCGATCGCTACCGCGCCCCCGAGGTCCTTCTCCCGTTTGGTCGTTATTGCATCGACCAAGGACGACCCGACCTGGCTCGCCGCTACCTCAAGCCGGTCGCTGCAGAGTTGGCGGCCATCCCTCCCGCATCGGGCGAAGAGCAGCTGCACGGTAACCTTCTGGCAGCGGTGCGCAAGATGTTGGACGGCCTATCCGAGTGCTGACCGCCTCGTAAGAGGGCAGCGCACCCCATTCGATGCGCCCAGACTGCAGAATCCCAGGCGCCCGCCATGACACCCTCATGTTTCTCTCCATGCAGGGAGCCACCATTCCACTCCGTGGTGTGCCCTCCAGCGATCTGCATCTTGGGTTATGACCGCCGGGCTGCTGACAGCCCCGCCAAGCGCCGGAGAGACCGGCCCCCGTACGAACTGGCGGAGTGACGCGTGTTATGCCACCTGTTCCATCCGCTCGACACCGTTGGTCAGCGCCAGGGCTTATTACGGGAAATCCGCGCTTCGTGCTAGGCTCGCTGCATGCTGGGGCAGACGGTCGGTAGCTACAAGATCCTCGAGAAGATCGGCGAGGGGGGGATGGGCGAGGTCTACCTCGCGGAGCACCCGCTCATCGGGAAGAAGGCGGCGGTCAAGGTGCTCTTGCCGCAGTACTCGGCGAAACCGGACATCGTCGCCCGCTTCTTCAACGAGGCCCGCGCGGTCAATCTCATCAAGCATCCGAGCATCGTCGACATCTTCGACTTCGGGCAGCATGCGAGCGGCAGCGCTTACATCGTGATGGAGTATCTGGAGGGCGAGAGCCTGTCCTCCAAGCTCAGGCGGGAGGGGCGGTTGCGGCTCGAGGTGGCCATCGAGATCGTGCGCCAGCTCGCCGGCGCCCTCGGCGCCGCGCACGAGAAGGGCATCGCCCACCGCGACCTCAAGCCGGATAACATCTACCTCGTGCCCATGGCGGACGTGCCGCTGGGTCTGCGCGTCAAGGTGCTCGACTTCGGCATCGCCAAGCTGGCTCACGAGCCGCAAGGGGTGAAGACGGCGACCAACGCGCTCCTCGGTACGCCGGCTTATATGTCGCCCGAGCAGTGCCGCGGTGCCGGCCACACCGACCACCGCTCCGACATCTACTCGCTCGGCGCCATCCTCTTCGAGATGGTGTGCGGTCGAGTTCCTTTCGTTGGCGAGGGACCTGGCGACATCATCATCCAGCACGTGACGGCAGCCCCACCCGCTCCGCGTTCGCTCGCCCCCGAGGTACCACCCACGATCGAGCGGGTGATCCTACGCGCGCTGGAGAAGAAGGCGGAAGACCGCTACCAGACGATGGCGGAGCTGGCGCGAGACCTGGATCCGACGGGAGCGATAGTGCGGCCGATGGATGTCATCGGGGCCAGCGCGGGAGCGATGGGCGCGCGCGACGCGAGGGTATCGACGACACTCAGCTCCGCCGCGACACAGATCGAGGGGCAGGAGCCGGTGCGGTCCCGTCGCTCGCCGGGCGTGATCGTCGCCGCCATGGCGGGTGGGTTGGCGATCCTCGGCGGCGGAGCCTGGCTGGGCCTACGCAACAAAGGCGAGCTCGACCATGCGCCGGCAGGAACAGCCAGCGCCACGACGCCGGCACCACCCTCTGCCACGGAGCCGCCCATCGCCACGCCCAAGGCGGGGCCTCCCGTAATGCCCATCACTACGCCGGCCAAGGTGAAGTTGCAGATTGACTCGTTGCCCCAGCAGGCCGATGTGATCCGCGCGTCCGATGGTGTCGTCGTCGGACGAACCCCCACCGTCGTCGAGGTAGAGCGGTCCGACGGCAAGATCAGCTTCCGTCTGCGCCTTGGCGGCTATCGTGACGAGGTGCTCGAACTCGACCGCGACCATGACGGCGCCCAGCAGGTGAAGCTGGCGGAACTACCGCGCTCGAAGCCCGCTACGGCGAAGACGGCCAGTCCTCCTGCGACCAAGCGCCGCGCCGCAGAGGCGCCCAAGAAAAAAGAGGAAGCGGACATCGCGGATCCATTTGCACAATGACGAACTCGGCAGCGCGTTGCGCGCTTGGCAGCATCCTTATGTTCGTTCTCTTCGGCACCGTCCATCCTGCGCACGCCGAGGAGCCTCCTACCGAACAGGCCAAGCGCGAGGCCAAGCTCCATTTTGACCTCGGTACCGCCTACTTCAACGCCGGCAAATACGACCTGGCGATCGCCGAGTACGAGAAGGCCTACCAACTCCACCACGCGCCCCTGCTGCTCTTCAACCTCGGGCAGACATGCCGCAAGAAGGGCGACCGAGTCGCCGCGATTAGATACTATCAAGAGTTCCTCAAGGCCGACACCGCGAGCAGCCGCAGTGCCGAGGCACGCAAGTTCATCGAGGCACTCGAGCGCGAGCAGGCCCAGGCGGTGCGCGAAGAGTCCAAGGTTCACTTCGACAAGGCGACCGCGCTCTACAACGCCGGCAAATACGACGATGCCATCGCCGAGTACGAGGCGGCCCATCGCATCCTTCCTGTGCCGGACCTCGACTTCTATGTCGCGCAGGCGCTGCGCAAGAAGGGAGATCGACGGCGCGCGCTCCAGCGCTATCGACAGTACCTTGCCGCGCCCCAGCAAGGCGCAAAGAGCGTGGAGGCGAAGCGGTCTGTCGATGAGCTGGAAGGCGAGGAGCGGGCCGAACGGGAAGCCGCAGCGAAGGCACGGGCGACATCTCGCGGTGGCTCGCCATCCACCACCGATCGGGCATCGCATCCGACGCTACCCCCTCAGCCGGCGGTGAATCCCTCGGTGCTCCAATCGCCGACGGAGGCCGCCACCCGTCCGCCCCGACGATCTCTTTGGCGAGCCTGGGCCGGCGTCATTGCCGGCGGCGTCGCCATCGCCGGTGTGGGTGGATTACTTCAGTGGCGGACGTCCCGGGACTTCGCCGCGTACGATCGGGGCATTCTCGATTGCAGCGAAAGAAATGGGGGGCAAGGCTGCGTGTCCGTGCCCCCCGACGTCGAGGCATTGCGGGCTCGGGGCAGGACCCTGCAGAACGTGGCCTTTGTTGCCTATGGTGTGGGTGGTGCTGGCATCGTCACCGGTATTGTTTTGCTCGGCGTGGACCGTCGGAATGCTCACCGGGAAGCGCAGACAGCATCCCCCCCTTCGTTGAGTCTCGCGCCGTTCCTCGGTCCCGGCCAAGCGGGCGTGGTGACGACGCTTCGCTTTTGAGTTGCCTGATGAGAATGTATCCGTCTGTTCGAGTCCTCCATTTGTCCATCGCAGGGCCGGGCATGGTGTTCATGGCCCTCTTGCTCTTCGCCTGCCTGGAGCCGAAGAGCATCATTTGTCCGTCGGGCATCGTGTGCCCTCCGGGCTTCACCTGCGCCGCCGGACAGAACATTTGCATCCGCGATGGCTGCGGCGACCGGATCGTCGAGAGCGGCGAGGTGTGCGACGACGGCAACATCATCGATGGCGACGGCTGCAGCGCCAACTGCAAGTCCAACGAGAGCTGCGGCAACGGCATCATCGATAGCGTGAAGGGCGAGGTTTGCGACGACCACAACACGACCGACGGCGATGGGTGCTCGAGTGATTGCCTCTCGACAGAGATCTGCGGTAACGGCAAGTTAGAACCCGGCGAGGAATGTGACGACGGCAACCAGAACAACAACGACAACTGCGTGCAGATCTTCGTGGGCGGCACGGACGGGGGCGTGAACGAAATGGATGGAGGTATGATCGACATGGACGGCGGCGTGAGTGGCACTGGCGGGGGTGTGAGGATCCTCTGCAGGGTTGCTTTCTGCGGTGACGGCTATGTCAACACGACGACCGGGGCTCGCCACGAGGACTGTGACACGGCCGGCGAGTCCGCAACGTGCAATATCAATTGCACCACAGCGCGTTGTGGGGACCGCATCGTGAATGCGAGCGCTGGTGAGGATTGTGATCCCGGTGTAGAGACCGCGACGTGCGACCGCGACTGCACGCTCGCCACCTGCGGCGACGGCTACAGGAACACGCTCCGGGGCGAGCAGTGCGATGACGGCGGTAATTCCGCGACCTGTGACGCCGATTGTACGCCTGCCATTTGTGGCGACGGATTCATAAATTCGGTCCGTGGAGAACAGTGTGACGATAGGGGCAACTCCGCTACCTGTGACGCCGACTGCACACCGTCAGCCTGTGGTGACGGCTACCGGAACTCGGCGGCGAGCGAGCAGTGCGATGATGGCAATACTATAACCGAGACCGCCTGCTCCTATGGCACCAGGTCCTGTACCGCCTGCAACGCTACCTGCTCCACCATTCTCAACCTCACCGGCCCCTACTGCGGCGACGGGATCAAGTACGGCCCCGAGACCTGCGACGATGGCAACAGTCTCGCCTGCGGCACCTGCAACAGTACTTGCACGTCCAGCACCCCGGGTGGTGATTGCCCAACAGGCACTGGCTGCACGACGAACGCGGACTGCGCCCCTCCCCTCGCCTGCCAGGGCACCGGCCCCAAGACCTGTAAGTAAGACGGAGGATACGCCCACTGCTCCTCAATCCTCCTTTCTCCACTCCGGGGGGGAGACAGGGGGACGGAGACAGGGAGCGGAGACAGGGGGCGGAGACAGGGGGGAGACAGGGGGACGGGTCTGCCTTTCTGCCTTTTCCCTTCCTCTCCCTCTCTCCCTCGCTCTCGAAAGGCAGAAAGGTAGACTTGTCCCCTTCTCTTTGTCCCCTGCTCTCGAAAGGCAGACATGTCCCAACTTCTCGCGAGCACGGGCGATGTGCTCCCTTCGTAAGGACCCATCCATTCCACGAGTGTGCGCTACCGCCTATTCCGCATCCTAGTTTATGCTCGCCGGGCTGCTGACGGCCCCGCCAAGGGCCGGAAGCTCCTAGGAAAGAAGCGAGGAGATGAGGAGCAAGGAGGAGGTTGGGGCCAAGGAGGCCAGGGTGTCGGCCGAGCCGGATCTGGTCAACGCCCCTACAATGGCGCCGCTGGCGTCACTGGCCGCCGGGGGTGCGGCGATGGAAGCCACGATGGCGCCGCCGGCCGTGGTCGAGGCCACGATGGAGCTGTCCCCTGCCGAAGCGGGCACCTTGGCCGGCGCCGCGGGGCAGCCCATGGACGCGACGGCGGCGCTCCCGCCCGAGGGAATGAGGTCGCCGCCCCCCAAGGCCGACAGCGGCTCTTCCACGGCGCCCCGCCGCATGGGCCCGAAGGACCGGTTCAAGCCGGGCACGTACATCAACCAGTACGAGATCATCCGCGAGCTCGGCAGCGGCGGCATGGGGACGGTCTACCTGGCCCGCGATACCCGCCTCGGTCGTCGCGTGGCGATCAAGTTCCTCCAGGCCTCGAACCCCGAGCTCACCCAGCGCTTCATCCTCGAGGCGCAGGCCACGGCCCGCTGCAGCCACGAGAACATCGTCATCATCTACGAGGTCGGCGAGTATCAGGGCAGCCCCTTCATGGTGCTCGAGTACCTGCAGGGGCAGTCGCTCGCGCAGGTCCTGAAAGGGCACAAGCGCATGCCGCCGGCGCGCGCGGTGGAGCTCATCGTCCCGGTGGTGCGCGCGCTCCAGTGCGCTCACGAGCAGGGCATCGTCCACCGCGACCTCAAGCCGGACAACATCCTCGTCACCGACACGGGGACCCTCAAGGTGCTCGACTTCGGCATCGCCAAGATGCTGCAGCACGACGAGCGGCTGCGCGCGCTGCCGGGCGGCGTGGGCCCCGCCGAGGGGGAGGCCGAGGGGGAGCGTCGAGACCGCGCCCTCGACGCCGAGGCCCTGCGCGGCGACGCCCACCTCACCCGCCGCGGCGCCATCCTCGGCACGCTCGCCTATATGTCCCCCGAGCAGTGGGGCGTCGGCGAGATCGACCACCGCACCGATATCTGGGCGGTCGGCATCATGCTGTTCTCCATGCTCGCGGGCAAGCACCCGCTCGCGCATCTCGAGGGCATTCAGCTGGCCACGGCCGCCACCCTGGTCGACGAGCCCATGCCCTCGATCGCCAAGGCGACGGCCGGGATCCCGCAGGGGCTCTCCGATCTGGTGGACCGCTGCCTGCGCAAGCGCAGCTCGGAGCGCTTCGCCGACGCGCGCTCGCTGCTCAAGGCGCTCGAGCCGTTCCGTCCTGGGCGCTACACGCGGACGATGCGCGCCGTGCGCATGGACGAGAGCCCCTACGCGGGCTTGAGCTCGTTTCAGGAGGCGGACGCGGACCGCTTCTATGGTCGCTCGCGCGAGATCGCGGCCATGGTGGCGCGCATCGGCGACCGGCCGCTCATGGCGGTGGTCGGTCCCTCGGGCATCGGCAAGTCGTCGTTCATCCGCGCTGGCGTGGTGCCGACGCTCAAGCAATCGGGCGAGAGCTGGGAGGCGATGGTCCTCCGCCCGGGGCGGGATCCGCTCGCGGCGCTGGCGAGCCTGCTCATGCCCCTCGTCAGCTCGTCGACCACGCTGGCCGACGACGTGCAGCAGCAGAGGGCGCTGGTCGAGCGGCTGCACGCGGAGCCGGGCTACCTCGGCGTCATCCTGCGCCGCCGCGCGCAGCGCGAGGGGCATCGCGTGCTCCTCTTCATCGACCAGTTCGAGGAGCTCTACACCCTGACGCCCGACGAGCGCGAGCGCCTGGCGTTCACCACCTGCCTGGCCGGCGTGGCCGACGACGTCACGGCCCCGACCCGCGTGGTGGTGTCGATCCGCTCGGACTTCCTCGACCGGGTGTCCGAGGACCAGCACTTCATGGCGGAGCTCTCGCAGGGGCTGTTCTTCCTGTCGGCGCCGCAGCGCGATGGGCTGCGCGACGCGCTCGTGCAGCCGGCGGAGGGGGCGGGCTATCACTTCGAGTCGCCGGAGATGGTGGAGGAGATGCTCGACCACCTCGAGGCCACGGACGGCGCGCTGCCGCTGCTCCAGTTCACGGTGGCCAAGCTCTGGGACGCGCGCGACAACGAGCGCAAGCTGCTCACGATGGAGAGCTATCGCGCCATCGGCGGCATCGGCGGCGCGCTGGCGAGCCACGCGGACAGCGTGCTCGCGGAGCTGCCGGCGCCGTCGCGCGCGGTCGTGCGGGATCTCTTCCTCCGCCTGGTGACGCCGGAGAACACGCGGGCCATCGTGTCGCTGGCGGAGCTGCGCGAGCTCGGGCGCGATCCGGCCGAGGTGCAAAGGCTCGTGGATCTCCTGGCCCAGGCGCGCCTGCTCGTGGTCCAGACGAGCGGCGACGCGGCCGGCGCCACGGTGGAGCTCATCCACGAGTCGCTCATCCACCGCTGGCCGACGCTCCGCCGCTGGCTCGACGAGAGCCATGAGGATTCGATGTTCCTCGAGCAGCTGCGCACGGCGGCGCGGCAGTGGCAGGCCAAGGGGAGCGACAGCGGGCTCCTCTGGCGCGGCGAGACGGTGGAGGAGGCGCGGCGCTTCCTGCGCCGCTACCGGGGCGAGCTGCCGGGGGCGCAGCGGGCCTTCCTCGAGGCGGTGTTCGATCTCGACGCGCGCGCGGTGCGGCGGCGGCGCGCGCTGTTCCTGGGCGCGGGCGTGACGCTGGTCGGGCTCCTGGCCGCGGCCTCGGTGGCCCTGCTCGTGATCCGCGACTCGCAGCTCGAGGCCAAACACCAGGCCGAGACGGCGCAGAAGGCCGAGGCCACGGCGCGCACGGCGGCCGAGGTGGCGCAGAGGGCGGAGGCGGCGGCGCGCGCGGCCGAGGCCGAGGCCCGGCAGCGGCTCGAGGAGGTCCAGACCAAGGAGCGCGAGCGCCAGCGCGCCGAGACGGCCAAGACGCAGGCGGAGCAGGCGGTGGCGGTGGCCAACACGCAGGTGGAGCTCACGCAGGAAGAGATCAAGAAGAAGAATCAGGAGCTCCTGGCCGCGCTGCAGAAGGCCGAGCAGGCGCGGCAGCGCGCGGAGGCGGCACAGATGGAGGCCGAGGAGAGCGCGGCGACGGCGCGCAAGGCCAAGCAGCAGGCCGAGGCGCTGCTCCATCGCGAACAGGACCGGGTCAAGCGCCTGCAGCAGCAGCTCGGCAGCTCGGTGATCGACAACTTGTGACGAGGATGGCGGCTCCGTGAACATGATGAAATGGTCCGTGGGGGTGGTGCTCGCCGTCTGTGTCTCGGGGATCCCGGCCCGCGCAGCGCCCTCGGCACCGGCGACCCGCAAGGGCGCGGCAGCCGCCAAGGCCCCGGCCGCGGCGGCCTCGAAAGCACTGCCGTCGCCGTCGCCCGCTGGGGCGACGCCCGGGCAGGCGCAGCCGCCATCCGCCGGAGATGAAATGGCCGCTGGGGCGGCCAAGGACGCGGAGGACGATCGCCCCTGGGCCAAGGACGTGGCGCCCGAGAAGCGGGACGCGGCGCGCGCGCTGGTCAAGGAGGGCAATCACCTCGTGGAAGATGCCCTCTTCGTGAAGGCCGCCGAGAAGTATCGCCTGGCGCTCGAGCTCTGGGACCATCCGGCCATCCATTTCAACCTGGCGCTCGCGCTCATCAACCTCGACCAGCCGGTGGAGGTGTACAAGCACCTCGAGAAGGCGCTCCAATACGGGGTGGCGCCGCTCGGTCCGGAGAAGGCCGAGCACGCCCGCAGCTATCGGGCGCTCATCGAGAAGCAGCTCGCCCGCGCCGTGATCGTGTGCCAGTTGCCCGGCGCGGCCGTCACGCTCGACGGGAAGCCGCTGTTCACGGGGCCGGGACGCTTCGAGGACCTCGTACGCGCCGGCCCCCACACGGTGGTCGCCCGCCGAGCGGACTCCTTCCCCACCGAGCAGACGACTACGTTGCCGGCGGGGGAGACGACGACGATCGATCTCAAGCTCTACCGGGCCGAGGACCTCACCCGCTTCCGCCGCAAGTGGGCGGCCTGGAAGCCGTGGATGGCGGTCGCCGGGGGGATCGTGGTGGCGGGGGTCGGCGGCATCCTGCACTGGCAGGGGCGCGAGAGCATCCGCGCCTTCGATACGGGCGTGGCGGACAACTGCCCGACGGGCTGCAACCCGATCCCGTCGGATCTGGCAGCGCTCCGGAGCCGTGGCCGGGCCGAACAGGCGCTGGCGATCGTGGCGTACTCGCTCGGGGGCGCCGGCATCGTCACCGGCGGTGTCCTCATCCACATCAACCGCCCGCAGGCCTTTCGCATCAAACCCACCGAACAGGCGCCTGTCCTCAGTTTCGCGCCGCTCGTCGGTCCGGGGCAGGCAGGGCTCCTCACCACGTTCCGGTTCTGAGGTGATCCGTGACATCGATATCCAACCGGTCTGGTGACGTGGTGCGCGTGATCCTCGCCCCTCTGGCGGCGGCGCGGCGTCTCCCGCTCCTCGGGCTCTGTCTGTCGCTGTGTCTGTCGTGGGCGTCGTGCTTCCAGCCGGAGAGTCAGATCTGCCCGTCGGGGCTCGTGTGTCCTCCCGGCACCCGCTGCTCTCTGAACGGGACCCTCTGCCTGCGCGACAACTGCGGCAACGGGGTCCTCGACCAGGGCGAGCAGTGCGACGACGGCAACACGCTCGACACGGACAACTGCGTGAACTGCCTACCGGCCTACTGCGGCGACGGACACGTGGACGGGCAGGCGCCCTTCATCGAGGAATGCGATGACGGCAATTCGAACAATGACGACGGGTGCCTGAACACCTGCCGGGCCAACGTCTGCGGCGACGGCTACGTGAACACCGCGGGCGGCGAGGCGTGTGACGACGCCAACGAGGTGACCGAGACGGCCTGCCCCTATGGCGGCGCGAGCTGCAGCCTGTGCAACTCCGACTGCACGCAGGTGATCGCGCTCACCGGCTCCTACTGCGGCGACGGGCAGGTCGATCTCGCCAACGGCGAGGTGTGCGACGATAACAACACCGTCACCGAGACCGCGTGCCCCTACGGCACGGCGAGCTGCACGCTGTGCCGCGCCGACTGCAAGGAGGATCTCGATCTCACGGGGCCGAGCTGCGGCGATGGGCGGATCGACTCGGCCGAGGGCGAGGTGTGCGACGACGGCAACACCGACACCGAGACCGCGTGCCCGTATGGCACGGCGAGCTGCACGGGCTGCAGCGCCGATTGCCGGGAGTCGCTCGCTCTCACGGGGCCCCGCTGCGGTGACGGGCGGGTCGATGGGCCCGAAGAGGCGTGCGACGATGGCAACACCGTCACCGAGGCCGCCTGCCCTTACGGCACGCCGTACTGCGCGCAGTGCAGCGCGGACTGCACGCAGGTGCTCGTGCTCGTGGGGCCGCTGTGCGGCGACGGGCGGATCGACGTCGCCGACGGCGAGGCGTGCGATGACGGCAACACCGTCACCGAGGCCGCCTGCCCTTACGGCGGGGCGAGCTGCAGCCTGTGCAGCGCCGACTGCAGGCAGGCCCTGGCCTTGGCCGGCGCCTACTGCGGCGACGGCCGGATCGACCGCGCCGACGGCGAGGTGTGCGACGACGGCAACACCTTCACCGAGACGTCCTGCCCCTACGGCACGGCGAGCTGCACCTTCTGTAGCGGTGATTGCCGGCAGGACCTGGCCCTCATCGGTCCCCGCTGCGGCGACGGCCAGATCAACGTCGCCAACGGCGAGGTGTGCGACGACGGCAACACCGTCACCGAGACCGCCTGCCCCTATGGCACGCAGAGCTGCAGCCTGTGCAGCGCCGACTGCCGCCTGGCCCTCGCCCTCACGGGCCCCCGTTGCGGCGACGGTCGGATCGACGCCGCCGATGGCGAGGCGTGCGACGACGGCAACACCGTCACCGAGACCGCGTGCCCTTACGGCACGGCGAGCTGCAGCCTGTGCAGCGCCGATTGCCGCCAGGCCCTCGCCCTCACGGGGCCCCGCTGCGGCGACAACCGGGTCGATGGTCCGCCGGAGGTGTGCGACGACGGCAACACCACCACCGAGACCGCGTGCACCTATGGCACGACGAGCTGCGCGCTCTGCAGCGACGATTGCACGCGGCTCCTGGTGCTGGCCGGTCCTTACTGCGGCGACGGCCGGGTGACGAACGGCGAAGCCTGCGACGATGGCGCGGGCAACGGGCAGACGGTGTGCGCGTACGGCACGCCGAGCTGCCTCCTCTGCAATGCCGGTTGCTCCCAGCGGGTGCCGAGCATCGGGGCCTTCTGCGGCGACGGCGCGATCGATGCTCCGGAGGAGACGTGCGACAACGGTAACGGCGTGGCCTGCGGCACGTGCAGCGCGGCCTGCCGGCAGCTCACGCCCGCCCACGCCACCGGGACCATCGTCGGCGTGGACGGGTCCGCGCTCCGCAGCGGTGAGACGTTCACCATCACCGACGGCTTCAATCCGCCGGCGGTGTTCGAGTTCCATCCCCCGAGCGGCACGGTGGGCCCGGGGCACGTGCCGGTGGACTTCACGCCCGGGTCCTCGGTCGACGATGTCGGCCTGGCGATGGCGGACGCCATCACCAACCTCAACGTCGGACGCCAGCTGCTGGTCACGGCGCAGTACGATCCCGCGCTGCAGGCGGTCCTGCTCACCCACGAGATGGAGGGTTCGATTGGCAATCGGCCGCTCTACGAGACGGTCCAGGCCGCCGCCTTCCGCGTGAACGGCCTGTCGGGCGGCGTGGGCCACGATTGCCCTCTCGGCGCGGGCTGCTCGCAGAACAGCGATTGCCGCACCAACCGCTGCGACACGAGCACGGTGCCTGGGACCTGCTCCTTCTAGCTGCCTCTGCTCCCTTCAGCCGCCTCCGCACGCTCCTAGCGGCACTTGCCGGCAGGCGCTCCGGCGTTCGCGAACTTTTGGCGCGCTCTGCGCCCCCTCCCGTAAACCTTGCGGGCTCCTGCGTCTCTTCGGACGGCGCGCCGCAGCCTGCCGGCTGGCACTGAACCTGCTCCATCAAGCGGCTGAGCCTCACGGCTGGGACGTGGGCTCACCGGCACCTGGGCATGGCGGCCGGCGCTCAACCCGTCGGATCGGAGGAACCCATGAGACTGCGCGACCTGATGAAACAACCTGTCTACACCGTCACCCCCGCCGATACCGCTGGCCATGCGCGGCAACTCATGCGGCAGCATGACATCCGCCACCTCCCGGTGGTCGATGGCAAGGACATCGTGGGTCTGATCGCCCAGCGTGACCTCCTGCTGGCCGACGACGACCTCAAGGTGGAGATCGTCATGTCCCGCGACGTGGCGACGCTGCCGCCGGATGCCACGGCGCGCGAGGCGGCCAACCTCTTGCGCGGGCGCAAGGTGGGCTGCGTGCCGGTGGTCGAGAAGGGGCAGCTCGTGGGGATGGTCAGCGAGATGGACCTGCTCGAACTGGTGAGTCGTCCGGCGGCGGCCGTGCAGGGGCACAACCGCCACGATCAGGGCTCGCCGTCCGTCACCCACGCCCGCTCGCGCGGCCGGACCCCGCCCGCGCACTGACGATCCCTCGGGGAGCTTCAGCCGAAACACCCCTGTTCTCCGCCTGCTACGGCGGCCACTGGGGTGTTCCGGCTCAGACGGCGCCGAGGTGCTCGTTCCCGGGCTGCCGGTCGCCGGAGGCGCGGAGGAATCGCGCGGGCTCGATGCCCTCGCGGGTGATCCAGCGTCGCAGCTGGCTGCGGGGGAGCCCGAGGGCCCGGGCCGCGCGGGTCACGTTGCCCCGCTCGCGGCGGAGCGCCTCTTCGACGGTGACGCGCGAGAGGCATGCCAGGGCCTTCGGCGCCTCCTCCGGGGGGAGCGACTGACCGGCCGTGGGCGCGAGATCCGCGGCCTCGACCACGGTGCGCTCGGCCTCGAGCGCCGCGCGCGCCGACTGGCGCACCTCACAGAGGAATTCGCGCACGTTTCCCGGCCAGGGACGCAGCGCCGCGGCCTCGAGGAAGAGGGCATCCGCGGTGAGGCGGGGATCGATCCGCTCGAGCTCGGCGGCGGCGAGGTACGGCAACTCTTCGAGCCGCTCGGCCAGGGCCGGGAGGCGCACTTCGGTCGGGCCCAGGCGCCGATAGAGATCGTCGCGGAAGCGTCGGGCCGCCACCTCCTGCGACAGATCCTTGCGCGTGGCGGCGCAGATCCGGACGTCGATCGGGCGCGGCTGTAGGGCGCCGGACTCGAGCACCTCCCGGTGCTCGATCATGCGCAAGAACCTCGGCTGCACGGCCTCATCGAGCGCGGTGATCTCGTCGAGGAACAGGGTGCCGCCCTCGGCGGCCTGGGCGAAGCTCGCGGCGTCGCGCTGGCCGAAGAGGAGCTGCTCGGCGTGCCGCGCCGGGAGGGCTGCGCAATGCACGGTCACGAAGGGGCCCTTCCGCCTCGTGGCCGCGTGATAGATGCGCGCCGCCAGCTCCTTTCCCGAGCCTCGCGGCCCGGTGATGAGCACCGCGTCGCCCGCGGCCGCGGCGCGCTCGATCTGCAGGCGCGAGCCGCGCATGAGGGGGCCCTCGATGCCGCTGCCCCCGCTCCGCACCCCGCTGGCCGCCAGGAACGGGGCGATGTCGGGCGTGAAGCGCAGGAGCGTGTGACCGAGGCGCAGGATGCGCGGCAGCGTCTCGAAGACCTCGTCGCCGATCGGGCGGCCATCGACGAAGGTGCCGGTGCGGCTGCCGAGGTCGGTGACGCGCACGCGGCCCGCGCCGACCGAGATCCGCGCTTGCCGGCGTGAGACGTGCTCGTCGGCGAGCATGAGCACGCCGTCGGCGGGGGTGCGGCCCAAGACGATGCCCCCCTTGTGCAGAGGCACCGGGAGGCAGGTGGGCGCTCGGCCGGAGAAGATCACGACCAGACCCGGTATCCGGGTCCCCGATCGTTGCGTCCTACTGGCCTCGTCCGTGTTGTTCGCGGGAACCCGGGCGACCATGAAGCAACTCTAGCGGTCGAGGCATGTAGGAGGGTCGGCGCAAAAGCGAAAAAACTGAGCAAGAGGGATGCCGTGCAGAGAGAGCGAATCTTTCCACCATTGCTTCACCGCAACTCTTGAAATCATACCCCTCAGATACCTCCTTTCTGGAGGCACAACGAATCTTTCCAATGGAAACAGATCACGGCCGGATAGCTGAAACGCGATCTCCCGTCCTGCGGTGTGTTCCCCACATCCCTCCACGCTCGTGCGGAGAGCTGCTTAGAGCCGAGAATGCAACGCCAGCTCGAGGTCCATGGGATCGGGCGGCTCAAGCTCGGCCGACAGGGCCTGCTGCACGACGCCCGCGGCCGTGGTCGTCGGGACGTTGGCCCAGCGCGACAGCGTCTGCAGCGCCTGCGCCTGGTCGGTGGCCCCCAGCTGGACGATACGCGAACCGTGATTGCCGGCGGGCACGGTGTAGCGGAAGGAGTCGCCGGCCGTACCGAGGGAGAAGGCGCCGGCGCTCCAGGGATCGTTCTGGCCATAGATGAAGAGGAGGCGCTGTCCCTGGGTCTCGACCCAGCTCTGTACGTCGGGCATGGCGCCAGCCTCATAGGGCGTGGCCACGCCGGGCGGCGAATAGACGGGCGCGGTGTCGCTGTGGGGATAATTGAGCGCCAGTCCTTCCTCGTCGATGTCGGGGTAACCGAGCTGGATCGCGGCCTGGAAGTAGTAGGGACTGAAGGCGTCGATGCTGGCATCGGCGAAGTTGCTCCACGTGGCGTGGGCGTTGATGAAGTCGTAGTACGCCTGATCGGAGGAGCTGGCCGAGGGGATGGCGACGCAGGCGCTGGCGTCGGAGTATTGCCACAGGGTGAAGGGGGTCTCGAGGATGGCGTGCTCGATGGCCCGGTCGATGCCGAGGCGCGTGAAGGTGAGGCTCGGGGCCTGGGTGGTGAGCAGCGTCTTCAGTCGATCACGGCGCGCCAGCGCCTCGACCTGGAAGTCCTTGAGACGGTCGCGGCAGTCGGTCTCGCCCACCTGGCGCAGGAACGGGATGTAGCGGCCGTCGGGCGCGCCGAAACTGATGGGCGCCACGTAGGCCACGGTGGCGTAGACGTCGTTCGGGTAGAAGCGGCGGTGGAAGATGGCGGTGAGGCCGCCCTTGCTGCCGCCGGTGTTGATCCACCGTCCCCGATAGATGCCGGCGAGCGCCTGGCTGATGCGATGGAAGTCCGTGGCGGCCTCGGCGATGGTGAGGCGGCTCCAGTCGGCGGGGTCGGGCCGCGAGGGGACGAAGTAGCGGTGTTCGACCGAGAGCTGGTTGCCGTTCAACAGACGGGCGAGCTCGGTGCGGGCGGGACGGGGCGTGACGAAGTAGCCGCTCGAGTAGAGGACCAGGGGCGCGTTCGTGTCCCGGTGGAGCAGGGTGAGGCGCTGACGGAAGGTGGGCCCGTTCGGCGCGCTGTGATCCACGGGCTGGGTGTACTCGAGCAGGAAGAAGCGGTAGCCGGGGAGCGAGGCGGGTATGAGGTCGGCCCGCTCGGTCACGGCCATGCCGGGGATGGCGCTGAGGCGGGCGAGGATGTCCCCCTGGCCCCCGCCCTTCGCATCCCCGCCGCAGGCCGAGGCAAGGAAGAGGAGAAGGATGGAGAACGTACGGCCACACAGCCGTTTCCATGCATCGATGGGACCCGATGCGGGCGAAGCCCGCGGTGAGCGAAGGCTGGAAGGCCTGAGCGGATCAATGCATGTAAACGGCGCCCTAAAGGATTTCATGGGGGAATGATAGCAGGCGCCGCGCCGGGAGGCTGGGGGTGCCCCGGCCCAGGCTGGATCTATTGCTTGGAGAGGAAACGTTCGAGGTTGTGCGCCGCCTCGGCCTGCACCTTGCGCTGGAGCATCGGGCTCCAGCCGAGGAGCAGGCCGGCCGGCCCGAGCGCCTGGCGCGACCAGCGCCAGAAGTCGAAGCGGTCCTCGTGGCGAACGATGGCGCCGTTGCGGAGCTCGAACGAGGCCGTGATGCGGTTCTCCACGCGGCGCCCGGTCTTGGTGAAGGTGTAGTGCGCCACCCAGCGGGCGCTGCCGCGCGTATCGTCGGCCTGGACGTCGGAGAACTGGATCTCGAGATCCGCCGCGCGGCCGCACAGCATGCGCCACATGGCGCCGGCCTTTTCGCCTTCGAGCCGGGGAAAGACGGGATCGGAGAACGTCACGTCCGGGGCGTAGCAGGCGGCCATGCCCGCGCCGTCGCGGGCCTGGAAGCAGCGGTAGAAGCGTTCGATCAGTTCGGCGTGAGGGTGCATGGCGGCTCCAGGGGGCTTAGACCAGGGGCCGCCATCTTACCCGCCCCGCTACTCGAGCGCGATGCGCATGCGCCGGCAGCCGAGGCCTCGCTCGCCGCACACCTCGGACACCCAGCGCAGGCGCTCCTCCTCCATCCGCTCGGTCGAGATCAGCACCTCGTCGATGCGCTCCTCGGTGAGCAGGCGCGGCAGCTGCTCGCCCGGGCCGAGCACGCGCACGCCGTGGATGAGGCGCCCCGCCTTCTGCGGGTCATCATCGAGGAAGCCCACGGGCACGAGGCCGTGGGCGTGGTTGTTCGACAGCTCGCGCAGGAGCAGCTCGCCGCCGTCGCCCGCGCCGTAGATGAGCACGCGCCGCCCCGGCCGCGGCCGGCGCCGCAGGAGCCAGTTGCGGAGGAGGCGGAAGGACACGCGCGTCCCGGCGATGCCGAGGAGCAGGAGCGCGCCGTCGATCACGAACACCGCGCGCGACTGGCGCTCGAAGCGGAACAGGAACAGGACCGCCAGCGCCGCCGCCCCGACCGCCACCGCCACCGCCTTCAGGATCACCTGCAGATCGTCGAGGCCCGTGTAGCGCCACACCCCGCGATAGAGCCCGAGCGCGAGGAAGGCCCCGAGCTGCGCGATCAGCACCACCGGCAGCGAGTTGATGAAGCCGTTCATCATCTCGGGCGCGTGCTCGCCGCCAAAGCGGAGGAGAAAGGCGCTGTAGTAGGCGAGCAGGACGATCGCGAGGTCGTTGAGCACCTCGAAGACGCGCCGCTTGTAGGTGAAGTCCGCGAGCGTCGGCAGGAGCGCCCGGCCGCGCCCCTCGGCCTCGGAGTCGACCCCCTCGTATACCTTGACCCGGCCGAGGAAGATCATGAGGAACAGCACCACCATCGCGAAGGCCGCGAGGAGCCCGAGCGCGATGAACCCCGGCACGCTCTCCACCATCACCGCCACCCCGCCCGAGACCGCCGCCAGCGTCCACAAGGTCAGCGTCGCCGCGCGCTCCGAGAGACCGAGCGCCACCAGGCGGTGCGAGGTGTGATCGCGTCCGCCCTGGGACACGCGCCGGCCGTGGTAGCGGCGCGACACCGTGACCAGCGTGGTGTCCACGATCGGGATGAGGAGGAGCAGCACCGGGAGGGCGAGGAGCGCGACGATGCTGCGCCGCGCCCCCACCTCGGCCGTGGCCAGCGCCAGCCCGCCGAGGGTGAAGCCGAGGAAGAGCGAGCCGCAGTCGCCCATGAAGATGGACGCCGGGTTGAAGTTGAAGAAGAGGAAGCCCACGCAGCCGCCGCACAGCGCCACCGCCACCATCGCCGCGCCCGTGCGCCCGCCCTCGTGACAGAAGTAGACCATGAACAGCGCCGCGATGGCCGCGATGCCGCCCGCCGCGCCGTCGATGTTGTCGAGGAGGTTGAGGGCGTTGGTCACGCCCACCAGCCAGAAGATGGACAGGCCCTGGTCGAGGATGGGGTTCGGCAGCCAGTGGAGCCGCAGGCCGAACAGGGTGAACAGCGTGGCCAGGGTGATCTGCCCCACCAGCTTGGCGTAGGGCTTGAGCTGGTAGCGGTCATCGATCAGGCCGAGCACGAACATGCCCGAGGCGCACAGGACGAGCAGCGTGATGCCGCTGAAGTACGGCGGCGGGTGAAGGAGGTAGGCGGCGATGAAACCGCCGAAGATGCCGACGCCGCCGTAGAGCGCGGTGGGCTTGCGGTGCCAGCGATCGGCGCGCGGCTTGGCCACCCAGCCCGCGCCGCGGCGCCGTGCGGCCTCGCGCACGAGCAGCGTGAGGAGCATGGAGCCTGCCAGGGCCAGGGCCAGGCTCACACCATAATCACGGAGCATCATCACCCATCACGCGTCACACTCGCGCCGCCGCCGCCCGTCCCCTCCTCCGGAGGGAGATCACACGCCGCGGCGGTAATACTCCACCACGTCCGAGAGGATCTGCGGCAGGGCGATGGTCGGCTCCCAGCCCACGAACTCGTGGATCTTGGAGATGTCGGGCACGCGCCGCGGCATGTCCTCGAAGCCCTCCTCGTAGGCCTTCTCGTACGGGACGAACACGATCTCGGAGCGCGAGCCCGCGATCTCGCGCACCTGCTTGGCGAGGTCGTGGATGCTGATCTCCTGGTTGTTGCCCACGTTGAACACCTGGCCGTAGGCCTCGGGCTTGCGCATGAGCGCGATGAGCCCCTTCACCACGTCGTGGACGTGGCAGAAGCAGCGCTGCTGCTTGCCGTCGCCATACACGGTGATGGGCTGGCCCGAGAGGGCCTGGCGCACGAAGCTCGGCACCACCATGCCGTACTGCCCCGTCTGCCGCGGCCCCACGGTGTTGAAGAGCCGCGCCACCACCGTCGGCAGCTTCTTCTCCTTCCAGTAGGCGATGGCGAGGAACTCGTCGATCGCCTTCGAGCAGGCGTAGGACCAGCGGCCCTTGGTGGTGGCCCCCATCACGAGGTCATTGTCCTCGCGGAAGGGGAACTCGGCCGACTTGCCGTACACCTCGCTGGTCGAGGCGATGAAGATCGGCCGCTTCTTCTTGTTGGCCAGGCCGAGGATCATCTCGGTGGCCTGGATGTTGGTCTCGATCGTGCGCACCGGGCTCTCGACGATGAGCTTGACGCCGACCGCGGCGGCCAGGTGGTAGATGACGTCCACCGCGTCGACCAGCTCGGCCGTGAGCGGCCGGTTCATCACGGTGTCGACCACATAGTGGAAGCGGTCGTGCGTCTTGAGGTGCCTGATGTTGTTGATCGAGCCCGTCGACAGGTCATCGAGGACATAGACCTCATGTCCCTGTCGCAGGAGCTCTTCGGTCAGGTGTGATCCGATGAAACCGGCCCCGCCGGTGATGAGGTAACGCATCGCCGCTTGTCCTCGTGAAAAAGTTGCTTGTTTTGTAGCACAGGGCTGTCCCCGTGGTCAGGGGAACCGTTGCTCATGAAGACGAGAATCGGTGCTGGGGCGGGTTGTCGCTACCGTCGGGACCTGGGGCTCGGGCCCTCTACATGGCCTTGATGCGCTCGGTCGTGTACGTGCCCTGACCGCGCCACTGCCGGGTGACCTCGGCGATGCGCCGGCCAAAACGCTCCGCCGTCTTGCGGTCCCCCTCGGTCGGCGCCTGTTCCGGCCCCTGATCGCCATTGCTCTGACCCATCACCCCGATCCAGGAGCCGAGCCGGTTGACGTCGTTCACGCTGCCGCCGCTCCAGTTGTTGCCCGGGGGATCGCCGACGCTCACCCAGAGCATCGACATCTGCATCGCGAACACCATGAGCTGCATGAGGGTGGACAGCTTGTCGCCGCTCTGGGAGGCCGAGTTCGTGAAGCCGGCGGCGATCTTGTCCTTCCAGCGTTGATCGAACCAGAGGTCGAACGCCTTTTCGAGGAAGGCCTTGAACACGGCCGAGACGCTGCCCATGTAGGTCGGGCAGCCGAAGACGATGGCGTCCGAGGCCTCGAGCTTGGCCAGGATGTCGGCGTCGTTCCAGCGGCCCTCGACGATCTGGGAGGGCAGGATGCGGAGGAGATGCACCTGCACGCCCTCGACCGCGGCGGCGCCGCGCGCCAGCGCCTCTGCCAGCGCGCCCGTGTGTCCCTTGGTGGAGTGATAAACGACGGATACCGTGATCATGGGTCCTCCTGGGTGTGGCGAGTCAGGGGCCAAGCTGCGAGCGTCACGATGAGAATGGACAGGGCGTTTCCCTGGACCGAGGCCCGAGCATCAGGGCACGACGAGAGCCGTGAAGGGCGGCAGATAGGCCTGCGCCATGACGAGCAAACCGACAAGGCCGGCGAGCGCGATGGAGTGGAAGAACACGTAGCGCAGGATCGTGCCCTCCTGATCGACGAAGCCCGTGGCCGTCGCCGCGACGACGATCGACTGCGCATCGATCATCTTCCCCATGACGCCACCCGAGCTGTTGGCCGCTCCCATCAGGATGGGCGACAGCCCCAGCTGCTCCGCGCTGATGCGCTGCAGACTGCCGAACAGCACGTTGCTAGCCGTGTCGGACCCGGTCAACGCCACACCCAACCAACCGAGCAGCGTACCGAAGAAAGGATAGAGGAAGCCGGTCTTGGCAAAGGCCAGGCCCATCGTGGCGTCCATGCCAGAGTAACGGGTCACGTAGCCGAGGGACAGCATCGCGGCGATGGTCAAGAGGCTGTACCGCACGGCCTTGAACGTCCGCCCGTAGGCCCGCAGCAGCCCGGCGGGCGTGTATCCCATGAGGAGACCGCCGATGAGGGCCGACACCAGGATGCCGGTGCCCGTCATCGACAGGATGTTGAACTTGAAGACCGCCCCTTCGACGGTCGGTTTCGCCACCACCGGCGGGACCCGCTGCACGAGCTTGTCGAGGCCTGCCATCGGTAACGCCGGCGCCCAGAGTCCATCGAGCAGCGCCTTGAAGCTCGGCAGCCCCCAGAGGAAGACGAGCACGCTCAGAATGAACCAGGGCAACCAGGCCCTCATCACCTCCCCGGTGGTGCGACGCCCTCTCGGGGCAGACGGCTCGGCCGCGCTCGCCTCCGTCGATGAAGCGGCCATGCCGGAGGTCGAGGTCCAGATCTCGGCCGGCTTCCAGATCTTGAGGAACAGTGACAGGCAGACGATCGAGACCACGGACGACACCACGTCCACCAGCGTGGGGCCGTGGAGGTTCGCCATGAGGCATTGCGGAACGGCGAAGGTCACGCCGGCCACCAGGATGGCAGGCCAGATCTGTTTCATGCCGCGCCAGCCGGCGAAAGCGGCGATCAGCCAGAAGGGCACCAGCACCGAGAAGAACGGTAGCTGTCGGCCGACCATCGCCGACAGGCTGCCCACCGGGAGCCCCGAGACCTGCGCCAGGGTGATGACCGGCGTGCCGAGGGCGCCGAAGGCCACGGGGGCGGTGTTGGCGATGAGCGACAGCCCGGAGGCGGCCAGCGGCGAAAAGCCGAGCCCGATCAGGATGGCGCCGGTAACGGCCACCGGCGTACCGAACCCGGCGGCCCCCTCGAAGAAGGCGCCGAAGCTGAAGGCGATCAGCAGCAATTGCAGTCGCCGATCCACCGTGATCCCGGTGATGCTCTCCTGCAGGACCTTGAACAGGCCCCGCTCCTCCGTGAGGCGGTAGAGGAAGATGATGTTGAGCACGATCCAGCCGATCGGGAACAGGCCCTGGAGCGCGCCGAGGACGGCGGTGCGGACGGCCATCTGCGCCGGCATGCCGAAGGCGAAGCTGGCGACCAGGAGCGCCGCCAGCAGCCCGAGGAGCGCCGCCGTGTGCGCCCGGAGCCGAAAGACGCCGAGGCCACCGAGGAGCACGACCACCGGCACAGCGGCACACAGGGTCGACAACCAGGGGCTCCCCAGCGGGTCATAGATCTGTTGCCAAGGCATGCCATCCCTCGCTCTTTGCCGGCGGCCCCGGGTATCGGGATGCAGCCGGTCGCCCATGAATGATCGCAGAGGAGACTATCACCCTGCGCAAGCGTCTCGTATGTGCCAGCAGCGGACTACGGGCAGCCGCCCGCGGCACAACAGAAGCCGGGGAGGGTGCGGGTGATGCAGTTGCCGCTGCAGCACTCGCTGTCGAAGTGGCACGCGCCGCCGTTCGGTAGACAGGTGCCATTACCGCCGTCGACGTTCGGCAAGCAACACGAAACGCCGACCCCGCCGCAGGCGAAGCGACTGTCGAGGTGACCATTCGGGCACACGTTCGGGCCGGGCACGAGCGCGACGCACGTCCCGCCGGCCACGGCGCACGTCGTAGCGGTGCCGCCATCCGAATTCGGGCAGCCCCGCATCACGCATTGATGATTCACGCACACGTTGGTGCAGGGGTTACTTCCGTCGGTACATACGCTCGCACACGATGCCCCCGGGTTGACCGGACAGTCTGCGGTCGAGGAGCAGCTGCCAGTCACTGGACGGTTCGAGCACCCCAAGGTGGCGAGGAGGACGAGAACAGGAACCCGGAGTAGGCGCATGGCGGTCTCCGTTCGACTCTGACGGCCCGTTGCCGCACGACGCCAATACACCACACGTTTGCGTCATCGGCGAGCGGTCGTTGCCCGCCTTCACCGCGGCCGCGGTGTGCGTCCTCGGGGCGGCTCGCTCGGGGGCCTGCGCGTCGGGGCCTCCGCGCGCCGCGCCGGCTCCTCGATCCGGGCCGGCTGCACCACCTGTCCGACCGTGCTCCCCTCGCTGCCCCGCGCGGCCACGCTACGCGTGGTGGTCCAGGCCCAGGCGATGACCGACAGGCACACCGCCGCCAACACCAGCGCCACGATGAGCGGCGAGCGATTCCGCAGCTGCTCCACCCACCCGATCCACCCGCCCCACCGGGCAAAGAGCCCCCTCCACCAGGCGCCATCCAGCACCGCGCCCTCCTCGGCCGAGCGCCGGAGCCTGCGCGTCACGTCCTCCGAGGTGTTCACCACCACCGGCACCGACCGCTCCACCATCCCCGACGTGGCCGGCGCCTCCGCCTGCGTCGGCGTGCCCTGCGGCGTCCGCCGCCGCCGATCCGGACGGCAGCGCTCGAGCCCACGCGCGAGCTCGTCCATGTCCTTCTGCCGGTCCGACGGCCGCCGGGCCAGCGCCTTGGCCACCACCTGGGCCAGCTCGGAGCTCACCTCGCTGCGCACCTCGGTCAGCCGGTCCGGCTGCGCCGTGGCCTTCTTGGTGAGCAGCTCCATCAGGTTCTTGCCCTGATGCGGCGGCCGCCCGGCCAGCATCTCGTACAGGATCGCCCCCACGGAGTAGATGTCCGCGCGGCCATCGATGGCGTTGCCCGCGGCCTGCTCGGGCGCCATGTACTCCGGCGTGCCCATCGCCATCCCCGGGTCCGTCAGCCGGCCCTGCCGCGCCCCCTCGATGTCGATCTGACAGGCGATGCCGAAGTCGAGGATCTTCACGAAGTCCTGCTGCCCCGGCCGGTTGACGAGGTAGATGTTCTCCGGCTTGAGGTCGCGATGCACGATGCCCGCGGCGTGCGCCGCCTGGAGCGCGCGCGCCACCTGGATCGCGATGGGCACCGCCCGCTCGAGCGGCAGCCGCCCCTGCTCGGCCAGGATGTGCGCCAGATCCTGCCCCTCGAGGAACTCCATCACGAAGAACACCCCGCCCTCCGCGGTGGTGCCGGAGTCGGTGATGTCGATGATGTTGGGGTGGCCGATGCGCGAGGCGGCGCGCGCCTCGCGGCGGAAGCGCTCGACCAGCGCCGGCGAGCGCGCGAAGGCGGGGTGGAGGAGCTTGATCGCCACGCGCTTGCCGATCTCTGTGTGCTCGCCCTCGTAGATGCGGCCCATGCCGCCCTCGCCGATGAGGCGCAGCACCTGATAGCGCTCGGCGAGCACGCTCCCTACGATGCCCGAGGTGTCAGCCTCGCCGAAGCTGAGCCCGCCCTGCAGCGTCGCGCGGATGCCGGGCCGGGAGAGGGACGCGCCCCGGGGCCGCGAGGCCTCGACCAGCTCCTGCCGCTTGCGCCGATCCTGCTCGATCTCCTCGCCGAACAGCTCGTACAGGAAGGTGGCCACGCGCGCGGCGTCGGTGGCCGGGGCCTCGCGCGCCAGGAACTCGGCCAGGGCGGCGCGCAGGCTCTCGCAGTCCGGGAAGCGGTCCTCGCGCGTGGGCGCGAGCGCGCGCATGACGATGGCGTCGAGGTCGGGCGGCACCCGCGTCGTGCGGCGCGACGGCGGCTCGATCTCGGGACGACGCACGCGATCCAGCACGTCCGAGTCGCCCGAGGGGAAGAGCTGCCGCCCGGTGAGCAGCTCCCACAGGATGACGCCCGCCGCATACTGATCCGCGCGGCCGTCGAGCGGCTCGCCGCGCGCCTGCTCGGGCGCCATGTACGAGACCTTGCCGTAGATCACCCCGGGCGCGGTCTTCTCGCACTTGAGCGTCGAGGAGGCGAGCCCGAAGTCGGTGAGCTTGACCTCGCCCGAGAAGGCGAGCAGCACGTTCGGCGGCGACACGTCGCGGTGCACGAGCTGGATGCCCGAGCGGTGCGCGTGGGACAGGCCGCGGGCGAGCTCGCGCACGATGTGCGCGGCCACGTCGACCGGGAAGGCGATGCCGCGCCGGGCGCAGCGGTTCCACACCGCGCGCAGGTCCTTGCCGTCGACGAAGTCCATGGCGATGTACAGCTCGCCGGCCACCATGCCGGCGTCGAACACCGGCACGAGGTTGCCGTGCGACAGCTGCACCACGACCTTGGCCTCGTCACGGAAGCGGGCCACGTACTCCTTGTCCGCCAGATGGGGCAGCACCGTCTTGACGACGCAGAGCTTCTCCAGCCCCGTCTCTCCCTGGCAGGCCAGGTAGAGGGACCCCATCCCTCCCTGCGCGAGGGGCGAGAGCAGGCGATACTTGCCGAAGCTCCTCGGATACACCTCAGGCGCGTTGACCTTTTCTGCGAGCATCGCTCCCGAGGCTAGGGCCACTCCTCGAAAAGGGCAAAATTTCTACCTGCGCATAACACCGCCGCGAGAGATCTGCTCCCCGGCCGCGGTCTTCCGCGCTGCGGGGGCGTGTTGCCTTATCTTGAAGACAAGCAACCCCACACGCCGCGGACACCGCCATGAACGACGACAGCCCCGCTCCGCCCCCCCACGATCCGGCGCTCCACTTCCACAACTACGTGGACCCGCACCACCACGAGTCGCGCCTGCGCGACATCATCCTCGGCGGGCAGGACGGGCTCGTGAACGTGCTCGGGGTCATCCTCGGCGTGGCGGCGGCCACCCAGGACGTGCGCGTGGTGCTGGCGGCCGGCCTGGCCGCGGCGCTCGCCGAGTCCGTGTCCATGGGGGCCGTGGCCTACACCTCGACCCAGGCGCAGCGCGCCCTCTACCAGAGCGAGCACGAGCGCGAGCACCGCCACATCGACCGGGTGCCGCAGCTCGAACGCAGCGAGATCCGCGAGCTCTATCGCAAGAAGGGCTTCAGCGGCCCGCTCCTCGAGCGCATCGTCGAGACCATCACCGCCGACCCGGAGGTGTGGGTGGCGGTCATGATGTCCGAGGAGCTCAAGCTCACGCCGGTGAGCACGGGCGACGCCTGGCGCGCGGCCCTGGTGGTGGGCGTGTCGGCGATCGTGGGGTCGCTCCTCCCGCTCGTCCCCTTCCTCGCGCTCCCGATGACCGCCGCGATCGCCGTGTCCCTCGGGGTGACGGCGCTCACGCTGTTCGCCGTGGGCGCCTATCAGGCGGTGACCACGGTGGGCCATTGGCTGAGGAGCGGCCTCCGGCTGGCGGCCATCGGCATGGCCTCGGCGCTCGTGGGGTATGGCGTGGGGGCGCTCTTCAAGGTGCCGTCCGGCGCCGGAGGCTGACCCGGCGTGACCTTCGACGCGAGCGGGAGCGGGAGCGGGAGACGCCGTTGCGGGGCGCCGGGCTACGCCAGGACCGCCGGGGCGCCGGCCAGGTAATCGTCGACCAGCCGGCGCGTGTCGTGCGCCAGCTCGGCCGGCAGCTCGCTCGGCAGGAACGATCGCACCTCCAGCACCTCGAGCGGGTTGGGCGGCTCCGCCCCGCGCGCCGGCCGCACCCGCGCCTCCACCACCACCGCGACGGCGTGCATGCGCGGATCGCGCGCCGGGTCGGAGTAGATCCCCACCACCCGCCGCACCTCCACGAGCTCGCAGCCCACCTCCTCGCGGAGCTCGCGGCCGAGCGCGGCGCGGAGGTCCTCGCCCCACTCGCACATGCCGCCCGGCAGGCACCAGGTGCCGGTGTCGCGCCGCCGCATGAGCACGAGCCGGTCCGCCTCGTCGAGCGCCACGGCGACGATGCCCAGCACCGGCCGGCGGAGGAGCAGCCGCAGCACCTCGCGGCCGAGCGTCCACGTGCCGGACACGAGCGCCCGGAGCGGCGCGCCTCCCGTCACCCTCACGGCGCCCGCTTCACAACAGGGTCCCGCGCAGGACCACGCTCGCCACGGTGAAGTAGATGATGAGCCCGGTCACGTCGACCAGCGTGGCCACGAAGGGCGCCGACGCGCTCGCCGGGTCGAAGCCCAGGCGGCGGAGGAGGAACGGCAGCATCGAGCCGGCCAGGGTGCCGAAGAGCACCACGCCCATCAGGCTGAAGGCCACGGTGAACGCGATCTTGAGAAAGTGGACGCCGTAGATGTGGAAGGTCGCCTGCCAGAGGCAGATGCGCAGGAGGCCGATGGTGCCGAGGATGAGGCCGAGCGCGAGGCCGGCGCCGAGCTCGCGGCGGATGACGCGCCACCAGTCGCGCAGCCGCACCTCGCCGAGCGCCATGGCACGGATCACGAGTGTCGTCGCCTGCGAGCCCGAGTTGCCGCCGCTCGAGATGATGAGCGGCACGAACAGGGCCAGCACCACGGCGCGGGCGATCTCGTCCTCGAAGTAGCCCATGGCCGTAGCGGTGAGCATCTCACCGATGAAGAGCGCCGCCAGCCACACCGCGCGCTTGCGCACCATGTCGGGCATGCTGATCTGGAGGTAGGGCGCGTCGAGGGCCTCCATACCGCCGATCTTCTGGATGTCCTCGGTGGCCTCCTCTTCGACCACGTCCACGATGTCGTCCACCGTGACGATGCCCTTCATCCGGCCCTCGCCGTCCACGACCGGCACGGCGAACAGGTTGTGCTCGGCGAACAGGCGGCTCAGCTTCTCCTGGTCCATCTCCTCGGTGGCCGTGATGACGTCGGTGCGCATCACGTCGCGCACCTTCTTGTCGGGCGAGGCGGCGAAGAGATCGCGGAACGACACCACGCCGAGGAGGTGCTGCCGGTTGTCGAGGACGTAGGCGTAGTACAGGGTCTCGACGCGCTCGCGCGCCTGCTTGCGGAGGTAGCTGATGGCCTCGTCGACCGTCACGTCGGGCCGCACGCGCACGTAGCGCGGGCTCATGAGGCCGCCCGCGTCGTCCTCGGCGTAGGCGAGGAGCGCCGTCACCTCCTTGCGGGTGGGCTCGTCGAGCTGGGCGAGCAGCCCGTCGCGCTCCTCGGGCGGCGCCTCCTGCACGAGGTCGGCCGCGTCGTCCGGTGGGAGCAGGCGCATCCACGAGCGGCGTTCGCGCGGCTCGAGCGCGAGCACGAGGTCAGCCTGATCGCGCGCGCTCAGATTGAGGAAGAACTCCTCGGCGTCCGGCCGCGGCAAGATCCGCATCCCGGCGACGCGGTCGGGCAGCGAGAGGACCGACCAGGCCTCCCCCAACTCGGTGAGCGACAGCGGCTCTTCGACGACCGGTGTCATGGCGCGAACCTCACCCTGTGAACCTAGCATTACTGCGTCCCTTCTTCGCCTACTATGGAGCCGTAATCGGCAGATTCGCCGGTGACTCGACTCCGAAGCCCGACCCGGTGGGCGCGCGACCGGGCCGGACGGCCGCATCGGGCGAAGCGACGCCTTCGTCCGACTTCTTGGAGCTACACAGCCGTTCACACGCATCAACGGGACCAGACGCGGGCGCAGCCCGCGGTGAGCGAAGGCCGGCAGGCCTGAGCGGCCTTCGCGAATCGATGCGTGTGAATGGCGTTCTAATGGCCGGCACGCGCCGGGGCCAGGACAAAGCGGCGCGGCGCGATGAAAGGCCAAGGGGCCCGGCCGGATCCTGAGGATGAGGAACGCGCCCGCGCCGTGAGAGGCGCCCACATCGACCGCGACCGCCGGTCCCGGTCGCGCGTATACTCGCCGCCGTGTTCGATCCGAGAGAGATCACACCGGTCCGGCCGCGTCTCCTGCGCCGGCAGGAGTACGAGCGCATCGTGCGTCTCGGGCTCTTCGAGGGCGAGAAAGTCGAGCTACTGTATGGAGTGGTCGTCACCATGGGGCTGATGCGACCCGCGCACGAGGACATCATCGACCGCCTCACCGAGCGGCTCGTGATGGGGCTGCGCAGCCAGGCCCGGGTGCGCGTCAAGCACGCCCTCGCGCTGTCGGAGTTCTCGCAGCCGCAGCCGGACCTCGCGGTGGTGCCCAACGGCGATTACTCCCGCTCGCACCCGGCGAGCGCGCTCCTCGTGGTCGAGGTGGCCGAGGACTCGCTCAACCTCGACCGCAAGCTCAAGGCGCGTCTTTATGCCGAGTCCTCCGTGCCCGAGTACTGGATCGTCAACTTGATGGATCAGCTGGTCGAGGTCTATCGCCGGCCCCTCGCGGGACGTTTCACCGAGGTGCGCAACTATCGGCCGGGCGAGCAGCTCCAGCCGCAGGCCTTCGCCGACCTCGTGATCGCGGTCTCCGACCTCTTGCGGTGATCTGCGGCCGCGGGCCCAGTGCTAAGCTCCACGCCCACCGACTGACGATCCGACCATGCCCTCTCGTCCCCCGTCCCGCATCTCGCTCGATGATCTCAACCCGCCGCAGCGCCAGGCGGTGACCATCACCGAGGGCCCGCTGCTGGTCCTGGCGGGCGCCGGCTCGGGCAAGACGCGGGTCATCACCTACCGGGTGGCGCACCTCCTCGAGCGCGGCGCGCGCGCGGACGAGATCCTGGCCGTGTCGTTCACCAACAAGGCGGCCGAGGAGATGCGCGAGCGCGTGAGCGCGCTCGTGGGCCCGCACGAGACGAGGCGCCTCACGCTCTCGACCTTCCACGCGCTCGGCCTGCAGATCCTGAAGCGCGAGCGCACGGCCATGGGCCTTGGGAGCGGCTTCACGGTCTACGACACGGCCGACCAGCTCGGCGTGGTGCGCGAGATCCTGCGGCAGGTGAAGATCGACGACCGGCGCTTCGATCCCAAGGCCATCCTGTTTCGCATCTCGCGCTGGAAGAACGCCTTCTACGGGCCGGACGAGCTGCCGCCGCCCGAGGGCGACTACGACGAGATCGGCGGCCTCGTCTACCCCCGCTACCAGGCGGCCATGCGCGGCTTCCACGCCCTCGACTTCGACGATCTCATCGTCGCCGTCGTGCGCCTGCTCGACGAGAACGAGGAGGTGCGCGAGCGCTGGCAGGGGCGCTTCCGCTACCTCATGATCGACGAGTACCAGGACACCAACCGCGCGCAGCTCCTCCTCGTGCGGCACCTCGCGGCCGTTTGCAAAAACCTCTGCGTGGTGGGCGACGACGACCAGTCGATCTACGCCTGGCGCGGCGCGGAGTCGGGCAACATCCTCGAGTTCAGCCGCCACTTCCCGGGCGCGCAGATGATCAAGCTCGAGGAGAACTACCGCTCGACGCCGCACATCCTCGAGGCCGCGAACGCGGTGATCGCGAACAACGGGCGGCGCCACCCGAAGCGCCTGTTCACGACGCGGCCCGCGGGCGAGAAGCTGCAGCTCGTGGTGGCGCCGGACCCCGAGACCGAGGCCCGCTTCGTGGCCGAGGAGATCGAGCTCCTGCGGGCGCGGCGCGGCTATCGCCTGGGCGACTGCGCGGTGCTCTATCGATCCAACATCCAGGCGCGCGCCTTCGAGGAGGCGCTGCGCGCCCAGCGCATCTCCTACCGCATGATCGGCGGCCAGGCGTTCTACGAGCGCAAGGAGGTGAAGGACGCCATCGCCTACCTCAAGGCCGCGATCCACCCGCGCGACGAGATCGCGCTCAGGCGGGTGATCAACTACCCGGCCCGCGGCATCGGCGAGACCACGGTGGAGCGCTGCGCGGCCTACGCCCAGGCCCACCGCACGACGCTCTGGAACGCGCTCGTGCAGGCCGACCGGATCGAGGGGCTCAGCGCGGCGCCGCGCGACATGATCTGCGGCTTCGTGGCGCTCCTGCAGGAGCACCGCCCGGCCCTCGAGCGCGGGCGCGATCTCGCGCCGGCGGCGCGGGCGCTCCTCGAAGAGGTGGGCATGTTCGAGGACCTGCGGGCGGCGGCCACGAGCCCGAGCGCGGCGCAGCGCCGCATCGAGCACCTCGAGGGGTTCCTGACGGCGCTCGGGGCCTGGGAGGAGCGCACGCTCGCGCAGCGGCCGGCGCCGGCGGCCGAGGGCGAGGGCGGGGAGGGGGCGGGCGCGCCGGTGCTCGACTACCTCCACCGCCTGACGCTCTCGTCGAGCGACGACGACAACGCCGACGGCGAGGACCCGGATCAGGTGACGCTGGTCACGCTGCACGGGGCCAAGGGGCTCGAGTTCCCGGTGGTGTTCCTGGTGGGGCTCGAGGAGGAGCTCCTGCCGCACCGGCGCACGCTCTACCCGCACGAGACCGACATGGGCGGCGAGACGGCGACGGATCTGTCGGAGGAGCGGCGCCTGCTCTACGTGGGGATCACGCGGGCGCGCGAGCTGCTCTATCTCACGCGCTGCCGCGCGCGCGGCTACCGCAGCGCCACCAAGCCGCGCACGCCGAGCCGCTTCCTCGATGAGGTGCCGGAGGAGCTGTGCGTGGCGCGCGACCTCGATCTCCCGATCAAGCTCGATCCTGCGGACGAGGAGGCCTTTGCGCGCGATTGTCTGGCCAAGCTGCGCAACCTGGTGAAGTGAGGGGCATGGCGAAGGGGGTCATCGCGCTCATGCCCGAAAGGGGTGGCCCCACCGCCCTGTCGCCCCGAAACACGCCGTAACGGCTTGCCGTGCGGCCCTGTAGTCACACGGCGCTGCCGCAACCGCTTGCCGTGCGGCCCTGTAGGCACAGGGCGCTGCCGCAACCGCTTGCCGCGCGTTCCTGCAGGCACAGAGCCGCTCAGCAACGGCTTGCGGTGCATTTCTGTAGGCACAAAATCGCTCAGCAACGGCTTGCAGCGCATTTTTGTAGGCACAGGACGCGACTGCAACGGCTTGCAGCGCGCTCCTGCAGGCCCCGGACCGCACGGGAAGCCCTTGTTGTACGGCTCCGGGCTGCCTGAGCGCCATGGAAAGCCGTTTCCGTCCCTTCCGGTAGCCTCGGTAGCGTAAAGTTTTTTGTGTCCGGTCCCTGAGGCCCCTTGCGGGGCAAGGAGGGAACCGTGAGAATCGTCGAGCGACTGATGAAGCTAGTAGTGAAAGTCCACGACGTCGTCGAGCTGGTGAGGCGGTTCGAGGCGT
>DATAGU010000102.1:0-70788 GCA_036263495.1 Polyangia bacterium | reverse complement strand
GAGGACCCGCCGGATCAGGCGCGGCCGGCTCCATTCTTCGGTGACGTCGGAGAAGTAGGGCAGGAGACGATGCTGCTCGCCGGGGGCGAAGGCCGGCGCCTCTGGCTCCTCGTCCTCGTCCTTGTCGTCGTCGTCCTCGTCTTCGTCGTCCTCGTCTTCGTCCCCCTCGTCGTCTCCCTCGTCTTCGTCCTCGCCTTCGTCCTCGCCTTCGTCGTCCTCGTCGTCCTCGCCCTCGTCCTCGTTTTCGTCTTCGTCTTCGTCCTCCAGGTCATCCTCCTCGTCTTCTTCTTCTTCTTCGAGGACTTCCTCCTCGAACGCTCGGGGCACACAACCATGGACGAAGAATTCGACGAGAAACCTGATGAGCTGCTTCTTGGAGTAGGTGCTGACGTACTTGAGCCGATAGCGACGATTGCCATCAACCAAAGCGTTGCGGAGGAGCTCGAACAGATCCTGGGACCGGAGATCGCGGAAGAATTCTCCGAAATCGCCACGGTACGAGCGCGCCAGACGCTCGCGACGCTCATCGTCGGTGCGTGCAGGCAGCTCACGTCGGTTGCTCAGGCGCACCAGGGCCTCGTGCGGGAGGCAATCGAGGACAGTCCGGATCGTTGCCAACGTTCACCCTCCGGGATCCTATGACCAGGAAGGTATACGAGGGCTCGCCGGCGAATCTGACAGGCGTTTGTCGTTTATCGGGACTGCTCAGGGACAGAAGATTTCGCGCCGGACGGCGAGGGGGGAATCGTGCGGGATGGCGTGACCGGGTGATCGCCATGCGGAGGCTTGCATGCACGCGCCGGCGTCTCCCGGTCGTGATTACTGCCCCTTCGTGACGATCGTCACCGGCTGCTGTATCAGGCGCCATGACCTTGAGGGTGGCTTCTCTTTCCCCACCCAGGCGACGATTTCCGGATCGGACGGTAGTTTCCCGTGCACCCCCACGGCCACCAGCAGGGCCGCAGGGCCCGCGCTCAGCTTCGCTCCCTCCGACGAAAGCTCCGCGAGTGGCTTGTCCGATCTCAACAACAACACACCGGGTCCCGCCTGCGGCAGCAGCTTGACCGAGACAGGACACGACAAGAGTCTTCCTTGCTGCTCGATCCACACTTTGACCTCGGGCATCTGCGACACCGCCTCCTCTGGCTGCAGCCATGCGGAGACGGCACGCTCCAACGGGAGGGAAATATCTTCCTCCCCAGCATCGTCCTGAGAATCTGACAGCGGCGAGCCGAGCATGCCCGAGTGTTCCTCCTCCTCCGCCTCCACCACCGCGAGTTTGTAGTTGGCAACCGAGGCCATGCCCCTCCACGGCCCCATCAGCAGCACCGTAGCCACGGCGGCTACCACCCCGATCGCCGCCAGCCACAAACGGGGACGCCACCACCGTCGCGCCGGAGCGCGATAGCGAGGCGAATTCGGCACCGCGTCCCCCCGCATTTGCGTCACGGCCTGAGCCTGCCGGCCTTGAGCCTTCTGCGGTGCGACCTCGGGCTCGGACGCGGCATCCTTGGCGAGCTCGGCGCGCACCGCCGCCCTCAACCGCTCGCGCAACGCCGGCTCGAGCGGTGGTACCGCCGTCCATTCCGCGCTCTCATCGACCTCCGACTCCTCAGGTAATTCCACCGGCGGCGTTGCAATCGCCCGCAGAAGCTTCTCTTCTTTATGGTGTTCCGTCACGGCTACTCTCCCGTCTACGTTCTGACCCATGTACCCAACCGGCCGTCCTTTCTCGGCCGGACGAGTCGAGCCAATCACCGCCGACTTCGGCCCCAACCGGCCAGATACTTCTTGAATGCTTCATGCAGCCGCTCGTACAGGCGGTGTTTGCGCTGATAGAGCGCCATCGCCGATACGCCCAGCTGCTCGGCCATTTCCCCGACGGACTTCTCCTCGGCTTCGAGGTCCCACACGAGCTTCCACTCCTCGGGCGTGCACTGTTCCTTCAGGAAGCCGATCGCCTGCTGGCGAAATAGCGCGGCCTCCGCCTCGGGTGCCTCCGCCGTGCCCCCCACCGACAGCGCTGCCCCCAATCGATGTTTCTGTTCCATCTCTTCCAGCGGTTCGGGCAGCAGCGCCTCGCGGCGCTGGCGACGCAGCAAATCGATGTAGTAGTTCCGGGCCACGGCGCGCATGTACGCTAGCAGCGTCCCCCGCTGCGGATCCCAAAGCCGCAGGAGCCGCCGCTTCCCGGTCACGAACGCCACCAGCAATTCCTGCACGATCTCGTCCTCATCCGGCCGCTTCCCGGGCGGAAGGGCCATCGACCACCTGCGCACCAGGTCCTTGAGGAAGGCCCCATAGACATCGGTGAACCGATCCGCCGCCTCCGGGTCGCCAGCGATGACCTGCGCGATCTCTTCGACCGTCATACCGGGCCCTTTGGCGGCGATCCCTGGCTCACGCGGGCCGGCCCGCGACTCCTCGATGCTGTCGGTATCGAGCCTTCCGGGGGCTCCAAGAGACTCGGCGGTCGCCTTCTTGGCTTCCGCCGGCTCCCGCGGGTCACGCTGCTCCTTCCCACGGGCCTTCATCCTAGCTGATGTCCCCATGCTTCCTCGCGTTTCGCCGGAGCGTTTCCCCTCGCTCGGCGTCTTCTCGCTGCCCCCGCCGTTGACCGTTATGAGCCACCGGCCTTTAAAGGACAAACACACCAAAGGCGTTGAGATCCTCCTCCTCGCCAGCGTCGAGGTGTCCCTCCGCGCGAACGGCATGGACCGCCTCATTTAAGACCTTCCACGGATCGATCGTCGGCTCGGCCATGCCCGCCTTCATCAGGGCCACCGCTACCCGTGGGATCGTTCTCCTCCTGCTGTACTTGGCGCTGGACAACTCCGACGACAGGCCGTTGATCATTGATCAACCTGAGGAGAACCTCGATCCGAAGTCCATCCACGAGGAACTGGTAGGCCTGTTCATCACGGCCAAGGAGAAGCGCCAAGTCATCATCGTGACCCATAACGCCAACCTCGTGGTCAACACGGACGCGGACCAGATCATCATCGCTAGCTCGGCACCCCATGCCCGCGACGAGCTCCCTGACATCACGTACCTTTCTGGCGGTCTGGAAGACGCGCTCATCAGAAAAGCCGTCTGCGATATCCTCGAAGGCGGGGAGCTGGCGTTCCAGGAACGAGCCCGTAGACTCCGCGTTCGATTGACGAGATAGCCTGTCGCGTCGCGCGCTCCAGGAGGATGCTTTCGTGTCCCCTGGTGACATCTGCTGTCCATCGCGTGACTCATCGCCCGAGCGCCCGGGATCCTCTCCGGCCTGCGCTTGACACGCACCTTGGCAAGGCGCGTGATGAATATGGAACACCACGAACAGGTGAGTCATGTCGCACGGCAAGTCCTCGCGTCCTGGGGCCACGAAAGAGACACCTCGTTCAGGAGGTGATGGACAGCGGGATCAAGGCCTGCCGAGCCGCCCGTTTTCATTACCGCCCGGCTACTACGAACACTATGGCATCCGTCCCCCGGAGTCGGCGCCGGTGCAAGGGAAGCGCTTCGGTCAGAACCGGGGCCCTTCGATCCCCCGCGGCCTTCTCGAGTATTACGGCGTCGTCCCACCAGCGCCCGCCGGTAGCGCCTCCGGTCGAGAGCCATCAGAGCCGGCTCCCGTTCAAGCGCAGGCTCCCTCCGGCGCCGCGCCTACGGAGAGTGCTCCGGAGCGGATTCATGAGGCGGCGGCGCATGGGATCAGCGGTGCGAGTGGCCGCTTGCCGCACCTCGATGCCATCCAGCGCTCCTTCGGGCGGCATGACGTGAGCCAGATCGAGGCGCACACGGATCACCGGGCGGCCGCGGCGGCCGAGGCCATGGGGGCAGAGGCGTTTGCCCGAGGGCATCACGTGGCGTTTGCTGGGACGCCGAGCCTGCACACCGCGGCCCACGAGGCGGCGCACGTGGTGCAGCAGCGGGCGGGAGTCCAGCTCAAGGGCGGCGTGGGCGAGGTAGGGGACCCGTACGAGCGGCATGCGGACGCGGTGGCGGATGCGGTCGTGCAGGGGAAATCGAGCGAGGCCTTGCTCGATGCGTATGCAGGGACGGCCGGGCCTCCCGGGATGGGTCACAGGGCCGTGGCGGGCGTGACGGGGCCGGCTGTGGTCGCCCGCAAAGAGGCGCAGGCCGCCCCCCCTGCGGCGGGCAAGGACAAAGACAAGGACAAGGACAAGCCACGCACGTTCACTCTCTTTGGGAAGATCTTCCTCGTGAACAAGGCAGGCGATGGCAAGCTCTCCATCGCGCCCAAGCAGGGAGACGCCGGTGGCTGGACGTTCACCGAGTCCACCGCGACCCCGGGCACCTTCGTCGGTGCGCGCAGCGAGCCCCAGCTGAAGTACATCCGTGCCGGCGGCACCGAGGAGGCGATGACCGAGCAGGTCCAGATCCAGGTGCCGGGAACGGGCGATCCCGTCGTCGGCGATGTCCAGGCCGTGCTCGGCGATCCGCCGAGCCTCCAGGTCAAGCTCTCCAAGACGTCACGCGGGCTCAAGGCCGCGGACAAGACCACCGTCACGGTGCTGGGGGCCTCGGTCGAGCGTCTGAACTACACCGCGGCGGCGTCGTTCAAGCCCGCGGCCGGCGACACCATCGCCCTCGGCGGGCTGGGAGACGCGATGGTCTACAGCGATCTCCAGTCAGAGGGGCCCGACAAGAAGCCGGTCACCGTCTCGGGCTTCTTCTATATCGGTGAATACACGCGCTATAAAACGACACGCGGCGTGACCAACGTCAGTGGCGTGACGGACGCCGCCAAGGCCGCGTCCTTCGACAAGTTGGCGGCGGCGGGGACCATCACGGCCGATGACGCGACGCTCTTCAAGGCCGTGGCGACCATCGAGGCGCCCTTTAGCGGCGTGCAGAACTATGACACCGGGATCTTGTCGCTCGGGTTCGCCCAGTGGACGGCGCATTCGGATCTGACCAGGGTTCTCAAGCGGGTACCGGCCGATGTCCTCGACAAGTACGTCGGCAAATATGGTCTCACGGTGGGGGATCCCAAGCTCGGAACGGACGGCTTCGTCGGCAAGTTCGTCGCCAGCGCCGACGCGCGCCGCAATAACGGCGTGCGGAACAAGTCCGAGGGAGCGATGTTCATCGGCGGCAAAGAGGTGGTCTCCGAGGCGCTGTATCAGGCGTCGGGCACGCTCGCCACCAAGTACCAGGACCTCGTGACCCGAGCGCAGGCCGCCAAGGCCGATCTCGCCAGCACCGAGAAGGAGAAAGCCAAGGCCGCCAAGGCGACCCTCGCCTCCCTGCAGGAGGCCCTCAAGGGGCTGCCGGGCGTCAAGGCCGATGCGGACCCGGTGAAACTGGCCGACATCCTGGTCGCCGCCGGCAGCGCCGCCCAGACGGCGGCGCAGCAGCTCCACGATGGCTGTATCTCCGACGAGGTGCTCCGGGCGAACGAGTGGGTGCTGCGGTTCGAGTTGCTCGGCCAGGATCCCGGCGCCCAGCTGGCACAGATTCAAGAGGCCAAGGCGACGCTCAGTACGCTCCTCGATGCCTCTTGGGCCGGTCAGAAGAACAGCCTGATGATCAAGTCTCATCGGGCCCAGGCGGCGCTCCTCAGCACGTACTTCAACAACCCGTCGAGCGCCAGGAGCGGGATGAAGAACGCCGTCTCCGAATTCAAGACGGCGAAGAAGAAGGCCGCCCAGGCGGCCGCAGCCGCGGCGGCCGCAACCGCGGCGGCCGCAACCGCGGCGGCCGCGGCCAAGAAGCCTGCGCCCGGGCCGACGGAAGCCGATTGGAACGCCTTCCCCTGGCCCCTGAATGACGCACGCTGGGGCACGTACTATGACGCCGCTGCGCAGAAACAGCTGGAGGACATCGCCGTGGTCGACATGACCAGCGGCACGACGGATCCGGACCGGCGTCGTGGCATCTTGGGTGAACTCACGGACTGAGCCGAGCGGCTCAGTCAGTAGGAAGCTCCACCGAATGCGGCGCCGAAACCCGAGTCGGGGGGACCGGCGAGCTGGGTCGATGCGTCCCACGTATCGTCCTCGCCCAACGTGGCGCCCCCTTTGTAGAAGAACAGCTCGCTGGCCTCGGCCGCGCCGGCGATGGCGTCGTCGAACCCATCCCCGTTCACGTCGCCGAGACCGATCATCGGTGGGCCGAAGCTGACGACGCCAGGATCGGCGACGCCGAGGGGGCGTGAGAGCGCGGTCGGGCCGCCCAGGTACAGCGACATGGCGCCGCTTCGTGCCGACTGGAGCGTGCCGACGATGACGTCGGAGAAGCCGTCGCCGTTGACGTCGCCGAGGCTAGCGACGTAGCGCGTCGCATGGCCGTCGCCCGGGAGGGTGAAGGCCGGGGCCGCGGAGAGTCCCTGGACGCCACCGAGAAAGACAAACGCCTGATCCGTGCCGCAGCTGCCGACGATGACGTCGGTATAGCCATCGCCATTGACGTCACCGGCGCCGGCCACGGCGCAGCCAAACTGGGAGTGCGGCGGCCCGGTGAGGATGCGCGCGGTGTCCGTGTGCAGCCCGTCGTGACCGCCGGTATAGACGAGCGCCGCGTCGGCCCTGGGCGCGCCGATGATGACGTCGGCGTAGCCATCGCCATTGACGTCACCGGCGCTCGCCACCGCGCGGCCGAAGCCGGGCTTGTCGGGGACGGTGAGGGTGGTGCTCGGCGTCAGGCTCAAGCCGGCGGGCCCACCGTGATAGACGTTCACGACGTTGCCGTCCGTTCCTACGAGGACATCCGCATAGCCGTCGCCGTTGACGTCGCCGGCGCCTGTCACGGCGGTTCCGAAATTCGACAGGGTGCCGCCCGCGAGGGTCACGGCCGGCTTCTTCGATGGACCGGCAGCACCGCCGTGATAGACGTAGGCCGCGTTGGGCAGGGTCGGCGCACCCACCACGAGATCGGCGTATCCATCGCCATTGACGTCGCCGGCCGTGGCGAGCGACTGACCATACGCGGGGGCGTGGCCGGCGATGGTGAGACGTACGACCGGCTTGGGGCTCAAACCCGTGGCCTGTCCCAGGTGGACGAACACCGCATTGCTGCGGCGTCCGATCGCCGCGATGGCTGCATCGCCAAAGCCGTCGCCGTTCATGTCGAGGGTGCTGCCCCAGGCGCGGTTCACGTCGCGAGAGCGGGGCCCCACCGTGAATTGCCAGGTCGGGCTGACTTGTACGCCGCCTTGCTCGCCGGCCTGGCCGCGCAGCCGCCAGAACCAGGTCCCAGGAAGCAAGGGGGACGGTGGCAATCCCTGCGAGCCCGCGGCGCGAAACCGCTGCGCCACTTTGTGGCAGGCTCGGTCGGCACAAATCTCGATTTCTGCTCCTGTGGTGTCGGAGGCCAGCGCCCAGCGCAGGAGCGGCGATGCGCTGGTCACACGAGAGGTCGATGGCGGCGCGAGCGGACGCGGCGGGGAAATGGATACGCGCGGGCGAGGTTTGGCCCCGAACGCCGGAGCCACCCCGCAGAGGGCGGCCAGGGTCCAGACGGCGAGGGGAAGGTAGGCCCAGAGATCAATGGCCCGGTAGCGTGTAAATGGGCGGTCCTTGCATGGGGCCTTGACCTTCATGGGGACGCTCCTCGGGCGGGCTGGGGTGCCAACTGCGGCGCGCTCCTGTGAGGCCTCAGCGACTACAGGACCCATGCGTCGAGCGATGCAGGGCCGGCGTCATGGGCGCTTGCCTGTGACGTGGGCGAGGGCCTCGGGGTGCGCCTGCAGGTACTGCGCGAGGGTGACCGGATCGCGGCCCGTGAGCTCGCGCACGTGCGGGCTCACGGCCTCCAGGCTCCCGTCACGGATGGCCTGGTAGGAGCTGACCCAGCCGCGAACCTCGAAGTCGGGCGCGCCGAAGACCACGCGCGAGGCGAACGCCTCCTCATCGGTCTCGTCCTGGAAACGGATGGCCTTGCCGGTCGAGCGGGTCATCAGTTCGGCGGCCTCGGCGAGCGAGAAGGCCTCCCGGCCGGTCAGGTTGTAGATGCGCCCGTCGTGGCCGTCGGACGTCAGGACGGCGGCGGCGCTGGCGGCGACGTCGTCGCGGAGGATGGCCGCGAGCCGCCCGTGGCCCGCCGGACCCCTGATGACGCCTTCGGGCAGGACCAGCGAGGGGAGGAAGTCCATGTACGAGTTCATTCGCAGGAACGTCCACGCGACCCCGGTGGCGCGGATGTGCTGCTCGGTGTGCCAGTGATCGCGCACGAGCGTGAAGGTGGCGTCCGGCGCCGCGCCGAAGAACGACAGGTAGACGATGCGGCCGACGCCGGCGGCGACGGCGGCGTCGACCGCCGTCTTGTGCTGCTGAACACGATCCGGCCCCTCGGTCGCGGGGATCAGGAAGACGGTGTCCGCGCCTTGCAGCGCGGCCCGCATCTCCTCGTAGGCGCCGTATCCGGCCGCCTGCCGGGCCTCTGCACCCGCGTACCGCGGGGCGCGACTCGTGTTGCGGACGACGAGGCGTTGATGTGCTCCGGCCTCGGCCAGGAGGGTGGAGACGCGGGTTCCGACGGCTCCGGTGGCGCCGGTGACGGCGATCAAGGTGTCCTGTGGCATCGCCTCTTCGTACTCGGAGCCGGTGCGAAAGTCTGTAACGGAGGCCCCTGGCGATAAGGGCCTCGCAGCGCTCACCTGGCTGCGTAGCGCCGGGCTCAGGACAGCGCGACGGCCGGCTCCGCGAGCCGGGGCCAGGTCCGGGGCGGCACGAAGCGCGAACCAGGGCCCTGCCCAGCCCCGGAAGCGACCGGCGGGCCGTCCATCACGAGCGAGAGCGCGGCCGGTGACGAGCCGGGGAGCGGCGGATCCACGAAGGCCTGGGTGATCATGGGCACCGCGTGCTCGCATAGGCCCATGGCCCGCACGCATACGAGGTCCACCAGGGCCGGATCGCACCCGGCCACGAGCAGCCCCGCCGGCCGGGGGGTCGCCGCCAGCGGCCCCTCGCCCTCGCCGGCGATGATGCCGTCGACCAGGGCGAGATAGCGGCGCTGCGGTCGGTCGCGCAGGCGCCCCTCGCGGTCGGCGTCGAACAGGACGCGGTTGAGATCGAGCACCGTGCGCCAGATGGTGTCGTTGCCCTGCCACGAGCCTTCCATGACGTGGCCGTGGAGGAGGCCGCCTTGCGAGCGTCCATCCCCGAGCCGGGGCGCGCGCGCGATGAGGGAATGATCGCCGGGGAGCGGGAACCGCTGGAGCTGATTCTCGACCCGCACGGCCCAGGGCGGCACCTCGGGGTACTCGTCGCCGTCGTCCCCGGGCGTGCCGGCGGTGTAGTGAGGCAGCCAGTACTTCTCGTTGGACAAGCCGATGCACGACTTGAGCGCCAGCGTGACCCCGGACTTCTTGTGGGTCTTCATCTTGGGGATGTTGATCACCACGTCGGCGTCGAGCACGGTGCGCGGGATGGAGTACTCGTGCCGGCCGCCCACGTGATGCGGCACCGGCGTGCGCTGGTGCGAGCGGTGAAAGCGCAGGAGCGTCCCGCGACGCTCCACCTCGTGGAAGCGCGAGCGTTCGCCCAGATCGACGATCTGATAGCCGAGGGGGTCGCCGCGCAGGCGTTCACGCAGGAGCAGGCCCAGGTTCCACGAGCGCCCCACGCGCCGCACGTCGTCGAGCGCCATGTGCGGCACCACGCGGAAGTGGCGCAGATCCAGGAGCTCGACGTCGTGGCCACGGCGACGGTACTCGGAGAGGAGCGCCGCCACCCCGAGCCCCTCCACCACGGCCTCGAGATCGCAGCCCTCGACCGGCGTATCGACCACCCGCACCCGGCCCCGCGGCCCCGCAGCCCGCAACGCATAGTCGAGGATCGGTCGCAAGACCGAGCCGTGGGTGGAGGAGCAGGCCAGCTTCTCGCCCCGGAGGTGCTCGTGGAAGTTCTTGGAGGTGACGAAGTTGGGCTTCACCACCACGCGATCGCCGGGGGCGATGAGATCGCCGAGCGGGTTCCACTCCGGGCTGCCGGCGCGCGCCCGGTCGAGGCCGAGGGCCCGGAAGCTCGCCTCCACCATCTCATAGACGGGGTTGGGTGGATCGAAGGGAGGGTCGAGCACGTACCGCACCCCGGGGCGTGAGATCACGGCCACGGTGTGGGGTCCGGATGGGGGAGCGCTCATGGTCGGAGATGTAGCATGGCGCTCCCGCGCTCAGGCGGGAGCCGGGGTCAGGGCGAACGCAGCGTGCCGGAGTAGGGGACGCCGGGAGGGAGCTGCTGCTCATTTTCGTCGAAGCGCGGATCCACCTTGCGGTGGTCCTCGGACAGGCGGCGTTCGATCTCGGCGCGCTTGCGTGCCGCCTCTGCCGCCTTGCTGTCGCCGCGCCGCGCCGCCTCGTTGCCCTGCCGCTGGTAGTCGGCGGCCGCGCGCTCATGCTCGGGGCCGGCCCAGCCGGCGCAACCGTCGGCGGACAACGCCAGACCAAGACTCATCCCCCAGCCGAGAACCCTCCTGCGCATGCTGTCTCCTCATTGCTGGGCGGCCGCGCCGCCCAAGTGGCCGATGGTTCAGTAGAACGCCGCCCTTATCGTGGCGAACTCGCAGCGTTGCCGCAAGCAGATCACTTGTAGGCCCGCCCAGGAGCGCAGGATCCCGGCGGCCGGTTCGACAATTTATCGAATACATCGCCGGTCGGCCGCCAGACGGCCGCAAGCCGCCTGTCCAGGGCCTCGACCGCTCGGTCCACGAGATGCACTAGGGGCCGAGCGAAAGGAGCCCTACCATGAGGTACCTTCGCTCTGTCGGCCATTTCTTCCGTCGTCTCGGTTATCTGGTCCATGCCACGGCCTGGGCCGTGGTGCTCGGCATCATCGAGACCTTGCGCAGCGAGCGCGGCCGCCGCGCCCTCGCCCTGGTCTCGATGCTCGCCGTGGGGGGCGGCGTGGTGTACTCGCACCCGCTGCGCACCATCCCCCCGGGGGAGGTGGGCGTGCGTGTCAATCGCCTGACCGGCGGCATGCGCCTGATCAGCGAAGGCTGGGTGGTGGTGCTCCCTGGCCTGCACGAGCTCCGGCGCTACTCCCTGCGCGAGCAGATCTATCGCCCCACCCGCAGCGCGCGCTCGACTGGCGAGGCCCCCTATCAGTCGGTCGAAGGGTTGTCCATCGGCGCCGACGTGAGCGTGCGCTATGCCCTCGAGCCCACGCAGCTGCTCCAGGTGGCGCGCCGCCTGCCAGAGGACGTGGGACGCCAGCTCGTCGAACCCACGGTCGACGGCATCCTGCACCGCGTCTTCGCCACCCACACCGTGCGCGAGATCTTCTCCTCGCAGCGGGCGGACATCCAGCAGGCCGTGGCCGCCGAGCTGCGCAGCACCCTCGCCGCCGACGGCGTGAAGGTGCAGGCCGTCTACCTCGGCAACGTGGACCTGCCGGCCGAGTACCGCAGCGGGATCGAGGCCCTGCTCACCGAGGAGCTCTCGGCGGAGAAGATGCGTTACACCATCGAGCTCAAGGAGAAGAAGATCAAGGAGTCGGAGTTCGAGGCCGAGGCCGAGAAGGTGCGGCGTCAGAAGGCGGCCGAGGCGGCGGGGCTCGAGGAGGTGATCGCGGCGCAGGCCAAGGCCGAGGCGATGAAGCACGTCCTGCCCTTCAAGGAGAAGGAGATCGAGCAGCGGCGCCTCGAGGCCGAGGCGGCCAAGGTGGGGCGTATCAAGCAGGCCGAGGGCGAGGCCGAGGCGCGCAAGATCGACGCCGTGGCCGAGGCCGAGGCGCGCCGCCGCCTGGCCGAGTCGGACGCCTATCGCCTGGAGGTGACGGGCAAGGCCAACTCCGAGCAGCTGGCGCGGGAGTCGGAGCTCATCCGCAAGAACCCGCTCCTCATCCAGAAGACCCTGGCGGACAAGCTCTCGGACAAGATCCAGGTGATCGTGGCGCCGCCCCAGGCGGGCGGGTTCTTCGCCGGCCAGCTCCTCGGGATGCGCACCTCGTCCTCGGGTGAGGCGCGGGGGGAGTCGGAGACGAACCAGGCGTCGACGGGCGAGTGACGGACACGCGAGCGCCACGGAGCCAAGCGCAGAAGAGGAGAGCGCCATGTATGCCATGCTGAGTCTCGCCGCCGCCCTGAGCGTCGCCATCGTGACCGAGGACCAGACCGCGCTGCGCGCCGCACCGCACGACAGCGCGCCCCGTCAGGCGGCCCTCTGGCGCGGCGACTGGCTGGAGGTGCGCGGCAGCCGCACGGGGTTCCTGCAGGTCTACGATCACCGGCGCGAGCGTCCGGGCTACGTGCGGCCCGCGCAGGTGCGCAGCCACGCCATCGAGGAGCAGAGCGCCCCCGAGCTGCGCGCGGTGATCGGCTTCCTGCGGGACACGCCGGGCGCCGAGGCGCTCGGCATCGGCTACGTGGCGCTCTACCTCAAGGCCGCGCCGGCCGGCACGGTCGATGTGTCGCTCCTGGCCGCGCTCGGCGTGATGGCCGAGCGTCTGGCCGAGCGCGTCTCGGCGCAGCGGGGCGAGCCCGGGCCGGCGGGCGCGGCGCTCGGCGCCCATATCGAGGTGGCGGAGAGTTATGGCGTGCACTTCGTGCATTACGAGAGCGAGGGGCACACCGTCACCTGCTATGACGGGGAGGCGTTCCGCCAGGTGCTCGCGCTCGGGGGCAGCGCCGAGGAGCGGCTCGCGGCCGCGCTCGGCCTCACCCGCTCGCGCTGCATCGATCCCGCGCTCGGGCCGGTGGAGCTCGAGGCGCGCAACGAGTGGCGGCTCGGTGTGCTCGGACGGGCCGAGGTGGCAGGGCTGCCGGCCTGGTTACGCGGGCGGCTCGAGCTGCGGCGGGCCGAGGTGCTGGCGGCGCTCGCGTTCCAGCGGGCGCGGCGCGGCGAGATGGCGGGCGCGGCCAAGGCCAGCCAGGACGCGGTGCGCGCTCTGGCGCTCGCCGACAAGAACGAGCTGGCCGACGAGGATCTCGGTGTGTACGAGGCCACGGCGGTGCGGGTGGCGGCGGCGCGCTGGGCCGGTGAGCCGGTGGGACCGTTGGCCGCCCGCGCCCTCGATGCCTTCGCCGTGGGGGGAGACGGGAAGGCGACCCGGGTGGCGGCGGCGCCGATCGCCCTCCGGACCGTCGCGGGTCGGCCGGGAGAGACCTGCGTGCAGCTCATCGAGCGGGCCCCGGCGGGCCGCAAGGCCGAGGGAACGCGGATGCTCCTCGAGCGCTGCACCTACGGGCTGGTATGGCCGGCCTCGGCGCGGGTGTCACCAGACGGTAAGGCGCTCGCGCTGGTGGTGCAGCCTCTGGCGAGCTGGAGCGAGCTGTGGATCTTCAGAGAGGGGCGTGATGGGCGTGATGGGGACGATGGACATGGAGGCGCCCCGGCCGAGGGGGCCGGCGCCGAGGCCGAGGGTCCTCGCAGCGAGAGCGGCTGGCACTGCGATACGCTGCTCCCGGCCGTGGCCGATCCGGAGCTCGGCTACGTCGAGCTGGCGGGCTGGTCACCCGACGGTGGGCGCGTGCTCGTCGTGCGCGAGGGGCGGACGGCGGCGGGCCTGCGGCGTGAGTTCCAGGTCCTGCGGAGCGACACCCTGGCCGTCGAACGGCACGCGCGCAACCCCGAGCTGCTCCTCGCCTTCCGCCGCTGGGCCGGGGCCGACTGGAAGCAGCGCACCCTGGCCCTGCGCTGAGAGCCCGCTCGGCTATTCGACTCGCTTGGCCTCGTACACGCCTTGGGGCTGGTGGAGGATGAGCTTCACCGCCTTGCCGCCTTCCTCCACGAAGCTCACCGAGATGTTCCGTACCTCTTTCAGGACGAAGCGGCCCGAGATCTCGGGCCGGAGGGTATAGGTGGGCTGGCCGGGGACGGTGATCTGCAGCCCGCTGCCGCCGAGCGACACGGTGCCGATCTCCCCCGGCAGGGCGTAGCGGCCGACGTAGCGCGCGAGCACCTTGGGGTCGAGGAGGCGCGCCGGCGGCTGCTTGGTGAAGACGATCGGCGCGGCGCTCGGCTCGAACGTCGCCTCGACGGCCGCGATCTCGCCGTTGACGTCGCTCCGGAAGAGGAGCTTCTGGTCCTCGAAGGTCTCGTCGCTGCCGGCCACGCCGCCGTTCCACACGTCGTAGTGCCAGTGCTCGAGCGGCGCGGTGATGCCGTTGAAGGTGAGCGTGAGCGAGCCCTTGCTCGCGTCGCCGGCGGCGATGCGCAAGGGGCCATAGCCCGGGTGATGGTAGTCACCGACGTAGTCCTCGAGCTTGTGCGAGGGCTGGGTGCCGGCGATCCGCGCCGCCGCCTTGTTCTTCTTCGCCTCGTCGAGCGCCACCTTGCGTTGCTTGCGCTTGGCGAGCGCCTCGCCGAGCCAGTCCACCGGCGGCAGATCGAGCACGCGATCGGCCACGATCTGATTGACCAGGCCGGGCAGTCCGACGCCTGTGTTGACGAACGAGACGATGCCGAGATCGTCGTCGGGCAGCAGGGTGACCATGGTGATGAAGCCGTCGATGCCGCCGCCGTGCTGGACGCGCCGGTGGCCGCGGTAGGCATCGATGCCCCAGCCGTGGCCATAGCCCACGTCGACGACGTCGGGGCGCTCGCCCGTGTCGCCCGTGGTCATGTGCGGCGCCTGGATGTCGGCCAGCGTGCTCGCCTGGATGAGCTGACGCTCACCCACCTTGCCGCCGGACAGGTTCAGGAGCAGCCAGCGCGCCATCTCGTTGGCGCTCGAGTTCACTGCCCCGGCCGGGCCCACCAGATCGATGCGCCGATACGGGATGCGCTTGAGGGCGCCATCCTTCTCGCCTTTGTCGTCATAGGGCAGGGCGTGGTCGGGATCCTTCTCGGCGTCGAGCACCGAGAAGTTGCTGCGCTTCATGCCGAGCGGCGCGAACAGCCGCGTGCGCACGAGCTGCTCCCAGGTGGTGCCGGCGAGCTCGCCGGCCAGGAAGCCGGCGGTCATGAAGAGGAGGTTGTTGTACTGGAACTTCTCGCGCAGGTCCGCGGTGAGCTCCAGCGAGGCCAGCCGCTCGATGAGGCCGCGGCGCGTCCCCTCATTGTAGTTGTACCAGAGGAGGTCATGGCGCGGCAGGCCCGAGCGGTGGGTGACGAGGTCGCGTACGGTGAGACGCTCGGAGATCTCGGGGTTGCTCAGGCGGAACCACGGCAGGTAGCGGCGCACGGGCTCGTCCCAGGTGAGCTTCCCTTCGTCGGCGAGCATGCCGAGGACCGTGGCGGTCATCGCCTTGGTCGTCGAGCCGATGGCGAACAGCGTGTCAGGCGTGACCGGGAGCTTCTTGTCGATGTCGCGCAGGCCGAAGCCGCGGGCATAGATCACCTCGCCCCCGGCGACCACGGCCAGGGCCAGGCCAGGCACCTGGAAGTCGGCGATCGCTTGGGTCAGCACCGGATCGAGCGCAGCCAGCCGCCGCCGCGCCACCGCGGCCCGGCTCTCGCCGCGCGCCGGCCCCGAGGGCTGCTGCGCCGCTCCGGTAGCGGGCGGGGGTGTGGCGGCGAGGGCCGTGCTGCAGAGGACGAAACCGAGGAAGGCGACCACGCCTCGCCCGTGCATGCGTGTCATGGGAAGGACCTCCTTAGAGAAGCGGGGCGCGCCGGGGCCGTGCAGGGGGAGGGCACGCTGGAAAATGCCGCCGATTCTGCCAGACGCGAGGGGGCTTGCAACCCATGACCCGGAGCGTCAGCGGGAGGGCGGTCCAGAAAGGAAGATCCATCAAGGACCGAGCGATGTTAGACTGTAGAACTCATGTCCTACGAGCCGACGTCCAAGGAGGCACAAGGGGCGATCGGCGTTGCGGCCGCGAGTCTGGCCCAGGTCGCCACGCCGGCCGACGGCGTCGAGAGCGAGACGTCGTCCACGAGAACCCCGGATCTCCAATCCATCATCGGCAGCATCGTCCCCCGGGCGAACGACATCAAGCGCAGCCGCCGTGTGTTCGTGAACCGCAACCTGCGGCTCGATCGCATGGAGTTCATCGGCTTCGACATGGACTACACGCTGGCGATCTACAATCAGCCGCGCATCGAGACCCTGTCCATCACCTGCACGCTCGACAAGCTGGTCCACCAGCGCGGCTACCCCGAGGAGATCCTCAACCTCGACTACGATCCCTCGTGGGCCATCCGTGGGCTCGTCATCGACCGTCAGAACGGCAACATCTTCAAGATGGATCGCTACGGCCACGCGGGGCGCGTCTACCATGGCCGGCACAAGCTCTCCAAAGAGGAGAAGCGCAAGCTCTACCAGACCCAGCGCATCCGCCTGTCCTCGCCGCGCTACGCCTGGATCGACACGCTGTTCGCCCTGCCCGAGGCCGTCATGTTCGCGCGCATCGTCGACTACCTCGACGAGAACCCACGGGCCCCGACCTGGCCCGGACGCCCGCGCTACGCCCGCCTCTGGAAGGACATCCGCGAGTCCATCGACGAGGCCCACCGCGACGAGTCGATGAAGCGCGTCATCAAGGCCAACCTCGACGAGTTCCTCGAGCGCGACAGCGATCTCGCCGCCACCCTGCACAAGCTCCGCTCAGCGGGGAAGCGCCTGTTCCTCCTCACCAACTCCTACTGGGACTACACCGACAAGGTGATGGCCTGGCTCCTCGACGGGCAGCTCCCCACCTACCCGAGCTGGCGCAGCTACTTCGACGTCATCATCGTGGGCGGCCAGAAGCCATCCTTCTTCACCGAGCGCCACCCCTTCGTCGAGCTCGACGAGCAGGGCCAGGAGAAGAGGCAGCTCACCGGTCCCTTCCAGCGCGGGCGCATCTACCAGGGCGGCAACGCCTCCGACTTGGAGACCTTCATGGGCGCCACCGGCGACCGCATCCTCTACATCGGCGACCACATTTATGGCGACATGCTGCGCGCCAAGAAGTCCTCCGTGTGGCGCACCGCCATGATCATCCAGGAGCTCGAAGGCGAGCTCACCCTGGCCGAGGCCATGTCGGCGCAGCTCCGGCGCATCGAGGAGCTCGAGAAGCGGCGCAACCGCGCCGAGGCCGAGCTCGCGTACTTCCAGCTCGTCCTTCACTCGCTCCAGCGCATCGAGAACAGCCCCCCCGAACCCGGCCCCGCCCCGGCCCCCGGCATCATCGAGAAGGCCAAGCAGGAGTCACTTCAGCGCCTCGACCAGCTGCGCACCACCCTGCGCGAGATCGGCGGCGAGGTCGAATCCCTCGAGCGCGAAGTCGACCGCGCCTTCAACCCCTGGTGGGGGGCCTTGTTCAAGCAGGGCGTCGAGAACTCACGTTTTGGCGAGCAGGTGGAGGACTACGCCTGCGTGTACACCAGTCGAGTCTCCAATCTGCTGGCGTATTCTCCGCTATATTATTTCCGCAGCCCGCGCGACCACATGCCCCACGAGCTGTGAGCAGCCCTATGGACGGATCAAACGACCTCAATATCTTCCGCCTTGCGCAGACGCTCAGCCAACCCGAGTTCACTGCCAAGTGCCCCTGGTTCTTCATCGTAGGCCGCTCGCCCCTGACGCGTCCGGCTGGCCCGCGCCCCACGATCGTGGCGGGCATGATGCAGGTCCAGGATCTGCTCGACACCGGACCCTCGGACAAACCGCTGGCCTACCGCACCATCGCCACCAAGGACCCGTTCTCTCTCGACAGTCCGACCCTGGCCCTGGCCATTCGCAAGGTGCGTCCGATGTTCCCGTTCATGATCACGCTCGGGCGCACGACCAACAACGACATGGTCTTGCCCGACATCACCATCTCGAAGTTCCACGCCTACTTCCGGGTCAACGGCGAGGAGGTCGACCTGACCGACGCGGGCTCGCGCAACGGCTCCTACGTGGGCGATCAGAAGCTCGTGCCCAACGGCACCCCGACGCGCCTCGTGCCCGGATCGGTGGTGCGCTTCGGGCCGCACAGCTTCGAGCTCGTCACCTCGGCCGAGTGCTGGGCGCGGTTGCGGGCGCTGGCCGGCCTGCCGAGCACGGACGAGCCCAGTTCGCCAGGTTGAGATCTCACCCCACGTCCGGGTCGTCCCCTAGCACCCTCCACCCACCCCACTTGCCGAAGTCCGCAGATACCCAACGGTCCTGAGGTAGTATGCACCGGCGAGGTCCTCATGGCCTCGTAGAAGGCAACGTATGGAGCACGACTCGGCGATCGATTTCGTCCAACTGGCGCTGCGCATCCCGCGCGCCCAGTTCGTCGCGCAGCATCCCTACCTCTTTCTCGTCAGCCAGGGAGGCCTCCTGCCGGTGGCGGCCAAGGCCAAGACCCTGCTCGTGCCGCTCGAGGACGTGACCGAGATGCGCGCCGTCCGACAAGACCAGGTGGAGGAGGACGCGCCGCCCCCTTTGCTGCTGGCCGTGCGCAAGCGCCAGCCCATCACCCAGGGCACGCCCCCCGGCCTCATCAGCATCGGGCGCAACACGGCCAACGACATCGTCATCCCCGACCTGTCCGTCTCCAAGGTGCACGCCCACTTCCGCCCCGTGAGCAACGATGGGCAGCTCGAGCTCCATGACGCGGGCTCGCGCAACGGCACCTGGGTCGGCAAGCGCCAGGTGACGCCCAAGACCGGGGCCGTCTCGGTCAAGCCCGGCGCGGTGGTGCGCTTCGGACGCGTCGAGTTCGTGGTGCTGTCGGCGGCCGATCTCTGGGATCAGGTGCGCGACGTCCCCGACTGGTAAGAGGGAACCCTGCCGCCCAACCGTGGGCATCGTGGAGCGATGCCGCGTTGCGAGCTAAGCTCTCGCCACGCATGCCAATCCACGGGCCCACCGCCGCACCGCCTGAGGGCGCTCCGAGCCAGCACGAAGCACCGTCCGCCACCCCTCGTCCGGATCCCGCCTCGCCGGTGACGGCCCCTCCCGCCCGCGCGGCACGGCCAGGAGGGGCGGCCCTGGCCGTGGCCTCCGGCATCCTCCTGTCGCGCATCTCGGGGCTCGTACGCGAGCGCGTCTTCGCCCACTACTTCGGCAGCGGCGACGCGGCAGGCGCCTTCAAGGCCGCGGCCCGCATCCCCAACTTCCTCCAGAACCTGTTTGGCGAAGGGGTGCTGTCGGCCTCGTTCATCCCCGTGTACGCGCGTCTCCTCGCCGAGGGCAAGACCGAGGAGGCGGGGCGGGTGGCCAGCGTGGTGGCGAGCCTCCTCACCTTGTCCATGGCGCTCCTCGTCGGCCTCGGCACCCTGGCCGCCCTGCCGCTCATCGACGTCATCGCCCCCGGCTTCGAGGGCGACGTGCGGATCCTCACCGCGCAGCTCGTCCAGATCATGTTCCCCGGCGTGGGGCTGCTCGTCCTGTCCGCCTGGTGCCTCGGCGTCCTCAACAGCCACCGCCGCTTCTTCCTCTCCTACGTCGCGCCCGTCCTGTGGAACATCGCCGTCATCGCGACCCTCATCGCCCTCGGCGCGCCGCGCATGAGCGCGCGGGCCGGACAGATGGACCTCGCCCGCCTGTGCGCCTGGGCCACCGTCGCGGGCGCGGCCCTGCAGCTCGGCATGCAACTGCCCCAGGCCATCCGCCTCGTGGGCCGGGGCCACTTCCGCCCGTCCCTCGCGCTCCGCAGCGAGGCCGTACAAGCCGTGCTGCACAACTTCGTGCCCGTGGTGGTGAGCCGCGGCGTCGTGCAGCTCAGCGCCTACATCGACCAGTACCTCGCCAATGGCCTCGGCACCCAGGCCGTCGCCGCCCTGGCCTATGCCCAGACCCTGTACCTCCTGCCCATCTCCCTCTTCGGCATGTCGGTGTCGGCCGCGGAGCTGCCCGAGATGTCCCGCGAGATCGGCGTCCCCGACGAGGTGGCGGGGCGCCTACGCGAGCGGCTCGGCGCGGCCCGCGGGCGCATCGCCTTCTTCGTCGTGCCCTCGCTCCTCGCCTTCCTCGCCCTCGGCGACGTCGTGGTCGCCACCCTCTTCCAGAGCGGCGCCTTCCGGAGGAGCGACACCGTCATGGTGTGGATCATCTTGGCCGGCTCGACCGTGGGCCTGCTCGCCGCCACCCAGGGCCGCCTCCTGTCCTCGGCCTGCTACGCCCTGCGGGACGCGCGCACGCCGCTGCGCTGCGCGCTCCTGCGCGTGGTCCTCACCGGACTCGGCGGCTGGGCGTGCGTCGTCCCCCTCAAGCAGCACTTCGGCTGGTCGCCCATGGTGGCCGCCGCCGGACTCACCGCCTCGGCCGGCGTGGCCGGGTGGATCGAGTTCCTCCTGCTCGGGCGCTCCCTCAAGCGGCGCATCGGCCACGTCGACAACAAGGCCGGGCTCATCCTGCGCCTGTGGCTGTGCGCGCTCGGCGCCGCGGCCGTGGCCCGCGGGCTCGTGTACGTCCTCCCGCCGCTCTCCCCGGTGCTCGTCGGCCTCCTCGGGCTCGGCGTGTATGGCGTGCTCTACCTCGGGGCCACGGTGGGCATGGGCCTCCCCGAGGCGCGCAGCGTGCTCGGCCCCATCCTGCGACGGCTCCGGCGCTAGGCGAAGACCCGGCTTAGTCGACCTGGAAGAGGTCGGCCAGGGCGATGGCGACGTCGGGGAAGGCGGCGATGCCGAGGGTCGCCTCGCGGCCGTGCTCCTCTACCGCGAGGAAATGAGCGCCGCTCGGCTTGCGGTAGACCGTCACCGTCCCCGCTGGGATGTCGAGCATACTAGAAGGGGATGTCGTCGTCCGTGCCGCCCTGGCCGAAGCCACCGCCGTAATCCGCCGCCGGCGGCGGCTCTTCGGCCGGGGCGCTCGGGCCGCCCATCCCGCTCCGCCGCGGAGCGCCGCCCGACTGCATCGGACGCGGCGGCCGGCTCGGCGGCGGCCCCCCTTCATCAGGCATCCCCTGACCCCGGTCCTGACCCATGCCGCCGCCCAGGAACTGCACGCGCTCGGCCACGATCTCGGTCGTGTAGCGCTTGTTGCCGTCCTTGTCGTCCCAGGAGCGGGTGCGGAGGCGGCCTTCGATGTAGCAGGGGCGCCCCTTGGTCAGGTACTGGTTGCAGTTCTCCGCCTGCTTGCCGTACACCACGACCCGGTGCCACTCGGTGCGCTCCTGGCGCTGGCCCTGCTGATCGTTGAAGACCTCGTTGGTCGCCAGGCGGATTTCACACACCGGCTGCCCCGAGGGCAGGTACTTGAGCTCGGGGTTGGCCCCGAGATTGCCAATCAGGATCACTTTGTTGACCGACGCCATGACTGCTCCTGTGGATCTCCGCGCAGGATGCGCGGGGCATTTTCTCGGGTCAAGGACAAACGCCCCCCTCATCCGCCCGGTTGACAGATCCGGTTTCGCCGGGAAGAGTTAGCCCATCTACCATGTATAAGTCGCTGCGCGTGGCCGTGGTCATCCCGGCCTACAACGAGGAGCGGGCCCTGCCCGGAACGCTGCGCTCGGTGCCGGGCTTCGTCGACCACGTGGTGGTGGTGGACGACGCCTCGCGCGACGCCACCCACAAGATCGCGCTGCGCTCTCGCCGTCGCTCCATCCCCTGGGACGTGGTGCGGCACGAGGTCAACCGCGGCGTGGGGGCGGCCATCGTCACGGGCTATCGGCAGGCGCTCGCCCGCGGCGCGGACGTGGCCGTGGTCATGGCCGGCGATGGCCAGATGGATCCCGCCGATCTCCCCGGCCTCCTCGACCCCATCGCCGCGGGCAGGGCCGACTACGTCAAAGGCAACCGCTTCACCCGCCTCGGCGTGACCTGGCGCGCCATGCCGCGCGCCCGGTTCTTCGGCAACGTCCTCCTGTCCCTCGCCACCCGCGTCACCTCGGGCTACTGGCACCTCTTCGACTCCCAGTGCGGCTACACCGCCGCCACCCGCCGCGCCCTCGAGGCCATCGACCTCGACCGCATGTTCCCCCGCTACGGCTACCCGAACGATCTCCTGGCGCGCCTCAACGCGGCCGGCATGCGCGTCGTGGACGCCCCGGTGCGCCCGGTCTACGGACCCGCCTGGCACTCGGGCATCTCCCTCATGACCGTGATCTATCCCGTCTCCTTCGTCCTCCTCCGCTCCTGGCTCGCGCGCTGGGCCCTCCGCATCGGCCGGGGCCTGCAGCCACGGCCGGTCGAGGCGACCTCGACCTCGGACCTCGCGCCCCCGGCCGAGGTCTCGGGCCTCGCCGCCTGCACGACCCTGACGACCTCCTCGGACGAGGCGTGATGCGGGTGGGGGTGGTCACCACCTCCTATCCCCGTGAGGCCGGCGACCCCGCCGGTCATTTCGTCGCCGGCTTCGCGCACTGGCTGGCAGGGCAGGGGGCGGAGATCGAGGTGGTGGCGGCGGGCCCCGGGGCCCCGGTCGTCGAGGGCATCCCGGTCGAGCGCGTGGCCGGCCGTGATCTCTTCTATGACGGCGGCGCCCCCGACGCGCTCACCCAGCCCGGCGCCTGGCGCCGCGCCAGCGGCTTCGTGGCCGCCCTCGCGGCCGCGGTGCTGCGCCGCATCGACGCCTGGGAGGCGGTGGTCTCGCACTGGGTGGCGCCCTGCGGCCTGGTGACCGCCGCCGTGCTCGCCTCGCGGCCGCTCGGTCCGAGCCGGGGACGACCCCACCTCGCCATCGCGCACTCCTCGGACATCGCGCTCCTGCGTCGTTCCCGGCCGGGACGCATGGCCCTGCGGGCGCTCTCCGCCCGTGCCGACCTGGTCTATGCGGCCCCTCACCTCGTGGTGAAGGGCGCCCCCGGCCGGGTGGTGCCCATGGGCATCGACAGGGCCCGCCTCCAGGGTGATCGCGAGCGCGGCCGCCGCGCCCTCGGGCTCGAGGGCCAGGCCGTCCTGTACCTGGGTCGGCTCGTGCCCATCAAAGGCGTCGATCTCCTGCTCTCGGCCTTGGCCCCCCAGGGCCCGGACCCCATCGAGAGACCGGGTGGCGACCGACCCGCCTGCGAGCTGCTCGTGGCCGGGGAGGGACCGCTCGGCGGGGCGCTCCGAGCCCAGGCCCAGGCCCTCGGGGTGCGGGCGCGCTTCCTGGGAGAGGTCCGGGGCCAGGCCAAGGCCGATCTCCTCGCCGCCGCGGACGTGCTGGTCGTCCCCTCGCGACGCCTCGCCGATGGACGCACCGAGGGCACCCCCACCGTGCTCTTCGAGGCCCTGGCCGCGGGCGTGCCGGTGGTGGCCACCCGGGACGCCGGGGTCCGCCACGTGCTCGTCGACGGCCAAGAGGGTCTCGTCGTCCCCCCCGAGCCGGCGGCCCTGCGGCGGGCCATCGGGAGGCTCCTCACCGACCCCGCGCTGTGCCAGTCCCTGTCCCGGGCAGGCCAGGACGTGGCGCGGGCCTACGACTGGTCGCGCGTGGGACCCGCGCTCGCGCGAGATCTCCTCCAGCCCAGCGTATAGGAGAAACCCCAGGGATCGCCTGAGGCATGAGCTCACTCTGCCCAGGACATCTTTTGCCCTCTCAACAGACCCGCGCTCTGCGTACTTCCTGGCGCACTTGGCAGGGGGGGGTGCGAACGCCACTTCTCACTGCGTAGCAGCCGATGCGGATCGGTGCAGATTTCCCGGCTCCTTGGAACCCCCAAGACGCACGGAACAAGCGGAGGTCCTCCGCGGACCCAGCCAGGCGAGACGCCGGCACGGCTCGTGCTTTACCTGATACTGGACAGCCGACAGGCGCGACATGATCGACGTCTCTGCAGTAGTCTCCTGCTGTAACGACGAAGAGAGCATCGGACATCTGGTCCGGCGACTGGCCGAGCACTTCACCGGGCTCGGGTTGCGGTTCGAGATCCTGGCCGTCGATGAAGGTTCGACGGACAACACGGTGGCGCTCCTCACCCTCATCCGCCGGCGGGTGCCCGAGCTCGAGGTGGTGGCCGGGGTGAGCGAGGGACGGGGCCTCGTACGCGGGGCGCAGATGGCGCGCGGCCGGCACCTCCTGGTCCTCGATGCCCGCTGTGACCCGGTGCTGTCGGTGCTCGGCTTCGCCCTCACCCGGCTCGAAGACGAGGCCGGCGTCGACGTGGTGACGCTCTCCGGCGGCGGCCTGCTCATGCGGCGCACGCGCAGCTGGCGAGCCTTCGACGCGCTCGTGCATCGCCGCGACGCGGTGGAGCTGGCCCGCCGTTTCCTGCGCAAGGCCCGCACCCTGGGGCTGCAGATCCACGCCCCCGAGCCTCCCCGCTCGGTCTCGACCTGGACGCGGCTCCGCGATCTCCTGCTCGCCCCCCTGGCCAGCTGATGTCCACCATTCCTAGATTGCTGGCCCCTGGCTGGTCCATGGCGTGCTAGGCTGGGCCGTATGGCGCAAGTCCTCAATATCGCGATCGCCATCATCCTCCTAGGCATCCTCATCGTGATCCATGAGGGCGGCCACTTCCTCGTGGCCCGCCTCTCGGGGATGCGGGTGGACCGGTTCTCCATCGGCTTCGGCCCGGCGCTCTTCAAGTTCCAGCGCGGCGAGACGGTGTATCAGCTCTCGGCGATACCGCTCGGCGGCTACGTGCAGATCGCCGGCCTCAACCCGGGCGACGAGAGCCTGTCCGAAGACGATCCGCGCTCCTACCCCAACCGCCCCGTCTACCAGCGGCTGCTCACGATCTTCGCCGGTCCCGGGACCAACTACCTGTTCGCCGCGCTGCTCATGGCCGGCATCTTCGTCGGCTGGGGCGAGGGGGTGCGGACGCCCATGGTCGGGGAGCCGATCAAGGGCCGGCCGGCCGACGTGGCCGGGCTGCGGGCCGAGGACGAGATCGTCTCCATCAATGGCCAGGAGGTGCGGGACGCGACCGACGTCGTGTCCTTCATCGAGAAATCCCAGGGCGCGCCCGTGCACATCGTGGTGCGCCGCCAGCACGAGCTGCGCGAGTTCGACGTCAAGCCCGCGCAGGAGGCCGACGGCAAGTGGCGGATCGGGATGAAGCTCGGCGAGGCGGTGGTACGCCAGGAGCTGCCGTTCGGTGCGGCCATCGTGCACGGGTTCACGTGGCCTTACGAGCAGACGGTGGCCATGCTGCACAGCCTGGTCGATATGTTCCGCGGTCGGCAGAAGGCCGAGTTCGCCGGGCCCGTGGGCATCGTCAGCGTGATGACACGGCAGTTCGCCTATGGGCCGATCAAAGTGCTGGAGTTGATGGCGGCCATCAGCGTGTCGCTCGGCCTGTTCAACCTGCTCCCCTTCCCGGCCCTCGATGGCGGGCGGCTCGCGTTCCTGGTGGTGGAGGGCGTCTCGCGCCGCCGCGTCAATCAGCACCTCGAGCAGATGGTCCACGTGGGCGGCATCCTCGTCCTCTTCGCGTTCCTCATCTACGTCACGTTCGGGCACGACCTCAACCTCCGCAGCCTGCTCCACCGCTGAGCGTCGGCGCGTCGTCCCTCCGGCTTCCCCGGTCATCCCCCCCACATCTCGAGGTCCACCTCAAACATCTTGAGGTCCACCTCAAATATGTTGAGGTCCACCTCAAACATCTTGAGGTCCACCTCAAACATGTTGAGGTCCACTTCAAACATGTTGAGGTCCACCTCAAACATGTTGAGGTCCACCTCAAACATCTTGAGGTCATCCTCAAACATCTTGGGGTCGTCGCCCAACGTGGGTGTGAGCGTCCAACCGAGCATCCTGTGATAGCCTGTCTCGTATGCCGACCTATCTGATGTCCTACCCCGGGGCGAGCTGGCACCCTCCCGTGCCAGAGGGCGGCATCGGCCACCCGCAGCTCGCCTTCCGCGAGTGGCTCACCCTGTGCGACGCCATCACCCGCGCCGGCGCCCAGATCCTGGTCATGCCGCCGCCCGCGGTGGAGCCCCCGCTCCACGGCCTGGTCTACGCCTCCAGCCTGGGACACCTCCTCGGCGTCGGTGACCGCCTGACCTTCCTCCTGTCGCGACATCCCGAGCCCGAGCGCCAGACCGAGCCCGAGTTCGTGCACTTGTTCCTCGCCGAGGCGGGCCTGACCACGCGGCCGGCGCAGCACACCTGGGGCGGGCAGGCAGATCTCCTGCCGGTCGGCGGCAACCGCTACATCGCGGCCTGGGGCGCGCACGTCCAGCGCCAGAGCATGGAGGACCTCCGGCCGCTCCTGCCCCCGGGGGCTCGCTGCCTCGAGGTCGAGCTGCGCGAGCCCTTCCGGCACGGCGGCGAGGTCCTCGGCGTCATCACCAACAAGGCGGGCGACACCGTGGTGCTGGTGCACGCCGCGGCGCTGGCCGACGTCTCGCTCGAGGCCTTACGCAACTTCGTCGGCGCCCGGGTCGAGGTCTATCCCATCGACGAGGCGGACACGCGGGCCCGCGCCACGGCCGCCCTGGCGGTCGCCGGCACCCTGCTCGCGCCCCTGGGCCTGTCATCGGGCCTGCGGGGCCAGCTCGCGCGCCGCGGCTTCCTCCTCGAAGAGATCGAGCTGCCCCACCTCCTCGGTCCGAGGAATGGCCCGCGCGACCTGGTCAACGAGCTGCGCGGCCTGGTGGTCACCAGCGACGCGCCAACCTACATTACCCTGCGGGGTGAGCTGATGGCGCTCGCCGACAGCTATCCCGTGACGTCTCCTCCCGCAGCAACCTGAAGCGTGAAGGTGGATCTCACCGGCGTAGGTGACCGGTGGTCTGTGGCCTGCAGGGCGTAGCCGAGTGGGAGAGCCGGGCGTATAATCGCTATAGCGAGGTGCAACAATGGATCTGAAGCAGCTGAAAGAGCAGGTGGCCGACATCGGCTTCGTGGGAGAGCGCAAGGCGATCGCCCTCCTTTGCCTGGGCTTCTATACGACCCTGTTCGCCATCAACGCCCTGTTCGCGCCCGTGCCGGAGTTGGTCCCGCTCTTCACGGGTCTGGCCCTGTGCTGGGGGCTGGCGTTCTTCGCCGTGGCCGCCGACTGGTTCTGGGGACGCTGGTTCGCGGTGGGCCTCGGCAACTTCGGCTGGACCACGGCCGGCTGGATCATGCTCAGCGAAGGCTTCATGGCGCCCCTCCTGGTCTTCGGCGTCATGCACGCCATGATCTCGACCTGCCTCCTCGGCAACCGCATGGCCGCCGCCTACGAGGAGCGGCCTGACTGGCGCGAGCGCTGGCAGCTCGATGAGCAGGGGGTGGTCAAGGTGCGTCGTGCGGTGACCTGGGCGGCGACCAGCTTGCCGGTCATCATCATGATGGCGCTCAAGCCGCGCGGCGGCGATGGCGAGAGCATCCTGGTGCTGGCGGTGATCGGCCTCTTCGGGCTGCTGCGTGGCCGCACCTGGGGCGTGCTGGCCCTGGCCGGCGCGGGCGTGGTCGCGTTCGTCGAGTGCGCGCTCATCCCGGCCAGCCACGCCGTGATCCTGCCGTTCGTGGGCGAGCCCATCATCTCCGGGACCACGGTGATGGTGCCGATGGTGGTGTCCATCTCCACCGCCACGCTGTCGTTCGTGGCCGGGTCGCTGCTCCTTGGCGGCGTGCTCCCGTTCTTCGCCCCGCTGCTGGGCTACCTCAAGCGGCGCCGTTAGTTCGCTCCACCCGTGTCGAGGGGGCCGCGCTCGCCGGCCTCCTCGTCCCCCGGGGGCCCAGGCCCTCTCCCCCCTGCACCTCCTACCCCTCTTCTTCCTGCTCCATCGTCGGCTCTTCCGGGAACAGCGCCCTCACCTTGGGCCGCTGCAGGTAGAGCACGCACGCGAGGTAGAAGGCCACGGTCACGAGGCCATAGAGCGCCGTGACGCCGCGGGCCAGGGCCTCCGTCTCGGCCGCGGCCTGGCCGTCGCTCGGGGCCGCGGCCTTCACGATCGTGGACAGCCCCGGGCCGAGATCGTGGAACTCCATGCGGAGGAGCACCATGGCCACGACGCTGTAGGGGATGCTGAGCTTGGCCGACCACTCCCAGGCGCTCGCGCCCCAGCGCCGCCCCCGCAGGGTCTCGATGGCGCCGCTGAAGAGGAGGAAGGACAGGATGAGGTTCACGAGGGCGAGCGGCACCACGGCGCCGCCTCGGGCCCATGCGCGTTCGCCGTAGTCCTCGGCGAGCCGTTGCCGCTCCTCGGCGGGCAGGTGGGGCAGCTGGGTGGTGAAGGCGTCACGCGCCTGCTCGACGAAGGCGTCGCGTCCCTCGGCGTAGGAGAGGAGCCGGGTGAGTCCGTGGCCGACGCCCAGGCTGCCGACCAGCACCGTGAGCGCCGCGAGGATCGTCAGCAGGGGAGGGCGGGACTTCGCCGGGGACGTCGATGTCATGAGGGGAGCTGTACCACGCGGGGTCCGGCCGTGAGAAGGAACGGACACCCACGTGCGGAGGGAGATCTACACGAGGATCCAGCCGGCCATGGTGACCTCGTCGCGGTCGTGGTAGAGCTGGCGCACGCGCAGGTCGCGCCAGTTGCCGGTCTCGAGGATCTCTTTGACGCGGCCGATGTACTCGACCTTCTTCTTCATCGGCAGCTTGATGTTGGCGACGAGGAAGCGGGCGTGGCGGCGGCGGCCCCAGCGGGCGAGGAGCGCGGCGACCTCGAGCGGACGCCAGGCCATGTCGCAGAACACCCAGTCGGCGGTCTCCTCGGGATCGTACTCGAAGGCGCTCGCCTGCACGTGGGTCAGGTTGCGGTGCTTGGCCACGCCAGGTGCGAGCCGCGCGGGGTCGACGGCGATCACCTTGCAGCGGCGCTCGAGCAGCACCTGGCTCCAGCCGCCCGGCGCGGCGCCGAGATCGACGCATACGTCGCTGGGCTCGGGGGACCGGCCGATCCAGTCGAAGGCCTCGAGCAGCTTGGCCGCGGCCCGGGAGGGGGCGGAGCGCGGGGTGCCCATGCGACGCCGTCCTCCCGGGGCCAGGCTCACCGCCTGCCCCACGCGCAGGACGCCCACCACGGCGACGTCGCGGCCGAGGAGGCAGGCCTGGACAAAGGGCATCTTGCCCGTAGGCGCCTCCTCGGGCGGGAGGTGTCGTGCCGCCCCGTCCGGGCTGGCCCCCGGCGTGTTCCTGGTGAGCGCGGCCACGGCGGCGCGCTCGGCCTCCTGCGCCGTGGAGGCGAGCGGGTTCAGGGCGTCGCTGTCCGGGACGAAGACGTGGAGCGCGAAGGACTCGTCGGGGCGGACCTGCGCCATGCTGGCGATCGCCTCCCCGAGGGCGCGGGCGTTCGTGCCCTGGACCACGGTCAGCACCGGGAAGCCCTGGCGCGCATAGGCGAGCTCGGCGGGTTGTCCGTGGCGCTGGGGGCGGCGCGCAGACCGCACGAGCCCGGTGGCCACGGCCGCGGCGCCGACCTCGTCTCCGCCCGTGAGCTCGAGCTCCTCGAGGAGATCGTTCTCGTAGCCCGGCCGGCAGAGCCAGAGCCAGTCCCCGCGCCGGAACGCGTGGGCGGGATCGGGCGGAGCGGGCGGCACGGGGTGCCGTGCCCTGGGCGGCCGCGGGTCCGCGATCGGAGGCCGGGGCTTGGGCGGCCGTGGGTTGGCGGGGGCCGGCCGGGCCTCGGGCGGGCGCGTGGCCGGCCCCTGGGACTTGGTCTTGGGGACGTGCCGGTCGCGCCGGGGCCGTTTCGGCGCGGGCGCAGAAGAGGGAGAACGAGGAGGGCGTCGTGGCGATCGATTCACGCGGTGAGACTACCGCGCCGCCACCCGAACCCCAGAAGAAATGATGCGCGGCCCGCGGAGTTCGGCTGACGGCGGCCGGGGGGGCGTGCTTGACACACCGGGACCCCCCCAGTAGATTCAGCCCCGTCTTGGGACGGGCAGTTCCTTCCAGTGTCCAAACAGCTGGATCTATTTAACATCTCGGACAAGCCGCCGTCCTCCGAGGTACCGCCTGGGTCGTCTCCACCACCGCCACCACCCATGAACGAGACCCATTCCATCCCGCTCGACGCTGAGACGCAGCGCCGATACCTCAATTACGCCCTCTCGGTCATCACCTCGCGCGCCCTCCCCGACGTGCGCGATGGCTTGAAGCCGGTGCAGCGCCGCATCCTCTTCGACATGTGGAACGACCTGCGGCTGACGCCCGACGCCAAGTTCCGCAAGTGCGCGGCCGTGGTCGGCGACGTGATGGCCAAGTACCACCCACACGGCGACACGGCGATCTATGACGCGCTCGTGCGCATGGCGCAGGACTTCTCGCTGCGCTACCCGGTGGTCGAAGGGCAGGGCAACTTCGGCTCCCTCGACGGGGACGGCGCCGCAGCCATGCGCTACACCGAGTGCCGCCTGGCGCCGCTCGCGGCCGAGCTCCTGGCAGAGATCCGGCAGCGCACCGTGGACTGGCGTCCCAACTACGACGGCACGCGCATGGAGCCGATCGTGGTGCCGGCGCGCCTGCCGCACCTGCTCGTCAACGGCACGAGCGGGATCGCCGTGGGCATGGCCACGGCGATCCCGCCGCACAACCTGGCCGAGGTGGTGGACGCGGCGATCGCGCTCATTGAAGCCCACGGCGAGAATCGCCAGCTCGCGTCCCACGACCTCCTCAAGTACATCAAGGGTCCGGACTTTCCGACGGGCGGCGAGGTGGTGACGCCGCGCCAGGAGCTGCGCGAGATCTACGAGACGGGGCAGGGCTCGATCAAGCTGCGGGGCGAGTGGAAGGCCGAGGAGGAGGAGCGGGGGCGCCAGACCGTGCCGCACGTGATCGTCACCTCCATCCCGTACGGGCCGACCAAGAGCGCCATCCTGCAGCAGATCGGGGACCTCATCATCGAGCGCAAGCTGCCGCAGCTGGTGGACGTGCGCGACGAGTCGACCGAGGACGTGCGCATCGTGCTCGAGCTCAAGAAGGGCTCGGACCCGCAGCTCGTCATGGCGTACCTGTTCAAGCACACGCCGCTGCAGGTGAGCGTGCAGGTGAACATGACCTGCCTCGTGCCCACGGACAACCCGGAGGTGGCGGCGCCGGAGCGGCTCGACCTCCAGCGCATGCTGCGCCACTTCATCGACTTCCGTCTCCAGGTGGTGCGGCGGCGCTTCGAGCACGAGCTCGGCGAGCTGCGCTCCCGCATCCACATCCTCGAGGGCTACGAGAAGATCTACGACGCCGTCGACGAGACGATCCGCATCATCCGCAAGTCGGAGGGCAAGCAGGACGCGTCGGACAAGCTCCAGAAGCGCTTCTCGATCGACGCCGACCAGGCCGAGGCGATCCTCGAGCTCAAGCTGTACCGCCTGGCACGGCTGGAGATCCTCGAGATCCAGAAGGAGCTCGGGCAGCGGCGCAAGGAGGCCAAGCACATCGAAGGGCTGCTCGGCTCCGAGGCGAAGCTGTGGGCGGTCATCAAGGACGAGCTGCGGGCGCTGCGCGACAAGTACCCGAGCAAGCGCCGGACGCGGATGGGGGCGGCCGAGGAGATCGAGTTCGACCCGACGCAGTACATCGTCCACGAGGACGCGAACGTGGTGCTCACGAGGGACGGGTGGGTCAAGCGCATCCGTGAGCTGAAGGACATCTCCTCGACGCGCACCCGCGAGGGGGACGAGGTGGTGAAGGTGCTCGGTGGGAACACCAAGGAGTGCGTGGTGTTCTTCACCAACTTCGGGTCGGCGTACGTGTGCCGCATCCACGACATCCCGCCGTCGTCGGGGTATGGCGACCCGGTCCAGAAGTTGTTCAAGTTCGACGATGGGGAGCGCGTGGTGGACGCGTTGAGCCTCGACCCGCGGGTGCGCCCGCGCGAGGAGCACGTGCTGGCGGTCACGCGCAGCGGGCATGGGCTCCGCTTCACGCTCGCGTCGCACAGCGAGCCGTCCACGCGGGCTGGGCGCAAGTTCGCCAAGGTAGGGGAGGGCGACGAGATCCTGGGGGTGCGGCCGGTGCGGGACGACTCGATCGTGGTGCTGGCGGCGGGCTCGTCGCACGTGCTGCAAATGCGGGCGGGGGAGGTCCACGTGTTGGCCAACCCGGGCAAGGGCGTGACGGTGATGAAGCTCGATGCGAATGATCGGCTGCTCGCCTTCAGCGTGGACGCGCCGCTCGTGGTCGAGACCAGCAAGGGGCGGCAGCTGAGCCTGGAGCCGTCGGCGAGGAGCGTCGGCTCGCGCGGCGGCAAGGGGCACGCGGAGTACAAGAAGGAGAGCTTCGTGAAGCACCTCCCGCCGGCACCGACGCTGCCGCAGCTGGGCGGGCCGTCGTCGGCCGGTGGAGGCGACGACTCCACGTCCGGAGGGCCCACGCTCTTCTAATAGAGCGCGGCTAATAGAGCGCGGCTAAGCGCCTGCGTCCGTCTCCACCCGGCGCCGGAGGCGATCCAGACCCTCCTTCAAGATCTCCGGCGGGGTCAGCAGACTGATGACCAGGCACGCCTCGATCGGCACGTCATAGAAGTACCCCGGCTGCACGAGCACCCCGTCGCGCCGCACCAGCGTCATGGCCCACTCCTCGTCGCTCCGCGTGCGCGGCAGGCGCAGCATGGCGTACCAGCCGCCCGCGACCGGGAGCAGCGACACCGGCGAGCCCGCGACCGCCGCTGCGATCAGAGCCAGATTGCCAGCCGTGCGCCGGACCAAGGGTTCGGCCAGCTGCCGCCACTCGGCCAGGAGGCTCGGCGCGGCCAGCGCCACGGGCGTGCTCACCGACAGATACGTGTCGGCGATGAGCTCCAGCCGGGCGAGCGCCTCACGCACCTCGGCCGCCGGCCCCCCCACGTGGATCCAGCCCAGCTTGAGCTGCGGGAGACCCACCACCTTCGACAGACCGCTCAAGGTGAAGGTGAGCACGCGCGCCTCGCTCACCGTCGAGTCGAGCCGATCGCCGCCGGGCGTGAGCACGAAGTCCGAGAAGACCTCATCGACCACCAGCGCGAAGCCGCGCGCCCCGGCCCGGGTGACGAGCGCCTCCCATTCGGCCCGGGACAGGAACGAGCCGGTGGGGTTGTTGGGATGGACGAGGAGCGCCGCCTTGGCCCCTTCCGCGACCCGGTCGAGCTCGGCCTCATCGAGGTACCAGTGACCATCGAAGCCGAGGTGATAGGGACGCAGGGACACACATTCGAGCGCGGCGAGATAATCGAATAGGGGATAGCTCGGCTGCGGCACGAGCACCGTATCGCCGGGGTCGCAGAGCAGCTTGAACACCCAGGCATAGGCCTCGCTGGTCGACGCCGTGAGCACGAGGTGCTCCGGGTCCACCGCGTGCCCGCGCTCGGCGTAATAGCGGGCGATGGCCGCACGTGCCACCGGCAGACCGGACGGATCCGGTCGATAGATGAGGCCCTCCGGATGCGTCAGCGCGGAAAGCAGTGTGGAGGAATAGGGCAGGCCCGCCCGGGTGGGATTGGACGATGTCAGATCGAGCAATACATTGCCGCGAGCGATCTCCTCTTCAACGAGAAGAGACAGGGGACTCGGGGGCACCGACCAGGACAGCCGTCGCGAATACCTCCGTGAGGTGCCATCCATCGCGAAAGCGTCAGCGTGTCTCTGGGGGGCGCCCGAAGGCGCCTCCCCTCAGGAGCGGATCACGGGAAGGGAACCCCGCGGCCCGAGACCCGACCCAGGCGTAGGGCGGGACATCAGGGATGTCCCAGGGGAGGCGCGCTCGTCCGGATTCAGCTGGCCTTGCTCGCGGCGGCGGCGGCGCGCGCGCGGGCCTGACGCTGCGCCTCGCGCAGCTTCTTCTTCTCCGAGGCGTTCAGGTTGCGATTGTGCTCCACGCAGAAGTTCGACAGCGTGCGCACGCCTTGATTCTTGCAGCCTGGCGCGGGGCATTCGACCATGATCTTGCGGGTCGTCCGCGGCGCGCTGGTGCCGCTGCGGAAGCTGCGCAGGCGCTGGCGTACCTCGGCGGCGACCGAACGCCGGGTGTCTTGCTCGACCACGCGGGCGATCTGGGTGGCGAATCGTTCTGCCAAGGGCAGGAGTTTCTGAGCGAGTGTGCGGCGGGCCATTCAATCCTCCGGTATGAGTACGTATGCCTTTACGATTCGACGTGCCAGTACAATGGCTGTTCTAAACTCAAATACGCCTGCGAACAAGTTTCGTTTACGACTTTTTTTTCGCAAGAAGACAGGCGACCTGGATCCACGGGAGGGGATCCAGATGGAGTTGCCCGCACGCTGCGAGTTTTCCGCGCCTCTTGCCGAAGGCTCCGGTGGAGCGCCGTCGAGGATGACCTGGGGGCCTGCGGGGTCATGGGGATCCGAAGCATCAGGGGCGGCCTGCCCGCCACCATGTCCAGGCTCCGAGAACAATGAACAGGGCCGCTGCAGCACGGCGGAGATAGAGCTGCGGCACATAGCGGGCAACGGCTCCGGCTGCCAATACGGCAATCAAGCTGGAGGTGACCAGCGCACCTGCTGACCCAAGGAACACGGACCAACGATGACGGGGGCTCTCGGCGGACAACGCAAATGTCGCCAGCTGCGTCTTGTCACCCAGCTCCGCCAGGAATACCCCGGCGAAGGTCGTCAGAAGGATTCTCCAGTCCATGCTCTGTAAAGATGCAGTATTCTTTGCAGCGTGCCAGCCCGCGGGCCGTTGTATGAGCGAGCGGCGGCCCCTCTCGCGGTTCTCCAGCCGGTGGCCAGCCCCCCTGTCCCCCCGAAGCAGACCGTCCCCCGATGAAATGATCCAGTGATCTGCTCGTGCCTCTGTCCTGTGGGCGAGCGTCCTTTACGTTATGTATTGGAGTCACGTCAAGACACTTTCAACCACATTTATTCCCGGCAGGGGGATCGGCGCATGCCGCTTTTCGTATAAGGGGGCTCGGATGTATCAGGCGGCCACTTCCCCGATGAGGCGGATCTCATGCTGCGAGATCGGCGTCTCGACCTGCACCGCGCGGAACTTCTCCACCAGGGCCTTGTTGATCTCGGCGCCCGCGGCGACGTAGTCCGCGACCGAGACCCAGGGCCTCACCGCGATCTGGATCGAGGCGTCTGCCACTCTGGCGACGCCGACCACGGGCGCGGGCTCGGCCAGGATGCGCGGGCTGGCGCGCAGGACGTCGGCGACCGCGCCGAGCGCCCGGTCGAGGTCGGTGTCATAGGCCACGGCGACGCTCAGGTCGAGCTGACGGAGCTTGCCGAAGTTGTGGAGGATCTCCCCGACAATCTTGCGGTTCGGCACGACCACGGTGGAGCGGTCGGTGTGGCTGAGCTTGGTCGAGAAGAGTTCGATGCTGTCCACGCATCCCTCCACGCCGGCCACCGCCACGTACTCGCCGACGCGAAAGGGTCTGGTGAAGATGATGGTGAGGCCGGCGGCGAGGTTCCCGAGGACGCCCTGCATGGCCAGCGCCACGCCGGCGCCGGCCACGCCGACACCGGCCATGAGGGGCAGGAGCTGCACGCCGAGGTTTTGCAGCGCCATGACGGCGAAGAGGAGCACGATGACGAGCCGCAGGGCGCGGAGGAGGAGGAGTCGCACGGGCGGTTCGAGCTCCAGCCTGCCGAGCCCGCGTCCGACGACCCTGCCGACCCAGCGCGCGCACAGGATGCCGATGGCCAGGATGGCCACGGCCACGATGAGCCGCGGACCGAACTCGAAGCCGAGGTCGATGATCCTCTGGTGCACCTGCGTGATGGTCTCGAGGCTGAGTTGATTCATGAGGGCTTCCTTGGTTGGGGGGCGGTCGCGTGTTGGGGCGCGATAGTAGCCCGGGATGGCGAACGGCTCTGGAGTTCGCCAAGTGAGCTCCGAGCCTCGGGGTTGGTGCTCCGTAGGTCGCGAAACGCCGTGGTGAGCAGGGATTTGCAGGATGAGAGCATGCGCATCCGGGTCGAGAGGTGGGGATCCGGGGTCTCCCGGTGCGCGAATGCGGTCCGGTGGAGCCCGAGACCCCCTGCACACCAGGTCCAGACCCCCTGCACACCAGGTCGGGACCCCTGGAACACCATGTCGAGACCCCCTGCACACCAGGTCCGGACCCCCTGCACACCCCCTCCAGACCCCTGGAACACCAGGTCCGGACCCCTGGAACCCCACATCTGGTCCCCGCGTGCACCGTTTCCGCCGGTTCCACGCGCGGCCGAAGCGGGCAAGAGTCCGCATATGTTACTTTAAGTGAGTTCCCTGTCGCCCTCATGGCCGATGGGCGATTCCGTATGCTGATGCCGGATGACGCTCCTTTAGTCGCGTTTGATCGCACATGGCTGCTCGCCTACACGCACTCTCCGTTCTGCCTCTGACCGAGCCTGATTGGCAGGCGGAGTTCGAGGCGGCAGCTCCGCGCGCACGGCACTTCGCGGACGTCCTTCCGCTCGTTCGCGTCGTCGTGCCGGCGCCCGGGCATCCCCGTCGAGAGCTGGAGCTGCTCGACGTGTTCCGTCATGGCATCCTGCGGCCCTCGCACAAGAGCCCTTGGTCGGCCCAGTGCGAAAAGACGCTTCAACGTGAAGGTGCGCTCTACTTCCATGGCGGCCGGCCTCATCCTGATTATGGGAACGCAGCGATCGTGCTCGACGGGCTGCCTGAACATGTACCGGTGGAGGTGACCCCGTTCGGCCTGGGGGGCATGCTGTGCACGAAGACTCATGCCGGCCCGCACACCTGCGTCGCCCCCGTCGCTCATGACGACGAAGTAGAGCAAGTGGACTTCACAGCACGCTCCACCTGGCCCGCCGACTCATGGCGCGCCCGCGCGGCCGAATACATCGGGCTTTATTTCGGCGCCGCTCCCGAGCGCTATTTTCTCCCCGATGATCAGGGTCGACCCCAACGCCCCGACCCGGCGGGGATCTTCCTGGATGACCGGACGAGCGACTGGCGTGCCTGGACACTGGAGGTGCGAGTGCTCGCCGAGGTCAACCTGTTCGATGCGATCGCCGAGGGCCGTGTGATCGCTTGGGCGCTCGACGAGGCGACGGAGACCGAGCTCCAGGTACGGAGCATCGCGGGAGAGCCTTGGACCCTCTTCGAACAACTATCCGAGCTGCGAAGCCAACGCGTCATGGCGCCCCGGTTCTCGTTCCAGTCCTTGGCGCTCATTGATGATACGTGCGTGCGCGATGCTTGCCGTAGCTTGGCGTGATCTCGTCGTCGTCGCCACGGCGGTGCCCGCCGGTGGGTTTGCCATCCACGCGCCGATCGTGCGCGATCCGGCGGGGCGCCTGTTCATGGTGACCGATGTGGACGCGGAGACCGTGGTGCCGCGACACACGATCGACCCGCGCGAATACGACGAGTATCTGGCAGGTGGAGGGTGGCTGGCGCTGCCCGGGTGGCTCGCCTGCCGGCAGGCGGTGATCGTAGTGGCCGCTCGGCCCCTCGTGGAGGCAGCGCGCGATGCAGGGGCCCCGCCGCCCTGGGAGTGGTACGAGGTGGGTGAGATGCGCGTCTCGTATGTCGCAGGCGAGGCGGCGCTCGCATGGCGCCGGCGGGCAGGGGAGGCTTTGCTCGCCGTAGTGGAAGAGCAGGTCGTCGAATACCTCGCTTTCAAGGAGGCGCTGGCGCTGGAGCGAGCCGAGAACACGCTCCGTCATGTTCACTACCTCTGCGAGCGCTCGCAGTATATGCACCTGTTCGAGCTCTATGGTGTGGTGCTCCGGCAGGTGGATCCGTCACGCTGGCCCAAGGTGGCCCGGATCGCGCTCACGCAGGTGCCGAGCCTCGAACGCTCGGTCCTGGAGGAGGGGGTCCGGCGACGTGCCTGGGAGCTGGAGGAGGCCGCGGAGACGAAGCGCCGGCGCGGGGCGTCTTCATCCTGGGGGCAACGGCGCTCCGGCCAGCCGACGGCGCCGCCCAAGCTCTGGGGCAAGGCCGCATGAACCCGAGCCGCCCCGATCGCCGGGTCGTCACGTTCTACTCGTTCAAAGGCGGTGTCGGGCGGACCATGACGCTCGCCAACGTCGGCTGGCGGCTGGCGGCGCGGCATGGGCTCGACGTGGTGCTGGTGGATTGGGATCTCGAAGCGCCGGGCCTGCACACCTTCTTCGACATTCCGCCCGAGCGGCTTGCGAATGCCCGGGGACTGCTCGATTACTTCGACGACTGGGTGCGTCTGGCCGGTGAAGGCGCGCCTTCACCGCCAGTGGTGGCGGACTACGTGCTCTCGGTCGACGGGCCCGAGTGGAGCCCGCCGCACGGCTCGCTCTCTCTGGTGATCGCCGGGCGGATGGATGCGCAGTATGGACCCCGGCTTCACCAGTTCGATATCCGGCGTCTGTACCGCGACCATGCCGGCGCCGCCGCGGTAGAGCACCTGCGCGCGGGGCTGGTCGAGCGCTTCGGCGTGGTGCTCGTCGACAGCCGCACCGGCTTCACCGACATCGGCGGCGTCTGCACGGTGCAGCTTCCGGATCGGGTGGTGCTGATGACGGTCCCGAGCGAGCAGTCGCTCGCGGGCATCGAGCGCGTGGCGCACGACATCATCGATGCGGGTGCCTGGCGTGGCGAGCGGCGTCCGCCGGGCATCTGGGTGGCGCTGTGCCGCATGCCTTACATCGAAGAGACCGAGCTGGTGCGCGGGTGGGTCGAGGAGCATCGGAGCTGGTTCGCGGCAGGCGTCGCGAGAGGGTTATGGCGAGCCGCGGATCACCCGCACGGTCTGGATACGATCCGCATCCCGCATGCCTCGCGCTGGGGCTTCGGCGAGCGGATCCTCTGGGGGGAGGCTGTCGACCGGGACGATCCGTTAGCCCGGGCGTATGAGCAGTTGGCGTCGCGCCTGCTCCTGTGGGCCGGTGGCCTCGCCGAATTTGCGGACCCGGTGCCCGGAGCGCCTCTGGATGCCCTGCGATTGCAGGTGGGGCAGGCGGATCAGCGCGGTGATGCAGTGGGCGGGATCGTGGCTCGGTTCCAACTCGGCCTGGCGCTGATGGGCAGGGAGCAGTTGGAGGAGGCCGCGGCGGCGCTGGAGCAGGCGCTCCTACTCGCCAAGGGGCATGAGATCGAGATCGGACCTACGGTCCTCCGCTACGCGCTGGGTCGCGCACGCCTGGGCCAGAGGCGGTACGGGGAGGCTCAGGGATTGTTCGAGGAGGTGCTGGACGACGTTCACGCGGCTGGAGCGATGCGCGAGCGTGTGGAGGCGGCGCTTCTCGAGGCTGTAGAGCGCCAGGTGGCGGCCGGCGATGGCCCGGCGGCGTGGCCCGCGGTCAAGCGCCTCGTGCTGCGCCTGCGAGAGACCGGGCGCTACCGCGAGGCGCTCGGCTGGGTCGAGCGGATGCTCGCGACCGGGCTTATGGGTGAATCACTCGGCAGTGCGCTCACGTTGAGCGTACAGCTCGCTCGCCTGATGGACGAGCTGCCAGGCGACGCCGAGGAGCGCCTGCAACGAGCGCGCGGTTTGGTGAACGAGGACGAGCGCGGCTTTATGCTCGACGAGCTCAAGAATCTCTACATACACCTGGGCCGGCTCGATGAGGCCACGGCCGTGATGCGCGAGTTGTTAGCCCGGTTGGAAACCGGAGCCAAGGGTGAGGAGCATTTCAAGGTCGCCGACAAGCTACGTGAGTTGGCGGAGGCGCTGGAAGCCAAGGGGGATCTCGCAAGCGCGAAGCAGCGCCGAGAGGAAGCCGTGGAGATTCTGGTCAAGGAATTGGGGCCACCCCTTCGCGCCCTGGCGGTTCACCTCGGGTGGAGGCTCAGCCTGCCCTCCGATATTGCAAAGGATCTGGTCCAGGAGACCTTGGTCGAACTTCTTCGGAACGACGCGTTCGTGCTGCGCAAATGGAGTCCGGAGCGTGGCTCCTTTAAGCGCTTTGCACTCGCATTCGGCTACCACTACATGCGCGACCTCGTGCACGGCCGAAGGAGGAAAGTGTCAGAGGAGGATCGTGCCCAGTCCGAGCCAGAAATGAAGGAATGGGTGGATATGCTAGTGGACCACTTCCGTGCCGTGTGCACGGAAGAGGAGTGGCGCCTCTTCGAGTTGATCGTGCTAGAGGAACACCCGATGGGGGAGGTGGCGGAGGTTATGGGGCTACCAATGCTTACTATCTATCAGCGTAAGCACCGACTGTTCGAGCGCTTGCGGCTCATCGGCGAGCAGATTCTCGCAGAACGTCAAGCCTCGTGAAGGGGCGTTGCCCTCGAAGTTCGGAGTGGCGAGGAGGGAAGCGTCCCGCCTGAACGCCGGGCGTCAGGTCCTATGCCTGGGACTTCGACGGCGGCTCCGTCTTCCCCTCGTCCCCCTTGCCCTTCCCCTCGTCCCCCTTCCCGTCCTCATCCTCCTCATCGTCCGCCGCCGCCCGCACCTGCACGAGCCCGAGCCGGATGAGCTCGCGCCGCGTGAACACCGTGCGCAGCGTGGTCCCCCAGTCGTTGTACCAGTCGTGCAGCGCCCCCAACGCCTGGACCTGCTGGGCCCGCACCTGGGGAATGTCGGCGGCATTGCCGGCAGGGACCGACCCCGGCCCCATCTGCACCTGGGCGATGAGGCCCTGCATGGTCTCCACCGTGGCGGCATCGAGCCCACGCTGGGTGAGCGCCGCGCGCACCCTCGCCGCCGCGGGATCCTGGCTCTGTTCGAGACCCTGGACGCGCTCGAGGAACGTGCTGACCGAGCCGATCACGGCCGGGCCGAGCGGCTGCTGATCGAGGTTGCGGAAGAAGGCGCCGGCGAACGCCTCGCGCTCGGCGGCGGGGACCATGCGGCGGATGATGGCGCGGGTGCGCGGGAACCAGATGTTCTCGAAGCGGTCGAGCTCCTCGATCACCTGCGTGGCGCCCCCGTTGGCGATGCGCTTGGCCACGGTGAAGCGCTCGTTCGCCAGCAATTGATCCAGGGGGACATTGGCGCCGCCCGCCAGGTAGTACAGGCGCCAGCCTTCGCTGTGCTCCTCGGTCGTATAGCCGGCGCTCGCGGCGCGCCCCAGCAGGTCGGGGACGTGGACGTAGACGAGGAAGCGGCCGACGCGTTCGAGGAAGCGCCGGTCCTTGGCCGCCACGCCGGGGAGGGTCTCCTCGGACTGGGACGCGGCCGGGGCCGTCGCCACGGGGGCCGCGGTGGCCGCGGTGCGAGGCGTCTTGCGGGCGGTGGAGGAGGCGGTGATCTGGTTTGCGATCTTCTTGGACATGGTTCTCTCTGGGTTGAGGGTTGAGGGGTGAAACAGGGGTTCGTTTGGTAATACGGCGCGGGCTCAGCAAACTTCCCCGGGTCTCCCCCCAAAAATTTCCCAAAAATGTTGCTCCCCGTCGGACAGCAGGGCTTCTCTGGGGGAGGGCTCGCGGGCGACCACGGCATCCACTCCATGGGCGAAGATGTAGGGAAACCAGGGGGCCACGGCCCGGCCAGGGTTGCCGTGCCCCGGGCGCCCCGGTAGAGTGACGACGTGAGCGCCACCGCTGTCGGGCCCAAGCCCGTTCCCCATCTCCTTCGCGCCTACGGCGACCGTAAAGACGACGGCCGAATCCAGCTGTCCTTCACCCTGCCCGTGGCGCCCTCCGCGCGCGCCAAGGAGGCCGCGCGGCTCTTTGCCGAAGGTCTCGGCCTGCGGGCCGTCCTGGTCGCGGCCATGGAGCCCGCCGGCAAGGACTTCTCCTTCTTCGTGGTCTACGGCGCCACCGACCAGGCCATCGACTTCTCCATCATCGAGGCCCCGGACGTCGAGGCGCCGACCTGGAGCTTCAAGGAGATCAACTACCGCATCAAGGAGCACCTCCACCGCAAGGTGGTCATCGTGGGCGCGTGCACCGGCGCCGACGCCCATACGGTGGGCATCGATGCCATCCTCAACATGAAGGGCTACGCCGGCGACAAGGGGCTCGAGGCCTATCCCTGGATCGAGGCCCACAACCTCGGCGCCCAGGTGGACAACGCCGTGCTCCTCGCTCGCGCCGAGGATCTCAAGGCCGACGCCATCCTGGTGTCGCAGATCATCACGCAGCGCGACTGCCACAAGGAGAACGCCGGCCAGCTCATGGAGCTCGCGCGCAAGCGCAACATGCGCAACGTCCTCTTCCTCCTCGGCGGGCCGCGCATCGATCACGCGCTCGCGCTCACGCTCGGCTTCGACGCCGGCTTCGGCCCCGGGACGCGGCCCTCGCAGGTGGCGAGCTTCATCGTCGACCGCCTGATCGCGCGTCTCGAGGGGCAGGTCGAACGCTGAGCCGGCGCCGACGAACGCCCCTGTCTTTCCCTCTGGTCCTTCAGGTCAGGCCGACTGCCGCATGAGCGCATCCGAGTCCCCGAAGAAGCTCACCCCCCTCGACAGCAGCCCGCGCCCCGCCGACGTGCACGCCGCGCTCCGGCGCCTCGTCGCGGGCATCGGCCGCGCGGTGCTGGGCAAGGAGGAGGTGGTGCGGCTCGCGCTCACCGCGTTCGCGGCCCGCGGTCACATCCTCATCGAGGACGTGCCGGGCGTGGGCAAGACCACCCTGGCCCGTGCCCTGGCCCGCGCCGTGGGCGGCGTGTTCCGGCGCATCCAGTTCACCTCGGATCTCCTGCCCGCGGACATCGTCGGCGTCTCGGTGTGGCAGGCGAGCGAGGGGCGCTTCGAGTTCCGGCCCGGCCCGATCTTCGCCAACGTCGTCCTGGCCGACGAGATCAACCGTACCACGCCGCGCACCCAGTCGAGCCTGCTCGAGGTGATGAGCGACGGCCAGGTGTCGGTCGACGGGGTGACCTACCCGGTGCCGAACCCCTTCCTGGTCATCGCCACCCAGAACCCCCTCGAACACTTCGGCACCTACCCCCTGCCCGAGTCGCAGATGGACCGCTTCCTCCTGCGCCTGCGCATGGGCTATCCCGACCCGGCGGCGGAGCGGCGGGTGGTGACCGCGCTCGGCGAGGACGCGGTGGCGGAGCTCGAGCCGGTGGTGGAGCTCGGCGACGTGCTGGCCATCCAGGCCGCGGCGAGCCGGGTGCGGGTGGACGAGGCGCTGCTCGATTATGCCGAGCGTCTGGTGCGCGAGACGCGCCGGTCGCCGTTCCTGGCGCTCGGGGTGTCGCCGCGGGGGTTCCAGGGGTGGTACCGCGCGGCGCAGGCGCACGCGCTCCTGCAGGGGCGCGACTACGCCGTGCCCGATGACTTGAAGCGCCTGGCCGTGCCCACGCTCGCGCATCGTGTGCTCCTGGCCATGCCGGGCGGCGGCGATCCGGCCGCGCGGGGGCGGGAAGAGGCCGAGCGGGTGCTGCTCGATCTGATCGAGGGCATCCCGGTCCCGACGTGAGCGGGGTGGACGTGCCTGCCGCCCCTCCCGACGCGCGTCCTGGCGACAGGGCCCACGCGGGCCGCACGTCTCGCCCAGGTCGCCGGGAGCGGCCTGGGCCGAGCCTCTGGCGGCGCGTGATGGCGCGCCTGCGCCCGCCGCGGACGCTCCAGTTCACGCGCGAGGGCAAGTACTTCGTCGGCATCACCGTCGGCATCGGCCTGGCCGCGGTCAACACCGGCAACAACCTCCTCTACCTCGTCTTCGGCATGATGCTGTCGCTCATCATCGCCTCGGGCGTCCTGTCGGAGATGTCGCTGCGCGGCCTGGTGGTGACGCGGCTGCCACCGGGGCAGGTGTACGCCGGCAGCCCGTATCTCACGGGGCTGTCGCTGCGCAACGGCAAGCAGCGCCTGCCCTCGTTCTCCATCGAGGCCGAGGACCTGGTCGAGGGACGGCCGATCGGCAAGCGCTGCTACTTCCTCAAGCTGCCCGCGGGCCGCACGCAGCGCACGGCGTATCGCCATCAGGTGGCGCGGCGCGGCCTCTTGCGCCTGACCGGCGTGCGGCTCTCGACCAAGTTCCCCTTTGGCCTGTTCCGCAAGTCGCGCGTGCTCGACCTCGGCGAGGCGTTGGTCGTCTTCCCCGAGCTGCGCAGGGTCGTACCGCCATCGCTGGCGCGGGACGACCGTGGCGGCGAGCAGGCGCGGCCCGAGCGGGGGCGCGGCGGCGACTTTCATGGCCTGCGGAGCTACCGCGAGGGCGATGACCTGCGCGACATCCATTGGCGCACCTCGGCGCGGCGGGGGCGCCCCATGGTGCGCGAGTACGATCAGGAGGCGGCGCGGCGGGTGACGCTGCTCCTCGACAACGGGGCTCCCGGCGGCGCGGCATGCCAGGATGCGGCCGCGCTCGAGGGGCTGGAGCGAGCCGTCAGCGTGGCGGCCTGGCTGGCGCGGCATTACGTGGAGCGTGGCTTCCTGGTGCGGCTCCTCACGCGCGGCAATGCCGGCGCCGCGGCCGGCGCCTCGTCGTGGATCGTGAGTCCGCGGCAGCTGCCCCTCTTGTTCCGGCAGCTCGCGCTCTTGCCCGCGGTGGACGAGGCCGCGCCGTTCGGCAGGGGTCCGGGGCTCGGGGGGCCGGGACCGGGCGCGGGGGAGACGGTGCTCATCACGCGCCAGGGCGCGTCTTTGTCGGCGGCGCAGCTGCCGCCCGGCGAGAGGGTCGTGGTGTGAGCTGGCGCGCGGCTATGGCTTGGGCGCCGGCACGAGCGACAGCAGGAAGAAGTCGTTAGAAGGCGCCCACGAGTCCACCACCATAAGGCCCGCGGCGTGCGCCAGGGCCTCGGCCCCGGGGCGATGGTCCGTGTGGTGGATGATCACGATGCGTCCGCCCGGGCGCAGCGCGCGCACGAGCGCCCGCAGATAGCCCACGCGGTCGCGCAGCACGTGATCTACCTGGCAGAGGAGCGCGAGGTCCACGCTGCCCGCGTCGAGGCCCGGCGCCTCGGGCGGGGCCCGGCGCGTCTCTATCTGGCGGAGCCCGGCGTCCTTGGCGCGGCGCTCGAGGACGCGCAGATAGTCCTGGTTGATATCGGTGGCGATCACGTGCCCTTGGGGCACGGCGCGGGCGAGCGGCAGCGTGAGGAGCCCGGGGCCGGCGCCGATGTCCGCCACCACCGCGTCGGGACGCAGTCCGAGGTGCTCCACGAGGGCGGCAGGCCGGAGTCGCGCCTCGCGCGCCGGGTCGAGCATGGCCCGGCCCTGCGCGTCCAGCTCCTCGCGCGCGCACCCGGCGAAGAGGAGGAGGAAGCAGCAAAGCCTGGCTCCAAGTTTCATCGCCGTCTCCTTCAGAAAGAGGACATCGCTATCGCTACCACCGGCAGCCACCGGCAGCCACCGCCCTGTCTTATAGACCCTTCGCTTGACAGAGCCCATGCCAAGGGCGACAACCGAGCCAGGCTGGAAAATTTTTGGAGGAGCTGATGTCTCACGGCAAATCGTCCCGCTCTGGCTCCTCGAAGCAGCCCCCTCACCACGGGAACGGCAGCACCGGCGAGCAGGATCTGCCGAGCCGCCCGTTTTCACTGCCGCTCGGCTACTACGAGCGGTATGGCATCCGCCCTCCCGAGCCTGCCTCTGGAGCCATCCAGGCGCGACGCTATGGCGCCCCCGCGAGTCGGCCCATCCCCCGAGGCCTCCTCGAGTACTACGGCGTCGCCCCGCAAACGACCGACGGAGAACCTGCCCATCAGGTGCAGCCCAAGGGAGAGGCTCGAGCGGAGCCGACGCAGCGGACCGAGCCGGCGGCGCCGCCCATGAGCGAGAACGAGCAGGTCCACGAGGCGGCGGCGACCGGCATCGCGGGCCCGAGCGGCTCTCTCCCCTACCTCGACCAGATTCAGAAGTCCTTTGGCAGTCACGACGTGAGTCACATCAAGGCGCACACGGACAGCCAGGCCGCCACCGGGGCGCGCGCCATGGGGGCGGAGGCGTTCACGACGGGGGACCATGTGGCGTTTGCCGGCTCGCCGACCCTGCATACGGCGGCGCATGAAGCGGCGCACGTGCTGCAGCAGAGGGCCGGGGTGCAGCTCAAGGGGGGCGTCGGTCAGGTCGGGGATCGCTACGAACAGCACGCGGATGCGGTCGCGGATCGGGTCGTTCAGGGGAAATCGAGCGAGGCGCTGCTGAACGAGTACGCCGGAGGCGCGGCGGGGCTGCAGGCAGAGACGCCGCTCCAGGCGCGCACGATCCAGCGGAGCCCGCCCGGGGGGGCCAGCGCTCCTGCCAAGGCGGAGACGGACGCGGACTCCTGGCGGGGGCGTGGCAACCTGCGCGGTCATCCTCCCGTGCGCGACGAGAAGAACCCGCCGAACAAGGGCATCATCGAGGATGAGGCCGTCTACAATCAGCGGTACGACGCGGCGCTGGCCTCCATGAAGCAGCAGAAGGAACGTGCGCAGGGGATGCTCAAAGGGGGCACCGGCCGCGTCCTCGACAACCGCTACTGGTTCTCGCAAGTGTATTTCTTCGTCACCGAAGAGGAGCTGAAGGCTGCCGATGGGCGGACCTTTTTCTATCCAAGTTATGTACTCCAATGCGTCCGCTTTTTTGAGCAGATCTATGCGGACAACGTGGCCGCGGCGAACCAGCATGGTACGGTTGAGATGCACTGGCGTAAGGCCTTCGAGGAGGCGGCCAAGCACAGCGGCGTGAGCCTTCCCAAGGTCCTCGGTGGGCTCACCGGAGGCGGCGCCGGTGCCCTCATCGTAGGTGGCGCCGGTGGCCTGGTCGGAGGCGTGACGGGCGTGGCCATAGGACGGATGTATGACACCGTGGCGTCCCTCGTGGCCTCGATGAAGGCCCATATCCGCTTCGATCTGCCGCGCGCCGAGGCCTGGGTCTTCAACAACTTTTACGCCACCATGCAGGACGCGCGGCTACAGAACTTCATGCCGGACTTCATGTCCATGACCGGCGTCTTCGAGCGTGCGGCGAACCGCCTGAATCCGATCATCGCCGAGAAGACCTTGGTGCCGGTGACCCTCGTCCCGCGCATGTTGCAGGATATGGGGATGGAGAAATGGTTTGATGCTGACATGGCCACCGAGCGCGCCGATACCTGGCGGCGCGCCGAGGAGCTACAGAGCAGCGGTAAGGCAGGGTCAGGTCCCTATACCGAGGGGGGCGAGCGCATCAAGGGCAGCGTCACGATCAATGACAACTTGTCCGGCATCCAAAACCTTCCGACCCAGTCCCTGCGTCCTTCGATGGACGACTCGGCCGCGATACGCAGCGACACCGAGATCCGCCAAGACGTCGCTCGAAGTGGCAAGAGTGGCATCGCGGCCCGCCCGACCATCGAGCGCATCCAGATGTTGCGCCGATTGCGGCGCGGGATGACCTTCGACGCGGACGAGAACACGATGCTCGACATCCTGCGCGCCTCACAGCAGGCTGGGGACTTCGCGACCGTCGTCGATGGGGCCAATGCCTGGGACATGTACTACGCGATCGACGGAGCCGAGGCGATGCAGCTGCGCACGCTGCTCCGAGCCGACTATTACGCCCAGACCTCGGCCGACGTCGCCATCACTCTCATCTGCCGCTGCATGGATGGCGAGACGGCGGAGTGGGAGGAGCAGATGGTCGCCGACATCCTCGTGGCGCGCCATGGCAGCGACGGCCGTGCTCTCGTCGAGCGGATCGGTCGTCAATACAAGCTGCGCGGCGATAACGATTACCAGCGCGGGCTCAACAAGTTGGAATCGCAACTGGATGGAAACGATGAGACCCGCGTCACCGCGCTCTACGGCTCCTCTGGCTTGTGGTGGTGAGTGGTGAGGGCGGCGTTTGGCATCGGAGCCGCTCTGCTCCTCGTCTGCGGGGGACTCCTCTACTTTCAGCGGGAGGCTGCCCCCAAGAAAGAACACGACATGGATCGGTTCAAGGTCAACCGATTGGTGGGAGAGAGCCTAAAAACGATGGAGCGTGGGACGCTCCACCTCGCGGCACAGAGCCTCAACGACGAGGAGCTGGCGGCCATCTTGGCCGACAAGAGGGTACCGGCGCTCAATACCCTCAACGTACAGGACAATCCACTCTCTCGGGCGGCGATTCAAACAATGAGTGGATCGTCCAAGCTGCAGGGGCTCCAAAGGTTGGCCCTGTCCGACTGCGCCATCGGCGATGAAGGGATGACGCTGCTCGCACAATCACCGATCCTACGGTCTGTATACTTCCTGCTGCTCGCTGGCGTGAACGCCAGTTCCAAGGGCGTGGAGGCGCTGGCGGCGTCGCCGCATACGGGGGCGCTGCGGCGGCTCGATCTCAGCGGTCAATCCCTCGGCGATGTGGGGGCGAGCGCGGTGCTGCGACTTCATGGCCTGGAGGATCTGACCCTGCAGAAGATCGATCTGCAGGGCGCCGGGGCCCGCACCCTCATCGAGGGGGCGACGGTGAAGGTCCTGGATCTGGACCGCAATTCTCTAGGCCCCGGCGCACTCGTGGGGCTGCGACGCATCTCCCCTTCGCTCGGCACCATCACGCTCAAGCTCACCGGGCTCGGACCGCAGGACGCTGCGGCGCTGGCCGCTCTGCCGGCGAATCTCCAGGTGCTCGATCTCAGTTATTGCCCGATCGGCGACGCGGGCGTGCGCGCGCTGGCGCGGGCACCCTGGATCGGTCAGCTCCAGGCGCTCGATGCGATCGGAAGTCAGGCCTCGGAGCCGGCCAAGGAAGCACTCCGCCAAGCCTACGGGGCGCGGCGGGGGTTGACGCTCTGACGAGCACGATCATCAGGCGATCGATAGGACGCTCGGGCTCGCTACCCACCAGCGGCCTGCCTCACCGCCAGCGGCGCACCGTGCCGTCGTGAAAGCGCAGGGCCAGCGCGCGCGCGAAGCGGCCGGCCCAGGAGTTGAGCCCCATCTCCGAGGCCAGGATGTCGGCCGTCACCGTCAGCACCGTCAGGTCCTCGAGGGCGACGACGCTGGCCGTGCGCGGCTTGGACGAGAGGATGGCCGTCTCGCCGAAGACCTCCCCCGGACCCATCTCGCACAGCACCTCCTTCTGGCCGTTCACCGTCTGATAGACCTCGCAGCGGCCCGAGACGATGATGTACGCGTCCTCGCCTGCATCTCCCTCATGCATGATCAGGCTGCCCTTGGAGAAGGTCTTGGTCGGTAGGTACGATCCGCTGTGTACGAAGCGCCGCACGGCGTCCTGCAGCGCGACGACCGAGGGATAGCGGTGCCGGGGCTCGCGCGAGAGGGCGCGCATGGCGATGGCGCTGATGCCGGGCGGCAGGCACGCCCGCGGCGCCACCTCCTCGGGCGGACGGATCTGCGCCGCCTGGGCGCGGAGGATCCGCTCGGGGACCGCGCCGTCCTCCGCGGCGAAGGGGGCCCGGCCGATGAGGATGTAATAGAGCAGCGCGCCGAGGAGGAAGATGTCGGTGCGCTCGTCGATCTGGTGGTGGTGCCCGTGGGCCTGCTCGGGCGAGGCGTACTCGAGGGTCCCGATGAGCGTGTCCCGGGGGTCGAAGTCCTGGCGGAACGCCTGCGCGAGCGGCGGGCTCAGCTGGGCAAAGGCGGACGGACGGATCACCCGCGCCAGCCCCCAATCGAGCAGGTACACCTCGCCGTACTGCCCGATGAGGATGTTGTCGGGCTTGATGTCGCGGTGGACGATGCCGCGGCTGTGGGCAAAGGCCACGGCGTCGCAGATCTTGTGGAAGATGCCGAGGAACCGCTCGAGGGAATCGAGCGCCCTCGTGGGGTCGCGCGCGAGCTCGAGGTGATGGCTGAGGGTCTCGCCGCGGATCCACTTCATGGTGAAGTAGGGGCACCGGTTCTCGTCCTCGCCGATGTCGTGGACCGCGACGATGTGGGGGTGATCGAGGAGCCCGGTGATGTACGCCTCGTTGAGGAAGCGCTGCCGCTCGTTCACGTAGGCGGGCTTGAGCACCTTCAACGCCACCGGGTGCTGCAGCAGGTGGTCGAAGGCCTGGTAGATGATCGACATCCCACCCTGGCCGATCTCGCCCTGGATGGTGTAGCGCTGCGCTCGCAGACCCTGTGTCACGACGGACTCCCGGAGGACCGCTGCCCGTCGGGGATTATAGACCGCTCATCCGCAGCCGAACACCTGTCTGCCTGGTGCGGCGCCGCCAGCGACGGCATCCAACCGTGATGTTCCGGTTCAACCGTCCCCGAGCGCCTCGCTCACCTCGGGGGTGTAGCCGTGATCGTCGCGCACGATGAGCGGCGGCTCGATGACCAGCCCTCCTTTGCCGCCCTTGATCGCCAGCACGAGCACGCGCTGCGCCGGCTGCCCGGGGCGCGGGTGGATGGCGCGCAGCCGCGTCGGTCGCAACCCTTCGTGATCGAGGCCGCCCAGGAGCTCGGTCAGACGGTCCGAGGGGAACACCAGCGCCGCCCGGCCGCCCGGCACGAGCAGGCGCCGCGCCTCGCGGCACACGTCGCTCAGCGTGAGCCGCAGCTCGTGGCGCGCGATCGCCTCCTCCTGGTCGGGCACCGGCGGCCCGGAGGCGAGGGTGAAGAAGGGCGGGCTCGACACCACGAGATCGAAGGACGCGCCGGTCAGGAGCCGGCGCATGGCCCGCGCGTTCGACAGATCTGCCTCCACCACTTGCACCCGGTCGGTGCCGCCGTTGCCCTCCACGTTGGAGCGCGCCAGGCGGGCCATACGCGGCTGCAGCTCGAGCAGCGTCACCGTGGCCGAAGGATCCCGCACCGCCAGCGCCAGCCCGATGACGCCCACGCCGGCCCCGAGATCGATCACCCGGCCGTATGGCGCCTCGCCGACGAAGTGCACGAGCAGGAGCGAGTCCACGCTGAAGCGATACCCCATGCGCGGCTGCCACAGGACGAGGCGGCCGCGCAGGATCGGATCGCGCGTCAGATCGGGATCGGGGACATCGAGGGAAGGAGCCGGCGGGTCCGCCATGTCCGCATCGTCTCCCATCTGAAGGGGCTCAGACCTCTTCCTTGGGATCGATGGGGTTGATGACGATGCCCGAGGCGATCTTGGGATAGAAGAAGGTGGACTTCTGCGGCATCACCTGGCCGGCGTCGGCCACGGCCTTGACCTGCCCGACGCGCGTGGGGTTCATGAGGAACACCGCCTGCACGTCCGGGGCGCGCAGCTCGACGAGCGCCTGGTTCCAGTCCTTGACGTAGCGCAGGTGGGTCTGCTTCTCCTGCGCCTCGCGCGACACGCCGAGGATGACCTCGAAGACGACGCCGTGGAGCAGGGTCACGTCGAGGTCGGCCAGGACGGGCGAGGCCATGAGCGCCGGCACCTTCTGCCGGTCGAAGTCGGGGCGCAGCCGGAGGTAGGCGACGCTCGCCGCGCCGGCGCCGGGCGTGAGCATGGCGAAGCTCGGGCGCTCCTTGGCCAGGGCCGCGAGCTTCTCCCGGACCACGCCGATGTCGCCGACGATCCCCTCCTCGATCTCGAACGAGGCCGCGGCCGCGCGCAGCACGGCCTGGCGGTCGAAGCCCGGGAGCCCATGCAGCACGCGGTGGGTCGGCATCACCACGAGCCCCGGGTCATCCATGTTGCAGAAGAACATGACGCCGTACTCGCTCGCCGCCCGCTGCGAGACCGCCTCGGGCCGCAGCTCGGCGGCCAGCGTCAGCATGGTCTCGTACCGGTGATGGCCGTCGGCGATGTAGACCTTCTGGTCGGCCATGTAAGCGCTGAGCGCGCGCTGGGCCGCCGGGTCGGTGAGGCGCCACACGCGGTGGGACACGCCGTCGTTCGTGCGGCCTTCGAGATCCGGCGGGCCGGCCTCGACGCCGGCGAACACGCGGTCGGTGGCCCGTTCGGGATCGCTGTAGAGGCCGAAGATCTGTGAGAAGTGGGCGCGCGTGGCGCGCATGAGTTTGAGCCGGTCGGCCTTGGGGCCCGAGAGCGTGCGCTCGTGCGGCAGCACCACGCCCTCCTCGAAGCGGCGCAGCCGGATGCGCGCGATGTAGCCCTTGCGCACCACGGGCTGGCCATAGACCTCGAAGGCCTGGTGATAGCGGTAGATGGCCGGCTGCGCGTCGCGCGCGAGCGCCCCCTCGGTGAGCCAGCTCTGATAGAGCGACGCGGCGCGGGGATAGCGCGAGTCGCCCACGGCATCGCCCGCATCGGCCGCGGGCAGGATGAGGTGGACGCAGTTGTGCGGGTCGAGCGCCGCCAGCTGCTCGCGCTCGGCCGGCGAGATGACATCATACGGTGGCGCCAGGAGCCGCGATGGGTGCCCCGCCTTGGGGGTGTAGAGGATGCCTCGGAAGGGTGCGATCTCGGCCATTTGGAAGGTCCTTTCGGGGCGAAACATACTCCATCGCCCGTCCCGGATGAACCTCTTTCGGGCGCCGGAGGAGGGGGATGCGTCCGAGGGGAGGGCGCTCCGGCCTGCTGAGGTGAGCCGGTGGGCCGCTGAGGAGGCCCTATGGGCTGCTGAGGTGACCTACGGGCCGCTGAGGAGGCCTTCTGGGTTGCTGAGGACCTTGTTTCTGCTGCTGAGGACCCTTGTTCTGCTGCTGAGGACCCTCGTTTTGCTGCTGAGGACCCTCGTTTTACTGCTGAGGTCAGGGTTCAGGCCGCAGAGGCCAGGTTTCCGGAAAGAGGGGAGGGTTGGGCTGTGTATGGGGGGAGGGCTAGGCCGCGAGGAGGGGCTGGAGTGCGGATGCTGTCAGCGGCGGAAGGCCGGGGGCGCTCCGACGCCTCGTCCGCCGCCACCGAAGGAGGCAGGCGGTGGGGTGGCGATGTGACCGCCACTGAAGCCGCCGCCGCCAAAGCCGCCGCCGCCAAAGCCGCCGTGACCGTAGCCACCACCAAAAGGCGGCGGTGGGGGCACGGTGCGTGGCCCCGAGGGGACACCGCCGCCGCCCACGGGAGGCCGGCCCGGATACCCGCCGCGGTGCCAACCGTACCCATACCCATACGCATAGGGATAACCCCAGTACAGACTGGAGCCGAAGTATCCCGGGCCATACCAGCCCGAGTACGGGCCGTAGGGATAGCCGTAGTAGTAGCTCGAGGCGTAGGTATCCGGCAGCTCCTCGCGCCGGAACGAGGAGTACTGCGTCACGTAGGTCGTCGGCGTCGAGAGCGACCAGGCGACCTGGAAGTTCTGTACCTTCAGCTTGCGCGGCACGGGATACATCAGATCCACCGTGCGCTGCTGCCGCGGCGGGATCTCGAGCACCGGGCCGGTGAGCGCCGTGCTGCCATAGGCCCGTACCGGCGCGATGGCGCCTCCCCCGGCCCCGGCCAAGGTCAGCGTCTGCCGCGTGGTGTCCAGGCTCCACGGCTCATCGGAGTTGTTGGTCACCACCATCCGCAGGATCAGGTGACGCCCCGGCGGATCTTCGAGTTTCTGGACCCCCAGGCTGGCGATCTTGACCTCGCCTTGCGGCCGCTCCGGCGGCACCTGGTAGAGCGCCGCCGGGAAGCCATTCTCCGGCAAGGAGGCGTTGGCGTGTTCGGTCGGGCGGAAGAGGTAACGGTCCGTGGCGCAGCCGCCCAGCGTTGCTGCCAGCAGGACCCCGCAAAGCCATCTCATCGTGCGCATGACACTAATAAGATGCCGCGGACGCGATGGGAGTCAATCGTTCCCGCACCTTGCCGCTCGATCTTCGGGCCCCGGGAGGACCAGGAGGTGACCGCTCGCTATAAAACTCTCCTCTGAGCGGTGATCGGCCATCGGCGAAAGGACTTGACACGTTCTTGCTAGGTGGGCGTGCTCACGATATCGTCGAGTGATGCTCCAGTTCGCCAAGATGGAGGGATGCGGTAACGACTTCCTGGTCGTTGACGCGCGGGATGGGGCGCATGGCGATCTGGCACTGCTCGGGCCGCGGGCGGCCACGGTCCTCTGTGACCGTCACTTCGGCGTGGGCGGCGATGGGGTCCTCGTGATCTCCCAGGCCTCGGCGCCGGGGGCGCTCGCCCGCATGCGCGTGCTCAACGCCGATGGCAGCGAGGCCGAGATGTGCGGCAATGGGCTCCGCTGCGTCACCAAGTACCTGTACGAGCAGGACGCGGAGTTGTGGCGGTCGGCGATCCCGATCGAAACTGGGGCCGGGGTGCTGCGCTGTGAGGTGACGCTGAATGGGGCGCGCCGGGTGACGCACGTGGCCGTGGACATGGGGCGGCCCCGGCTCGCGCGCGGCGAGGTCCCGATGGCGGGCCCGAAGCAGGAGACGGCGCTCGAGCAGGAGGTGACGCTCCACGGCAACGGCGAGCGTCGCCACGTTCGGCTCACGGCGGTCTCGATGGGCAACCCCCACGCAGTCCTGTTCATCGAGGGGGACGAGCCCTTGCGCGAGCTGGCCGAGCGCTATGGTCCGCTGCTCGAGCGTCATGAGTGGTTCCCGCACCGGACTAACGTGGAGTTCGCGCGCGTCCGGCCGTCCGGTGAGATCGACCTCGTGGTGTGGGAGCGCGGCTGCGGCATCACGCTCGCCTGCGGCACCGGGGCCTGCGCCACGGCCGTCGCGGCCTGCCTCACCCGCCGCGCCCGGCCCGGTGTCGAGCTGGCCGTCCACCTGCCCGGTGGCAGCTTGAACATCACCGTCGCCGCCGACCTCGGGGCCGTGCTCCTGCGCGGGCCGGCGACCGAGGTCTTTCGCGCCGAAGTCGATCTGGCCGCGCTCCTCGGGCGCTACGGGGCACGCGCGTGAACATCCGGCGCGCTCGGCCCGGGGATGCCTTCGCCATCCGGACCTTGCTCGGCGATCTCGGGTATGCGCCCGACCCGCGCGCTGCGGCGGAGACGGTCACCCAGGTGATCCGTCACCCCGAGGCCTGCGTGTTCGTGGCGGCCGAAGGGCAGGACGTGCTCGGCTACATCGCGGTGTCGTACCGGCCGCAGATCCGTCTCGGTGGGCTCCTGGCGTCGATCGACGAGCTGGTGGTGGCGCGGGTCCATACCGGCCTGGGGATCGGGACCCAGCTCCTCGACGCAGCCATCTCGCACGCGCGCGGCCTGCGCTGCCGGCGCATCGAGCTGCACCAGAACCGCCAGCGGGAGAGTTATCGTCGTGGGTTCTACCTGCGCCGCGGGTTCGTCGAGGTGAACAGCGCGGTGCTGCGCCTCGAGCTCGGCTGAGTCCGGCGGGCGGGCAGACCGGCTACACGCAGAAGGGGCTGTAGAGAGGATCCTTGCGCAGCTTGCGGCTGCGCGACGGGCGATCGATGGCAGCGCAATAGCGCCGGAAGTCCTCCACGGCGGCTGCGCTTGCGCCGGGTGGGGCGGCGAGGAGCCGGAGGAGGGCCGGTACGTCCTCGGGCGTGAGGAGGTGCACCATGAGGAGATCCAGCTCCTCCACCACCTCGCGCGCGACCGACAGCTCGCCCTCGCGATCCGTGAAGGAGACGTCGTCGCTCGGCCAGCGCGCGCCGACCCACGCGCATACGGCCGCGGCGTCGAGCTCCTTGCGCTGCCAGCGCTCGAGCAGCTGGACGAGATCGTGGCGTGAGATCGTGAGGCTCATCGGCGGGGCCGGCCGGGGGCGGAGATCAAAACAGCGACCCCTGCCCGCTCGTGCGCTGCGGCATCCCGAGGTGCTCGTAGGCGCGACGGGTGGCGACGCGGCCCCGCGGGGTGCGCTGGACGAACCCCTCCTGGATGAGGAACGGCTCATAGACGTCTTCCAGGGTCGCCGACTCCTCGGAGACCGCGGCGGCGAGGGACTCGATCCCCACGGGGCCGCCGTCGAAGCGGACGATCATCGCGCGCAGGAGCGCCCGGTCCATCTCGTCGAGCCCGAGGGCGTCCACCCCCAGGCGATCGAGCGCGCGGGCGGCGATGCGGCGCTCGATGAGCCCGTCGCCCTCGACCTCGGCGTAGTCGCGCACCCGCCGGAGGAGGCGGTTGGCGATGCGCGGCGTGCCGCGGGCGCGGCGCCCGATCTCGGCCGCGCCCGAAGCATCGACCTGGATGCCGAGGCGCGAGGCCGAGCGGGTGACGATCTCGGCCAGGTCCTCGGCCGTGTAGTACTCGAGCCGCAGGACGATGCCGAAGCGATCGCGCAGCGGGGAGGTGAGGAGGCCGGTGCGCGTGGTCGCCCCGACCAGGGTGAAGTGCGGCAGGTTCATCTGCAGGAGCTGCGCGGCCGGCCCGTCGCCGACCGGGATCTCGATGCGGAAGTCCTCCATCGCCGGATAGAGGTACTCCTCGACCACCGGCTGGAGGCGGTGGATCTCGTCGATGAACAGCACCTCGCGGGAGGCGAGCTGGGTGAGGTACGAGGCCAGCGTGCCCTTGTGCTCGATGGCCGGCGCGCCCACGCTGCGCAGGGTCACGCCGAGGGCGTTGGCGATGACGTGGGCGAGCGTGGTCTTGCCGAGGCCGGGCGGGCCGCAGAACAACACGTGATCGAGCGCCTCGCCGCGCCGCGCCGCGGCCTCGACGAAGATCTTGAGATTCTCCACCACCTTGCGCTGGCCGATGTACTCGTCGAAGCTGCGGGGCCGCAGCGCCACGTCATAGTTGCGCTCGTCCCGCTGGGGCGCGGCCGAGACCTCGCGGGGCTGCTCCTCGCCGCCGAGGGTCCCTTCGTCGTGTTTCTTGCGTGCCATCGCGCGCTCGTCTCACCTGGGCCGTAGAAGCCTTAGAAACTCACGTATCTTAGCCGGTGAGCGTCCGCAGCGCCTCCTTCAGGAGGATCTCCAGGGGGGCCTCGGGATGGACCTTGCTGGCCTCGGCCGCGGCCCGCTCCGCCTCGGGGGCGCGATATCCGAGGTTGACCAGGGCCGAGACCACCGTGGCGGCCAGGCCGGTCGGCTTGGCCCTGGGGGCGGCGCTGCCGGGCCGCGCCAGGCCGAGCTTCTCGAAGCGATCGCGCAGCTCCACCACGAGCCGCTCCGCGGTCTTCTTGCCGATGCCCGGCGTGCGCGTGAGGCGCGTCACGTCGCCGCTCGAGACCGCTTCGGCGAGCACCTCGGGGCGCATGGCCGACAGGAGGGCCAGCGCCAGCTTGGGGCCCACGCCCGAGACGCTGATGCACAGCTCGAAGGCGCGCCGCTCCTCGTCGGTGGCAAAGCCGAAGAGGAGGTGGGCGTCCTCGCGCACCTGGAGGTAGGTCTTGAGCACGACCGGCTGGCTCACCTCGGGCAGCTCGGCCAGGGTCTGCATCGAGACCACCGCCGCGTAGCCCACGCCCTGCACGTCCACCACCACGCGCTCGAAGGACTTCTCGACGAGCGTACCCCGTAGCTGCGCGATCATCTTCGCACCCCTTTGGCTTGGCTGAGCCGGCTCGCGGCGCGGAGCCGCATCATGGTGGTGTGGTGGGCGTGACAGATGGCCACGGCCAGGGCGTCCGCCGCGTCGGCGCTCGGCACCCGGCGCAGCTTCAGGAGGGAGCGCACGACCGAGGCCACCTGCGACTTGGGGGCGCGGCCGGCGCCGGTGACGCTGCGTTTGACCGTGGCCGGAGGGTAGGCGAACACCGGCAACCCGCGCGCGCCGGCCACGGCCAGCACCACCCCGCGCGCGTGCCCCAAGACGAGCGCCGCGCGCGCGTCGATGCCGTGGAACACCTCCTCCACGGCCATCACCGTAGGGCGCAGCTCCTCCACCACCTCCCGCAGGGAGTTTTGTAGTTCGGCCAGCCGCTCGGACAGCGGGGCGCGCGCCGGCATCTCGATGACGCCGCACTCCACGTAGGCCAGCCCCTGCGCCCGGGCGTCTACCACGCCATAGCCGCAACGCCGGGTCCCGGGATCGACCCCCAGGATCAAGGAGGGGCCCGGAGGAGACTGTGGGAGCGAAGGCTCAGGAGCGGGGGCCGGCAAGCGATGGGAGCCTTTGAGCCTTCTGGGCCTTCATAGAGGGGGATGAGGGCTTCGCGCTTCGGTGACGGGCGGCGAAGCGGGTTCAGGCAGGATCAGGCCGACATCTGCTCGATCACGGACTCGTCGATGTCGGCGTTCACGTAGACGTTCTGCACGTCGTCGTGATCTTCGAGGATGTTGATGAGCTTGACCACCTGCTCGGCGTCCTTGCCTTCGAGCCGGACCTGATTGTCGGGGATCATGGTCACCTCCCCGCTGCTGGGCTTGAAGCCTTTCTTCTCCAGCCCCTCCTTGACGCTCATGTAGGCGCCCGGCTCGGTGAGCACGGTGACCACGTCGTCCGCGCTCTGGATGTCCTCGGCGCCGAGCTCGAGCGCCGCCTCCATGAGCTTGTCCTCGTCCACGGCGCCGGCGTCGAAGTGGATGGTGCCGCGCTTCTTGAAGAGGTAGAGCACCGAGCCCGAGGCGCCGATCTTGGCGTTGTGCTTCTCGAGCAGGTGCCGGATCTCGGAGGCGGTGCGGTTGCGGTTGTCGGTCATGATGTCGACGATGACCGCGGTGCCGCCCGGGCCGTAGCACTCGTACTGCAGCTCCTCGTAGTTGACGGACTCGAGCTCGCCCGAACCCTTCTTGATGGCGCGCTGGATGGTGTCATTCGGCATGTTGTCGGCGCGCGCCTTGTCGATGGCGGCGCGCAGCCGCGGGTTGCCGTCCGGATCGCCGCCGCCCATGCGTGCGGCGACCGTGATCTCCTTGATGAATTTAGTCCAGCCCTTGGACTTCTTGGCGTCGCTGGCAGCTTTCTTGTGCTTGATCTTGGTCCATCGATTATGGCCGGACATGAGTTCTTCCTTCTTCTTCCGTTGGGCCCTGGAGCCGCCTCTGTCCCCCAGGGAGTCCCGTGGGGAGCAGTGTGTTCAGCGATACAAAAACCGTTCGGCACAGTTAACACAGGGCCACGGGCGCCGCAAGGTGGCCGCCGGCCGGGCTCATCCTGCTTTCCGCGTATTCCTTACCCCCTCAACGCCCGTGCGATCGGCCCCGGGATCTCCTCCTGGGGCCCCCTACTCGGGCGCTTCCGGGACGGCGTCCGGCTTGCCCGGGGAAGAGCGACCATCCCGGGCCGGCGCGTAGGCCTTACGAACGTCGCAGCGCAGGACCCGCACCGCGCTCTGCCCCCGGTCGAGCTTGAGCCCGTAGGTCGAGAACCGCGACACGAGACGGCCATCGGTCTCGCGCAAGGCGAACGCCTCTCCATCCGCCCGGATGCCCGACTTTCCCAACGTCCGCTCGGCCACGCGCGCGAGCACCGTGCCTTTGGCCGGAGCCGGATCCGGACCGCCGCTCGGCTGGTAGCCGGCCGGCACGATGAGCGCGCGACCGCCCGGGGGCACGCTGACCGCGGGCAAGACGTTGTGTCCGCCTTCATCGGCGAGCTCGAGGCCCTCGAGGCTCTCGGCCACGGCGCCGTGGTTCCACACCTCGACGAACTGCTGGGCCGGCCAGGGACCGAGGGGACGGCTCAGCACTTCTGTGATCACGAGCTGCCGCGGCGAGGCGGGCGGCACGGGCATCTCGGAGGACTGGGCGGCCGGCGCCGTGGATTCGTCGCGCGATGCCACCGTGAAGGTCAGGGTGCCTTCCTCCCCGCCGGGGATGGGCAGCGCCGCCTCGTGATCGCTCGAGAGGGCGGCGTCGCTCGTGCAGTCCTCCTCCAGGCACAGCGTGGAATCCGCGGCCGGATCGGTGCTCCACTGCGCGACCAGGCAGCCGCTCGATGAGGTGGCCGTCACGTCGCCGAGCGTGGGCGGGGCCTGGCGCAGCTCGTCGCCGGTCATGAAGCCCGGCGCCGGATCGCCCAGGAAAGGCGGCACGCCCTGGGCGTCGGTGATCGCCATGCTCGCGTCGAGGTGATAGAGGCTGCCGGCCGCCAGGGCCTCGGTGAGGAGGAGCTGGTAGCACCCCGCGCAGCTGTCGGTCATCACCGAGGTTGGGACCCCGCCGGCCGGCCCCACGAGGCGCAGCGAGCCAGCGTCGACCCCGCTCACCGGCTGGGAGAAGCGCAGCGCCACCTGGCGCAGGTTGCGGACCACCTGGACCGCGCCGTCGGCCGGGGTGAGCAGGGACAGCACCGGCGCCCCGGAGGCGTCGTCTCCGGTGGTGAAGGCGCGCAGGATAGGCCGCAGGAGCGGCAGGCCCGCGGCCCGCAGCCGCGTGGTCACTACAAAGGTGTAGCGGGTGCGCGGAAGGAGCGGGCGCGCCGGCACGAAACGCACGGTCCGCCCCTCGACATGAACCCGCCCGAGGGCCAGGCGTTCGAGCTGTGTCGAGGGCAGGGGCGGCTGGGCGGCGCTCGCCGCCCAGCGCGAGTCCACGGCGCCGCGCACCACCAGGAAGGTCGTCTCATCGGCCGTGTCGGCGTCGGGCGCGAGCGTCCACTCGGTGGAGATGGCGCCGGTCGGGCTGACGGCCGCCGGCGTACCGTCCACGCTGCTGGACACCAGGTAGAGCCGCGCGCTGCCCGAGACCACGCAGCCGGCCACAGAGATCACAGAGAGTAGAAGGGCCGCCCCCAATGCATAGATCGTTCGCAGAAGATGTTTCTTGTCCATGTTCGCCTCCGCAAGACCCTGTTCCTCAGGGTTCGCGGCGCTTATCGGGGCGGGGCCCGGGAAGTTGCGTGACCGTGCGTGGTTTTTTGATCCCCGGTGTAGACTGCGCGCGTGCTGGTCCTCGCCTCTGCGTCTCCCCGTCGTCTCGAACTCCTGCGCTCCGCGGGCATCGAACCCGTGGTTGATCCCGCCGATGTGCCGGAGATCCCGGATCCCTCTCTCACGCCGAAAGAGAACGCGGCGCTCCTCGCCCGCACCAAGGCGCAGGCCGTTGCCGGCCGCCGTCCGGACGATGCGGTGCTCGGCGCCGACACCATCGTCACCATCGACGGCCGGCTCCTCGGCAAGCCGGAGGACGAGCGGGACGCGCGGGATATGCTCTCGCGCCTCGCCGGGCGTCGCCACCGCGTCGTCACCGGGGTGGCGCTCTTGCCCCCACGTGGCGCGGCCTGGTCGGCGCTGTCCCTGGCCGTGACCACAGCGGTCCTCTTCCGTCCGCTCACGGCGGCCGATCTCGACGCCTACCTGGCCACGGTGGAGTGGCGCGACAAGGCGGGCGCCTACGGCATCCAGGGGTCCGCGGCGGGGTTCGTGCGCGCGGTGGTGGGCTCCTATACCAACGTGGTCGGGCTGCCGCTGTGCCAGGTGGTCGAGCTCTTACGCAAGGTGGGCCAGATCGACCAGAGGGGAGAGCTCGCATGAGCGTGGCCGAGCGTCTGGGGGCCCTGCGCGCCCATATCATGGAAGCGGCCCGAGCCGCAGGGCGCGACCCCGCCATGGTTCGCCTCGTAGCGGTCTCGAAGCTCCAGCCCATCGAGGCGGTGCGCGAGGCGGTGGCGGCGGGGCAGCTCGATTTTGGCGAGAACTACCCGCAGGAGCTGCGCGACAAGGCGCGTGCGGTGGTGCCTGCGGCCGAGGGGCCCGTGCGCTGGCACTTCATCGGCGGGCTGCAGCGCAACAAAGTGAAGTACGTGGTGGGGGTGTGCGATCTCCTCCACTCGGTGGACTCGCTCTCGCTGGCCGAAGAGATCTCGCGCCGCGCGACCACGATCGGCCTCGTGCAGCCGTGCCTCATCCAGGTGAACGTGGGCGAGGAGGAGCAGAAATCGGGCTGCCATGCGCTTGAGCTGCCGGAGCTGGTCGACCGCATGCGGGAGCTGCCGGGGATCGAGCTGCGCGGCCTCATGTGCATCCCGCCGGCGCTTCCGCCCGAGGAGGTGCGGCCGCACTTCCGGCGCCTCGCCGAGCTGGCCACGGCCGAACGCGCCCGCACGGGTCTTCCCCTCCCCGAGCTGTCGATGGGCATGAGCGCCGACTATGAGGTCGCCATCGCCGAGGGCGCGACCCTCATCCGCGTGGGCACGGCGATCTTCGGCGAGAGGCCCGCCAAGGCACCTTGATCAAGCCCCCTTGATCAAAGACCCGCGCGGGTCATGACAACCACGAGCGGACAACCACATGAGGCTCGGTGACACATGACCTGCTGGCATTACTACGCGGCTGAGGCGGGCCGGGAGACGGCCTTCACCATCGACGTCGCCCGTATTACCTTCGGCCCTGGAGCCCTCGACGAACTCGGCGACCAGGCCCGCGCCCTCGGGTGCACCCGGGTCGCGCTGTTCACCGACCGCCGGATCGCCGCGCTCGAACACGTGGCGCGCGCCCGGCGCTCTCTCCAAGCCGCGGGCATCGACGTCGTCCTCTACGACGAGGTGAAGGTCGAGCCGACCGACGCCTCGTTCCAGGCCGCCGCGCGCTTCGTGGCCGAGGGGCGCTTCGACGGGCATGTCTCCGTGGGCGGCGGCTCGGTCATCGACACCTGCAAGGCGGCCCTGCTCTACGCCACCTACCCCGCGGACTTCCTCGCCTACGTCAACAAGCCCGTCGGCGCCGGTCAGCCGGTGCCGGGGCCGCTGCCGCCGCACATCGCCTGCCCCACGACCGCGGGCACGGGCAGCGAGACCACCGGCATCGCCGTGTGCGACATCCTCGCGCTCGGCGCCAAGACCGGCATCGCGTCGCCGCGCCTCAAGCCCGCGCTCGCGCTCGTGGATCCCGCCTGCACCCGCACGCTGCCCGCGTCGGTGGTGGCCGCGGGTGGCTTCGACGTGTTGTGCCACGCCCTCGAGTCGTACACCGCCCGGCCCTACACCGCGAAGCCGCGTCCCGCGACCTCGACCGCGCGCCCCATGAGCCAGGGCGCCAACCCGTGGAGCGACGGCGGCAGCCGCGAGGCCCTGCGGCTCACCGGGCGCTACCTCGTGCGCGCCGTGCGCGACGCGAACGACGACGAGGCGCGCGGACAGCTGGCCTGGGCCGCGACCCTGGCCGGTGTGGCCTTCGGCAACGCCGGCGTCCACCTGCCCCACGGCATGGGCTACGCCATCGCCGGCCTCGTGCGCGACTTCCGCATGTCCGACTATCCCGAAGAGGAGGCGCTCATCCCGCACGGCGTCTCGGTCGTGCTCGGCGCCCCGAGCGCGTTCCGCTTCACCGCGCCGGCCTGCCCGGATCGGCACCTCGAGGCCGCGGCGTGTCTCGGCGCCGAGATCCGCGGGGCCGGGCCGGACGACGCGGGCGAGATCGTGGCCCGGGCGCTCATCGATCTCATGCGAGAGACCCACCTGCCCGGCGGCCTCGAGGCCGTGGGCTACGGCGCCGCGGACGTGCCCGCGCTCGTCGAGGGCAGCATCGTCCAGCAGCGGCTCCTCGGCAACGCACCGCGCGACGTCGGCCGAGAGGAGCTCGGCGCTGTCCTCCGCGGGGCGTTGCGGTATGGATAGAGGCGATGAGCCCCAAGCCCGCCGCCCCGGTTGAACGTCGCGCCGACTACCCGCACTTCCTCGAGCTGCAGACGCGTTGGATCGACAACGACGTCTACGGGCACGTCAACAACGTCGTCTACTACGCGTACTTCGACACGGTCATCAACCGCTACCTCATCGACGAGGGGGGCCTCGACATCACGGGCGGTGAGACCCTCGGCGTATGCGTGGAGTCGCAGTGCCGCTACCTGCGCTCCATCGCCTTCCCCGATCGCATCGAGGCCGGGCTGCGGGTCGGCACCCTGGGACGTTCGAGCGTGCGCTACGAGATCGGGATCTTCCGTCACGGCGTCGAGGAGCCCTGCGCCACCGGCTACTTCGTGCACGTGTTCGTGGATCGGGGCTCGCGCGAGCCCGTGTCCATCCCCGACCGGATCCGCGCCGCGCTCACCCGGCTCGTCCGGCCCTGACCCTGAGGCGCGGCGGGCTCATTCGTCCGCGTGCCGTGTCCGGCGCTGCTTTCGCTTCGCGGTGTGCTGCTTCTCCGCGAGCCGCCGCTGCACCGCCCCCCGGCTCGGCTTCGTAGGCCGGCGGGTCTTGGGCCGGATCAGGGCCGCGGCGATGAGCGTCCGGACCTTGTCGTACGCGTCCTCGAGGTTCCGCCCCTGGTCGCGCGTCTTCTGGCTGGTCACATAGAGCCGGCCGTCGGCGTCGAGGTGACGGGCGGCGCTGGCCAGGAGCCGGGCGCGCGCCTGCTCGTCGAGGCCCACCACCGCGTCGAGGTCCACGCGCACGTCGACCTTCGAGGCCACCTTGTTGATGTTCTGCCCGCCCGGGCCAGACGAGCGCGAGGTGGTCACCTGGACGGCGTTCTCCGGCACGTAGACGCGGTCATTGACGAAGATCGGTGCGGGCATGGGCGGATGTCCTGCAGGATGGGGCGGGGTTTCGGCCGTCATCCTAACATGGCTCTCACGAGAACCTGCGACCGAGGCGGGGTTGAAAGGAGAGAAAGGAGGGACGGGCCGGGGGCGCGGTGGCTCGGATCGGCTCAGTGGAACGCCAGGTTGGCCTTGGCCGGCGCCGCCTTGGGCGCGGCGGTGACCGGCGCCTCCTGCGCATCCCAGCCCATCTTGCTCGCGCGCACCTTGTACTTCCCCGCCGCCACGTTCTTGAACCGGAAATTCCCCTGCTCCGTGCTCTGCACCCGCTGCACCACGTCGCCCTTGTCGTTCACCAGCTCCACCATGCTGTTGGCCGCGATGCCCGCGCCGCCCTTGAGCGAGAGCTTGCCCTCGACTTCACCGAACTTCTCCCGCTGCACCGCCTCGCTGTCGTGGAAGAACAGCGCACTCTTCCTCTGCACCACGCTCCCCTTGGCGTCACGCAGCACGAGCTCTGCGAGGTAGCGCCCGCGCGGCTGCGCCTTGCCGTCGCTGCCCGCGCCCGTCCAGGTGAACGTCATGGCTCCGGGCGTCCCCTCGTGCTCGCTCGCGTAGACCTTCTTGCCGGGCTTGTTGTCATTCCCCTCGACCGTATAGACCGCCAGCTCGACTCGGCCCGCCGCCTCCTTGCTCGGCGCGATGTTCCGCACCGTCACCTCCGTCGCCTGCCGCGCCTCGTCAAAGCGCGTCCCCACCTCCGTGAGCAGCACGTTGCCGGCGTACACCTCGAAGCGCCGGCGGCTCTCCTGGCCCTGGGTGTTGGTCGCCACCACGTCGACGATGTGCTTGCCCTCGGACAGCCCGCGCGTGCTCCAGGCGTGCGACAGCTTCGCCCCGCACTCGCCCTTGAGCGGCAGATCGTCCACCAGGAGCTCCACCTTGTTCACACCGCCGGCCTGGTTGTCGCGCGCCTCGACCGCGATGTTCATCGTGTCGGTCACGTGCTGCCCATCGACGACGCCGCTCACCGTCACGCTCATCACGTCCGTGGACACGAGCCCGAGGACCGCCCACATGCCCTCGCCCTTCTCGGCGCCGCCCTGACCGCTGTGCACCGTGCGCCAGGCACCATCGGCCCCCTGGTGCTGCATGAGCCAGCCCGTGCCGCGCGCGACCGCCGTCTCCGCGTCGCTGTGCCCGGCGAGCTTGAGCGCATAGAGCGTCTGACCCGTGGCGAGCGCGTCGCTCTTGCCCTTCTCCAGCCCCCAGCCGCCATCCTGTTGCTGCCGCGCGAGCAGCAGCTTCTGCAACCGGAGCGAGCTCTCCTCCGACGGTCCCACGCCCGCCGCCACCAGACCGAGGAGCGCGAAGTTCACGTTCTGGAGGTACACGTCGCTCTGCGCCGTCCACTGCGCCGACTCGTGCGCCAGGTACTTCTCGGCCTTGCGGATCGGCGTCAGCCACTGGTCGTCGGCGGTGCGGGCGTAGGCCTGCCGCCAGGTCTGCATGGCCTGATACGTGGTGTGCATCGTCCCGCCCGTCACCGGCAGCCGCGCGTCGTCGTCGAGCACCGAGCCGTCGGGCTGCTGGAAGCCGATGAGATCCCGGCCGTACTGGAGGAGCTGGTTCGTGTGCTGGCCGTCGATCCATTGATCGTAGCGGGCCCAGGCCTGACCCTCGAAGGCCACCCCGGTGATCCGTCCGCCGGCGGTGACGCCGAGGAGGAGCGCCCGGACCATGGCGTCGAGGTCCTTGGCCGCGACGTTGTACTGGTGGTGTTTACCGACGGTCAGGGCCTCGAGCGTGACGGCCTGGACGTGGCAGCCGAAGCACTGGTGCTGCTCGGTCCACGTCTCGGACGCGTGCGCGAGGTACTCGAGCCCTCGCTGCGCGGTCTGGCGGGCCTGGGGGTTCCCCCGAACGGCCGCGGCGTGGGCCACGGGGGCCTTACCGCAGACCAGGGGCTTCGGGGGCCCGGCGGTGACGGCGGCCCCGGCCGGGCGGCTCTTGCACGCCGAGAGACAGAGACAACAGAGGAGGGCGAGCTGGGCGGTGTGTGAGCGCATGAGGGCCTGAACGCGCCACGGGCACAAAAGATCTGATGAGCGAGCGCAGCCCCGATGGGTGCAGAGGCCGGGGGGCGCGCGATCAGGCCTGCGGGATCGTGGGCCGATGCGGCGCCTGGCGATAGAGCTGGCGACACAGCGCGAGGAAGGTCTCCTCGTCGAGCCCGCCCAGCTCCTGCGCGGCCTCGCCCGCGGCGTGCTGCCAGATGTACGCGCCGAGGCAGACCAGGGTAGCGGTGGCGTCGAGGTGGGACTGCAAGTCGCCGCCTTCGCGCAGCACGTGCTCCTGCACTTTGCCGATGAGCTGGTCCCAGAGCTCGGCCGAGGTGGCGATCCGGAGGCGTTCACGTTGGCTCATGTCACATACTCCCTGCAGCCGGCGAGCCCGCGTCTTCTATCCCGCGACCGAGGGCAGACCGGCCAGGGACATGGCCAGCTCGCCTTCATCGTAGGTCTGGTCCTGGAGCTTGCCGGCAAAGTAGTCCATGTACGCCTGCATGTCGAAGTGGCCGTGCCCGCACAGGTTGAAGAGGATGACCGTGGGGCGGCCCTCGGCCTTGGCCTGGAGCGCCTCGTCGATCGCGCCCTTGACCGCGTGGTTGGCCTCGGGCGCGGGCAAGATGCCCTCGGCGCGGGCGAACTGGACGCCGGCCTCGAACACGGCCGTCTGGTGATAGGCCACGGCGTCGAGGAGGCCGAGCTGCTGCGCGTAGCTCACGAGGGGCGCCATGCCGTGATAGCGCAGGCCGCCGGCATGGAAGCCGGGCGGGACGAAGTTCGCGCCGAGCGTGTGCATCTTCACGAGCGGCGTCATGCGGGCGGTGTCGCCGAAGTCGTAAGCGTAGCGGCCGCGGGTGAGGCTCGGGCAGGCGGCCGGCTCGACGGCCACGACGCGCCGCTTCTTGCCGCCGCGCAGCTGCTCGCCGAGGAAGGGGAAGACGAGCCCGGCGAAGTTCGAGCCCCCGCCGGTGCAGCCTACGAGCACGTCGGGATCGTCGCCCGCCAGCGCCATCTGCTCCATCGCCTCGAGGCCGATGATGGTCTGGTGCATGAGCACGTGGTTCAGCACCGAGCCGAGGGCGTACTTGGCATCGCCCTGCTGGGCCGCCCTCTCGACCGCCTCGGAGATGGCGATGCCGAGGCTGCCGGTGGAGTCGGAGTGTTGGGCCAGGATGGCGCGGCCGGCGGCGGTCTCGGTCGAGGGGCTGGGCACGCAGCGCGCGCCGTAGGTCTCCATGAGCGCCCGGCGATAAGGCTTCTGCTGGTAGCTCACCCTGACGGTACGAAAGAGCGCAACTTGTCCGGCCATCATCGCCCCGGGCGAGGCCGGGGCGATGATGGGCTTGTTGAATACCGTCACCAGGGGCGTGATCGGGGCGAGGGCTGTTTCCCTGCCCGCGACCTCCCAGAGGTCTTTTTCGTTGCGGACGCGGGCGTGTATCTTCTGGGCATGGCCGGTCCGGGTTCCTTGTTCATCGTCCTTGGCGCGCTCTCGGGCTTCGTGTCGGTGGCCGCGGGCGCCTTTGGTGCGCATGCCCTGCGCAAGCGGCTCGACGCGGATCTCCTCGCGGTCTTCGAGACCGGGGCGCGTTACCAGATGTTCCATGCGCTCGGCATGGTGGGGGTCGGCGTGCTGCTCGGACGGCAGGCGTCCGCGGCTCTGGGTGCGGCGGGCTGGCTCTTCTTCGTGGGCAGCCTGCTGTTCTCGGGGAGCCTCTACGCGCTGGCGCTATCGGGCGTGCGGAAGCTCGGCGCGATCACGCCGCTCGGCGGGCTCGCCTTCCTGGGGGGCTGGCTGGCGCTGGCCTGGGCGGTGCTGAGCGGCTGAGCAGGGCGCCTGCGCGCGGGACGCGAGAGGCCGAGCCAGGGTCGTGGCCCCGTCGTATCGCGCCCCTGACCGGGTAGAATCGCGCGATGGGTTTCAACGCAGGCTGTGTGCTCGTGGCCGCGCCGCTCGAACGCAAGCGCGTCGTCGATGGGGTCGCCGCGTTCATGGCGCGCATCGCATGTCCGCCGGTGCGGCTCCTCATCACGCCGTCGCTCGCGCTCGACGACGTGCTGGTCGCGCGTGGCAAGGCGCCGTCGGTCGGGTTCGTATCGATGCTCGCCGAGCGTGGCAACCCGGGCAACGACGTGCTCGCGCACCTGCTCGGGCGCACGCTCGACGTCCCCACGGTGGCGCTGGCGTGCTCCGATCACATGCAGTCGGGCGCATACGAGCTGTGGCTCCCGCCCCCACGCGAGCTCGAGATCACGCCCGAGAGTCTCCAGGCCATGCGTCCGGCGGGCGGGCTCTCGATCCTCGGCAGCGCGCGCGTGGGCGCCACGACGCTGAGCTACCTCGACGTCCCGCGGCTCGGCCTCGCCGCGCTCCTCGATCGCGACGTCAAGCCGAAGGAGCCGCACGCCCTCCTGGCGGCGCTGTTCGACGCCGCCCTCGCCGCGCCCGACACCGTGATCGTGCGCATCGATGAGCGGGGCAGCGCCGTGGGTCCGGCGCGACGCATCCGCCCCGACCACCCGCCCGACCCGGACGTGTGCTCGTGGGGGTTCTCGCTCTGGCCCGCGACGCCGCACGTCGCGCGCCGCCGCCGGGAGCTGCTCTCGGGAGAGCTCCCTTAAAAGGCGGCGCTCCCTGTTCATGGGGGCAGCAAGTATCCCCTGGCGCTGACCTCTGGCAGAATGTCCCTTGCGCCGGTCGACAGGCGCCTGCATGGGGGCTGCTATGAATGATGTGCGTTCACGGGCTCGGGGATGGAGCTGGATCCTCTCGTTCGCTGTCCTGGGGCTCGCTGGGTGTGCCCAGAGCCGGATCAGCCGCGGCCTCTTCACGCAGACGTTGGCCCTGGAGCCCACGCTGGCGCCCGCCGGGGATATTGGCCTCGATCCGCCGGTGTTCCCGCTGCGGCAGGTGACGTTGCCGAGCGGCCTGCGCGTCGGCTTCGAGCGCGCGCCCACTCGCGGCACCGTGGGCGTGGTGCTGGTGGTGGGCTCGGGCTCGACGAGCGATCCGGCCGGCAAGGAGGGGCTCGCCCACCTCGTCGAGCACCTCAGCTTCCACGCCCGGTTCGAGGAGCACAGGGTGGGCGAGACGCTGGCGCGGCTCGGCGCGACCTACAACGCGGACACCGACCTCGACCGCACCCGGTTCTACGAGTTCGCGCCGCGCTCGGCGTTGCCGGTGCTGCTCAGGCTGGCGGCGCAGCGCCTGGCGCAGCCGCTCGCCGGGGTGGAGCCGGACGAGGTGGCGGTGGAGAGGGACATCGTCGAGAACGAGATCCGCCAGCGCAGCGAGAATGGGGTCTACGGCCAGGTCTCGGCCTGGATCCAGACGGCGCTGTTCCCGCCGGATCACCCGTACGTGCGCCCGACGGGCGGCAGCCACGAGAGCGTGCGCCGGCTGACGCTGGAGGACGCCCGGCGCTACGTGGCGAGCGCGTACGCGCCCCGCAACGCGAGCCTGCTCATCGTCGGCGACTTCGACGAGGCGGCGGCGGCGGCTACGGTGCAGCAGTTCTTCCCACCGGGTCTGCTGGGCGACGCGGCCCGGCCCGAGCGGCCCGTGCTCCAGCCGCCGCAGGCGCCGCCGGCCTATCTGCCGCCGGCGCCGCCGACGGGGGCGGCGGTGACGAAGGCGGCGGTGGTCTGGCCGGAGATCTGGCTCACGTACTACCTGGCGGACATGTACGGGCCGTATGCGCCGGCCATGAAGGTGCTGACCGCGCCGGTGGTGGCCAAGAACCTGCGCAAGATCCTGATCAAGGACGACGACGTCACGGACGTGCAGTTCGCCATCTCCGAGTTCCGCCAGGCCACGGTGGTGGCCTGCCGGATCTCGCTGCTGTCGGACCATCGCCGGGTCGCGATCGCCGACCGCGCGCGCCGCCTGATCGCCGCGCTCTGGGCCCGCGGCGGGCCGGGCGCGCTCGGGGTGGAGGATCAGGTCCCGCTGCTCGGCGAGACGCAACAGCTGGCGCTGGCCAACGCCATCCTCGAGACCGAGCCCTTCGTCGCGCGGGCCACCACCCGGGCGGAGTACTTCCACATGACCGGGAGCCTGGAGGCCTACGATCGCCTGATCCAGGCGGTGGCCGGGGTCCGCTCCGAGAACCTCATCCAGCATGGGTCGTATCTGTTCGCGCCCGAGCGCGCGCGGGTGCTGTACGTCGAGCCCTTGCCCGAGACCGAGCGGCCGCCGCCGGGGATCGTCGGGGTGCCCTCGGTGGACACGCGCAAGATGACGGACGCGCCGGTGGAGGGCATCGACTTCGGTGATCCGCCGCCGGCCGAGCCGGTCGCCGAGCTGCGCGGCGCCCGGGTCAAGACCTTGCCCAATGGTCTGCGTCTGGTGCTGGTGCGCCGGCCCCAGTTCCCGGCGATCGCGGCGGTGCTCGGCTTCCGCGGCGGTACGGGGGCCGCGCCGACGGGGACGATCGAGCTCCTGCGCCGGCTCGAGCGGGAGGGCCTCTTCTCGCTCAAGCGGAACGCGCTCGAGATTCGGAAGGTGGACGACGAGGACTATTCGGCCGACCTGGTGCTCGGCGGGCGCCGCAACCTCTCGAACGCGCTGCTCCTCCTGGCGGGCCGGCTGCGCGCGCTGGATCAGATCTCGTGGGCGCGCGTGCTCCACCGGCTGCGTGCGACGAACCCGCCGGTGAAGGAGTCGCCCGCCACGCGCGCGACGCGCGAGTTCTGGCGGGCGCTCTATGGCGAGCATCCCTACGCGCGGGTGCTCGGGACGGACGCCTTGCGCGCGGTGCAGGCGGCGGAGATGGAGGCCTGGGTGCCGCGGCTCTACAACCCGCGCAACGCCACGTTGGTGATCGCCGGTGACTTCGAGCCGGCGTGGGCCGAGTCCCTGGCGGGCAACTGGTTCGGCACCTGGCAGGCGACCGAGGGCACCGATCTCCTGGAGGTGCCGCGGGTGCCGCCGCCGCCGTCGGGGGCGCCGAACGAGCGCGTGCTGGTCACGCACCGGCCGGCCTCGACGCAGGTGGAGCTGGTGCTGGGGTGCCGCCTGCCGTCGAACAACGACCCGCAGAGCCTGGCAACCGCGCGCATGCTGGCCGGGCTGGTGGAGTCGAACCTGAGCACCCGGCTGCGCAAGGAGGCCGGGGCGGCGTATGCGGTGAGCGGCGATGGCAGGACGCTGCGCGGCGGGGGGGCGCATCTCCTCGTGCGCACGTCGATCGACAACCTGCGGTTCCGGGAGGCGCTGCGGGTGGTCCGCGGCCTGTGGGAGCACTTCGGGCGCGGGGAGTTCGATCGGGGCAGCCTGAGCCAGGTGCGCTGGGGGCTCGTGCGCGGCGAGAGCCTATCGTTTCAGACCGCGGCCGAGACCGCCGTCGAGGTGTTCGAGGCGGAGAATCATGACTGGTC
>DATAGU010000101.1:0-37400 GCA_036263495.1 Polyangia bacterium | reverse complement strand
CTGGGGTCTTTTCTCCCCACCCGGAAATGATTGGCCCCCTTACGAATCAAGGACTTCTCCTGACAAGAGGGTTGGCACGGGCGGTGCTTGGGAGAGCGGTCACTCGGAAAGGAGCCCGCCCATGAACAAGAAGATCCTTGGCTTTGCTATGATTGGCATGCTCGCCGCCTGCGGTGGCACCACCCCGGCCCAGACGGACGCCACCGACGATCGTGGTGCCGAGACCGGCACCATCTGCAACGGCAGCGTCGTGCAGTACGGCCTCGACGTGTCGTACTTCCAGGGCCAGCCGAACTGGACCTCCGTCCGCAACTCGGGCCGGAACTTCGCCTTAATCCGTCACAGCGACGGCAGCTTCCTCGATCCCGAACGCTTCAACAACTGGAACAACGCCAAGGCGGCCGGCATGACCGTCGGCTTCTACCAGTTCTTCCGCGCCTCGCAGGACGCCGTCTCCCAGGCCAACCTGGTCGTCCAGGCGCTCACCACCGTGGGCGGCAAGGGTCGCCCCAACCTCCCCGCCGTCATTGACATCGAGACCTACGACGGCCAGTCCGGCTCGACCGTCATCAGCAAGGTCAACCAGTGGCTGAACTACATCCAGGCGAACACCGGCCGCCAGCCGACCCTCTACACCTCGCCCGGCTTCTGGGGCGGCCTCGGTTACCCGACCCCGAGCCCGCTGCCCTACCTGTGGGTCGCTCACTGGGGCGTCTCCTGCCCGACCGTCCCCTCGCCCTGGGGCCGCCTCCGCTTCTGGCAGTACAGCTCGACCGGCAGCGTCTCGGGCATCTCGGGCGCCGTCGACCTCGACACTTACAACGGCTCGCTCACCGAGATGCAGGGTCTGTAGTCTGACCTCGCCTGACCCCTCCTCTTATCCCGCGTAGCTCCGCGAACCCCCCTCTCCATCCCAGCGCTTCCCCATCCCCCGGGACGATATTACTTCCCCGACCGCTCGCGCTCGAGCTGCCGTTCGAGCTCGGCGAAGCGGTCCGCGAGATCGTCGCCGAGATCGTCGAGGTTCACGTCGGGGCCATCGTCTTCGGGCAGCTCGTGGTGGCCGCCGAACCAATCGCGCACGCCGTCGACCAGGCGGCGCGCGCCTGCGGTGACGGTGCGGAGGGTGGGCTCGAGCGGGTCGCGGAAGGGGTCGGCCGCGGTGTCCAGGGTCGGGGGTGCGAGTGTCTCCGGCAGCGGGGACGGCGTGGGCACGCCCTCCGGCCGCCGGACCGAGCTGCGGCCGTCGGCGCTCGCGGACAGGGCCGCCTCGACGCGGAGCAGGACGGCGATGTCGCGATCGATGTCCTCGATCGAGCAGGCGCCGTCGCCTTGGCCGGTGAGCGTGTAATAGACGTCCGATTGGCTGAAGCGCCACAGGGCCCAGGCGCGCACGCTGTGCTCGGGGTGCGTCAGGCCGTCGACGCTGCCGTGGGTGCGCAGCATCTCCTCCACCAGCTCCCGCGCCTGATCGAGGTAGGCGCCCGTGTCCCAGGAGGCGACGGCCTCTCGCTTGAGACCGCTCGTCAGCATCATCTCGGTGCGGAGCGCGGTGTCGAGATCCCGGCAGACGAGGAGGCCGTAGCGGTCGGCGGTGAGCTCCACGGTCAGCGAGAACACGCGCATGAGCTCGCTCGAGGAGGCGGGGTCGAGCGACCGGTAGTCGAGGAGCGAGTGGCAGCCCCGCCGGGCCTCGCCCATCGGGGGATCGAGCACGAGGTCGCAGTAATGCCCGAGCTCGTGCCCGAGCACGGCGAGCATGGTGGCGTCGTCGAGCGTGGCGAGCACGTGGCCGAGCACGCGGATGCGGATGGGTCTCACGGAGCCGCCGATGCAGACGTTGACGTGATCCGGATCGAGCCAGTTCGCCCCCGCGCTCTGGTAGAGCTCGATGGGTTCGGCGAGTCGGAAGACGTCAGCGGCGCGGCGTGCCAGCGAATGCACGCCGGGCGCCATCTTCTCGGTGAGGACGATGGCGTCCTTGAGCCACTCGCGCCGCTCGACCTGTGCGTCGAAGGGCGCGGGGCGCACGAAGCGCGGGTGCTCGATGATCCGGCGCGCGAGTCGGTCTTGGAACTTCAAGCGGACATGCGGCGTCACCGGAGATTCACGCATGGCACTCCATAATATACGCCGCAGCTCCCATGCATCGATGGGCGGGCTGCGGACGAAGCCCGCGCTGGGCGAAGGCCGGAAGGGTCTGGCGAGGCCCGAGGCCCGACGCGCTGAGGTATGTTGCGTACAACATGCCGCGCAAGCCTCATGGTCCATCCCTCCTCTGGCTCCTCTTCGGCCTAGCCCAGGTCCAGTGCGGGGGCTGCGAAGACATCGAGAACCCGGGGGAGGAAGAGCCCTTGGCGGCACCCTCGGCCGCCGGGAAGGCGACCGATCGGGCAGGTGGGCCCCCGGCGCCTCCTCAGGCTGGGGCCGCGGGACCCCAGGCGGACGCGCAGGCTACGGCAGGGCCGCCGCCTGGTACCTTCCGTGCCGCGGGCACGCTCCCGCGGCCCCATTCGGTGCACACGGCGACGCTGCTCAAGGACGGCCGGGTCCTGATCGTGGGCGGTCAGAAGCTCCCCTTCACCGACCGGGCGCAGGACGTGAGCGGCGACGTGGAGCTGTATGATCCCGCGGCGGGCCGGTTCACGCGGGCGGGCGCCCTGGCCAAGCCGCGCGCGCTCCACGCGGCGGCGCTGCTCGCGGATGGCCGGGTGCTCGTGACCGGTGGCGAATGGGGCGGCACGCACGTCCTGGCCGAGGCCGAGATCTATGATCCCAAGAAGGGGCGTTGGGTCCTGGCGGGCCGCATGACCGCGCCGCGGCAGGCGCACACGGCGACGCTCCTCGCCGATGGCCGGGTGCTCCTGGCCGGCGGCTTCGGAGGCGGGGAGCCCGGGCAGTACCTGGCCACGGCCGAGCTCTACGATCCGATCACCGGGCGCTTCTCTCCTACGGGCTCGCTCGGGAGGCAGCGTCAGCTCCACACGGCGACGCTGCTCCCGGACGGCCGCGTGCTCATCGTGGGCGGGTTTGGCCCGCCCGAGGGCAGCCAGAACGCCCTGCCGATCGCCGCCGCCGAGATCTACGAGCCCGCGGCCGGGCGCTTCGTCCCCACGGGGGGCCTCGGGGTCGCCCGCTTCCTCCACCAGGCCACCCGGCTCGATGACGGCAAGGTGCTGATCACGGGCGGGGCGGGCGCGGGCTTTGGCGCGCTCGCCGAGGCCGAGCTCTATGATCCCGCGGCGGGGATCTTCCGCGCCGTGGGGGCCATGGGCACGCGCCGCCAGTCGCACAGCGCCACGCTCCTGCCGGGCGGACTGGTGCTCGTGGCCGGCGGCGCCGCGCAGCTGGCCACGCCGGCCTCAGCCACCGGCGCGGCCGAGTGGTACGACCCGGGCCAGGAGCGCTTCAGTCCGGCGGGGAGCCTGAAGTCCGCGCGCACGCGGCACACCGCCACGAGGCTCGGCACGGGGGCCGTGCTCTTCGCCGGCGGTCACAACGCCGTCAATGTCCTGGGAGCCGAGCTGCTGGTGCCGGGGAGCGCGGGCGTGGGCACGCGTTAGTCTGAGGAGAGGTGGAGGTGCGAGGGGGTCATCCCTCGCGCGCGCTCATTGGCCGCTGCCGCCGTATTCGTCGAGGTACCGGCACAGCGCCAGCCGCTCGAGCGGCGAGAACATGCTGAGGCCCATGGCCGCCACGGCCCGCTCGCGGTGCGCGCCGATGACGTAGTGCTCGACGGCGCCGTCGCGCGCGCGGACGACGAGGCGCCCATCCGCGCTCTCGGCATAGCCGAGCGGGTTGCCGGCGGGATCGTAGATGAGCGCGCGCCGGGACTCGGGGGCGCCCGCGCCGGGCGGGCCGCCAGGGGCCGCGGTGCTGCTCATGTGGAGCTGCGCCAGGGGCACGCCCTGGGCGTCGAGGATACGGAGCAGGCCGCCCTTGTCGTAGACGCGGAAGGAGACGCCGCCGCGCGCCAGGGAGAGCTCTTCGGGGGAGGCGCCGGGCGTGATCTCGAGGAGGGGCGAGCCCGAGGGATCGCGCAGCACGAGCCGCTCGCGCTGGCCGCTCATGCTGCCGACGCGGCGATCCTCCCCGTCACAGAGCACCTGCTCGTCCTTGCCGTCCGGGTGGAGCGACCACTCGAGCCCGCCGTTGCGGTCGCGGACCTCGTACTGGGCGTCGTTCTTGGGGCAGCGCTGGGTCTTGCAGCCGCCCGCGACGAGGAGGGCCAGGGCGAGGCCGGCATGGTGGAGCGATGTCCTGTATCGGCCGCGCATCAGCCGTGCCTCCGGCGCCAGGCGAGCGACCCGAAGAGCAGCATCGTGAGCAGCACCTCCAGGTGGCCGAGGCGCTCCGAGAGGCGGTGCAGGGCGGCGAAGCGCGGATCGAGCGTGGTGCCGAGGCGGAACATCTCCTCGATGCGCGGGTGCACCCAGCCGATCCCGAGTACACCCACGGCGAGGAGCGCGGCGGCCGTGGCCAACGAGACGAAGGCCAGGCCGCGCCAGGCCTCGCGTCCCAGGGCCGCGGCGCGCAGCACGGTGGCCAGGCCGAGCGCGATGAGGGCCCAGAGCGCCAGGGTGTCGAAGGACCGGAACACGGTGGTCATGAGGGTCGAGGCGACGCCGCGATCCAGGTCGCGAAAGGCGATGCGCGCGGCGAAGGCGCCGAGCGCGGCGTGGCCGCCGACCCACGCGGTGACGGCCACCAGGGTGATCACCTCGCCGATCCAGGCGAGGACGGGACGGGTCTCTTTCTCCATTGCAAGACCTCCGAGGGAGAAGCTGCCGCCAGGGGTACGAGTCTGTCTATTGAAGGATGATGTATAGCCTGCGCCCGCGCCCCTCTCATCGCGGTACGATCGCGCGATAGCGGCGCTGCGACCCTTCCTGCCCATCGCGCACGACCTGCAGGACATCGAGCGACAGCCGCACCAGGCGGCCGTTGCGCAGCCGCACCTGGGCGAACTCGTGATCGCCCTCGATGCGCTCGACCGCGCAGCGGCCAAAGGTGGGGTGCTCGATGACGTCGCCGGCACGGAGGGGCTCGTCGGCCAGATCCTCGTCGCTCTCCTCCTCGGCCTCGTTCTGTCGCTTGGCCGAGGCGTTGATGACCGCGCCCCAGCCGGTGGCGGAGGTGGGCGTGGGCACGACCGGCGACGGCGCCGTGAAGGCGGGCATGGCCGGCGGCGTCTTCGGGCGCGGCGGGGGCTCGCGATGGGCAGGATCGGGCGTGGAGTCGTGGGGCTCGGCCCGCGGCGGCGTGGCCACGGTCGTGGCCGGGGGCGCGGTCGTGCCCGACACGGCGCTTCGCCCCTCACCGGCCTCTGACTCGGCCGCGTCGTCGAAGCTCTCGAGCACATACTCGAGCGCGTGGACCTCGGCGCGCACGAGGTAACCACCGACCACGGAGACACCGTTGTCGCCGCTGTAGGCGACGGTGCAGGTGGCGGCGAACTGCAGCTCGCCGTCGTGCTCGCTCACGAGGCCCTGCAGCTGGAGGAGGGTGCCCGGCGCGTTGAAACGCCGCGGCTCGGTCCAGGTGCCGTGCAGCGGATCGTATTCGTGGAGCTCCACCCAGGTGTAGCTGCCGAAAGCACGCAGTTCGGCCGCATGCACGGCCCTCGCGCGGCATAGGGCAAGGACGGAAGCCGTCACCTCGGAGCCGCTCGCCAGGCGTCCAACCAGGCGGCGACCACGACGGCTCTCGACGGGAGTCAAAGCCGATCCCCCCTGGGGCGGCTGGGTTGCAGATGAATAAGATGACATGGAATCAGTGAACCCCACAGCGGTGGCAAGACATCAGCAGGAGCCACAACATGAAGTGTCCTCTCGAGAAGATCAACCCTGCCTTGGAGGCCGCGCCCGATGCGGGACGCGGGGGATGGCTCTCCTTGTTGTTCCGCCTGCGGTACCGCGGGCCGGATCCGATGCCTCGCGCGCCTCCGCTGGCACCGGGAGTCGGTCAGGGAGGGCCGGGCAGGCTATAGTGCCGGTAACAGGCTGCGAGGTGTCCTATGTCGGTCGGCGAAACCATCGAGCGCGATATCACCCCGGATGGCCACGAGATAGCGCTCATGCGGCGCGGCGATGCCTACGAGATCATCTATGACGGCAACTTCCTCATGTCCTCGGACTGCCGCCGCTCCGAGAAATCGCTCGCCGAGCTCGGCATGGCGCCGCTCGGCCGGGACGACGTCACGGTGCTCGTGGCCGGCCTGGGCATGGGGCACACGCTGCGCGCGGTGCTCGACCTGCCCGGCATCCAGCGGGTGGATGTGGTCGAGATCTCGTCCGCGGTGGTGGAGTGGAACCGCAAGTATTTCGGGCCGCTCAACGGGGACGCGCTGGCCGATCCGCGCGTGCACCTGCACGTCGCGGATCTGCTCGCCTTCGAGAAGCGATTCCGCTACCAGCCGATCGACGAGGTCAAGGACGGCTGGCTGGCCGTCCTCCTCGACATCGACAACGGCCCGGCGTGGCTCACCCGGCCCCAGAACCAACCCGTCTATACGGACGAGGGCCTGCGCCGCGTCGAGGGGCTCTTGCGGCACGGCGGGGTGCTCGCGCTGTGGTCGGCCGAGCGTGACATCGAGTTCTTGCGCCGCATGAACGCCCTCTTCGTGAACGTGGCCGAGCTGGCCATCCCGGTGGAGATCGGAGGCCGCCCCGGGCTCGACTACGTGTACCGGGGGCGCCGCCCGCCGCAAAGCCGCCCCGGCGGCAAAATTCCTCAGGCCTGACGGCGAGACTCCTCGCACCGCAGAAACTCCTCCCCCGGTGCCGTGGCCCCGCCCGGGGCATTGGCATGTCCCATGCTCTCTTCCGAGTTGAGACGGTGATGCAGCACACGTGATGCTGCACGCCTGTAAACACCGGGCCTGCCTATCGGCGGGCGCTCGAATCTCTTTTCATGAAGGTGAGCAACGAGGAGCGAACATGGCGGACAAGGACAAGGACAACAAGGGCGCGATGACGGTGAGCGAGGCGGGGCGTAAGGGCGGCGAGAAGGTCGCGGCGGAGCGCGGCCACGAGTTCTACGAGGAGATCGGCAAGAAGGGTGGACAGAAGGTGGCGGCGGAGCGCGGCCACGAGTTCTACGAGGAGATCGGCAAGAAAGGCGGTCAGAAGGTGGCGGCGGAGCGCGGCCACGAGTTCTACGAGGAGATCGGCCACAAGGGCGGTCAGAAGGTCAAGGAGCTCATCGAGAAGGGCAAGAGCACGAAGTAAGCGCCCGGGCACTGTCAATCACTGATGTGTGGGGACGGCCTTCGGGGCGTCTACCTTCGTTCGGGCTTCGGGGCTGCGTTCAAAGGTGGACAACCCGAGGGCCGTCCCCATATCTCGATCTGCGGGAGGTTTTCCCCATCCTGGGGATGGGGGCGCGCAGTGCTGCAGCGAGGTGGTTGGGCGCCCTATCTCCGAGTGCTAGGATGGCCTCCCAGAGAGCGCCGCTCACACGCATGATCCGCTCATTCTCAGGCCCTTCGGACCTTGGCTCCCCGCGGGCTTCGCCCGCATCTGGTCCTATCGATGCGTGTGAACGGCAGTATCGTGGAGGCGAACCATGAGCAAGCGGACCCTGGCCATCCTGGGTGGCGGACCCATCGGTCTCGAGGCTGCAGCGGCTGCGGCGGCGAACGGCTTCGAGGTACGTGTCTTCGAGCGCGGGGAAGTCGGCGCTTCGGTCAGCCTGTGGGGCCACGTGCGGATGTTCACGCCGTGGAAAATGAATCGTTCGACCCTCGGGGCGCGGCTGGCCAAGGAGGCCGGCGCGTTTGCCCCGGATCCGGAAGTCTGCCCGACGGGCGATGAGCTGGTGGCGCAGTATCTCCTGCCGCTCGCCTCACACCCGCTCTTGCGCGGCCGCATCGAGACCGGCTCGCGGGTCCTGGCCATCGCGCGCGAGGGTCTGCTCAAGGGCGACTTCCTCGGTCGGCCCGAGCGGCGGTCCCGGCCGTTCCGGCTGCTCGTCGAGCGCGACGGCAACGAGAAGGTGTTCCACGCCGACGCGGTGATCGACGCCACCGGGACGTATGGGACGCCGCGCTGGCTGGGGACGGGCGGGATCGCGGCGGTGGGCGAGCGTCAGGCCTTCATCACCCGCCATCTGCCGGATGTCCTCGGCCGCGATCAGGTGACGTACGCCGGCGAGCGCGTGCTGGTGATCGGGGCGGGCCTCTCGGCGGCCACGCTGCTGCGGGATCTGGCGGCCGTGGCGCGCACGGCGCGCGAGACCGAGATCGTGTGGGCGGTGCGCGGCGAGGCACGCGACGGGGGGCCGATCCCCGGTGTCCCGGATGATCCGCTGCCCGAGCGGGTCAAGCTCACCCGCGAGGCCAACGCCCTGGCCCTGGGCGGATCCCCGAACGTCAAGCTGCGCACGGGCGTGACCGTGCAGAGCATCCAACGGGAGCGGGATGGCGAGCGGGTCGGGCTGCGCGACGCCAGCGGCAACACGAGCCTCGAGCACTTCGATCGCGTGGTGGCCCTGGTCGGCTACCGTCCGGATCGCAGCCTGTGGGAGGAGCTGCAGGTGCACGAGTGCTACGCGTCGGGCGGTCCGATGAAGCTCTCCGCCGCGCTCCTTGGCAGCGGCGGCGGCGATTGCCTGGCCCAGACGAGCCATGGCCCCGAATCGCTCGCCAGCCCCGAGCCGGACTTCGTGGTCATCGGCGCCAAGAGCTATGGCCGCAACCCCCAGTTCCTCCTTCGCCTCGGCCACGAGCAGGTGCGCGACGCCCTGCACCTCCTCACCGGGGGACAGTCCCAGCTCGTGCTCGACTGACGGCTTTACGACTTCGCTGGGACAATGATCTGCGGATCGTTGCCTCGTCCCCTGGGGGCCGCCGAGGTGCTGGGGCGTCCTTCTAGATCTAGAGGATGTAGTCCGTGCGGAGGAAGTGGGAGCTGCGCCCGGTCACGATGTCGGTCAGGAGTTGCTTGCTCGGCTTGTCGTACGAGGCCGCCACCATCGAGCGGATGGAGAAGACGCGCAAGGCGTCCGAGACGCTGAGCGTGCCTTCGGCAGAGTCTTTGCGTCCGGTAAAGGGAAAGGTGTCCGGGCCGCGCTGGCACTGCGTGTTCAGGTTCACCCGGCAGACCTGGTTGGCGAGCCCGTCGAGCAGAGGACCGATCTGTGCCGGGTCGTGGCCGAAGACGCTGGCTTGTTGGCCGTAGGGGCTCTGATCGAAGTAGCTGTAGAGCTCCTCGAGCGAGCGGTAGGGCACGACGGGGATGATGGGCCCGAACTGCTCCACGTGATAGAGCTGCATGGCGGCGCTCACGGGGTAGACCACCGACGGGAAGTAGAAGGTGGCGCGGGTCTTCCCTCCGTTCGGGTTGACGACGCGGGCGCCCTGCCGGCGCGCGTCCTCGACGAGGGCGGCCATCCTCTCGGGCTTGCTGGTCTCCGGGAGCGGGGTCAAGAAGGCGCCCTCTTCCCAGGGCATCCCGACGGGGAGCGCCTCCACCTGGGCGCAGAGCTTCTCGAGCAACGCCTCCGCCCGCGAGGCAGGGACGAACAAGATCTTGAGCGCGGTACAGCGCTGCCCGTTGAAGGAGAGCGCGCCCCTGACGCACTCGCGGGCGGCCAGATCCAGATCGGCGTCCTCGAGGACGATGGCCGGGTTCTTGGCGTCGAGTCCGAGGACGCTGCGCAGCCGGTGGGGCTTGGGGTGCTGGTGCTTGAGGAGGTCCCCGACCCGCGAGGAGCCGATGAAGGCGAGCACGTCGACGCGCCCGCTCTTCATGAACGGAGACGAGATGGTCTCGCCGTCGCCGGCCAGGACGTTCACCACGCCGGCCGGGAAGCAATCGGCGAAGGCCTTGAGCAGCGGCAGGTGACAGAGCAGCCCCATGCGCGGCAGCTTGACGATGGCCGCGTTCCCCATGATGAGCGCCGGGATGAGCGTCGTGAAGGTCTCGTTGAGCGGGTAGTTGTACGGTCCCATGCAGAGGACCACGCCGAGCGGGGCGCGCCGGACCATCCCGACCACGCCTTTCTCGATCTCGAAGCGCGAGCCCTTGCGGTCGAGCTCCTTGAGCGCCTCCACGGTGTCGTGGATGTACTCGAGCGTGCGGTCGAACTCCTTGAGCGCGTCGGGCCAGGTCTTTCCGATCTCCCACATGAGGAGGCGGGCGACGGTCTCGCGCAGCGGCCGGATCTGCTGGCCAAAGGCTTCGACCCGCTCGATGCGCGCGGCGACGCTCATCGTGGGCCACGCGCCGCGCCCGTTGTTCCAGGCGCGGGCAGCGGCGTCGAGCGCGGCGAGCGCGTCCTGGGTGGAAAGGTGCGGGGCCTCGCCGATGAGGGGACGCTCGGGCCGGCCGTCACGGAGGAGGCAGAGCGGAGACGTCACCGGGAGGCGGGAGGCGGCGTGCGAGATCACGCCATCCACGAGGAAGGCGCCGTCTTCGTTAAAGGAGCGAAGGGCGTGCGCAGCGGGCACGTCCTCCGGTTTCGGAAAGAGAGATTGTAGGCGTGCGTCGAGGCTGGACACGATGACTCCTGCGGTTTGAACCGGCGAACCATAGACCGGGGCGCGGCACATCGGAAGGACCCACGCGCCCTCGCCATCGGTGCCGGGTGGCGTGGCCCGGGCCGCCCGGCTCCGTCCGCGTCCTGCGACCTGTTGAGGCTCAGCTCCCCGGGCGGCCCTTCTTGGTGGCCTGGCGCCGGATGCGCTCGATCTGATCGCGGAGCCTCTTGAGATCTTCGGGTGGCAGCTCTTCCTCGCGCTCAGGCAGGCGCGGCACGAGCATGAAATTCCGCCGCTTGGGTTGGGCTCGCCTGTCCCGCCAGCGGTGATAGAGCAGCTTGAACAAGGGCCACGCCTCGGCGCCATCGAACGGCGCGACCGGGATGAGGTTCAGGGCGGCGATGAACGCGTTGGAGGCGATGAAGGCATAGGCCAGATCCTGCCCGAAGGCGCTCCGCGGCGAGCCGACGAACGTGACGAACAGCAGCGTGGCCCCGAGGAGCACGAGCTGCGCCCACACGCCGCCCCAGGCGATGGCGGCGCGGGCCAGGGGCGAGGCCTGACCCTGCCAGTGGCACAGGCCGCCGAGGGTATGGATCTCGATCGCCAGGGCCTGCAAGCGGTGGTAGCGCACCACCAGCGCGTGCCCCAGCTCATGCAGGAGCACGATGAAGAAGATGCCAAGCCACAGACCTGGCTCGAACCGCCCGCGGCTGAAGAGCAGCATGCCGAGGGGCAGCGACCAGTGGAGACGCACCGGGATGCCGTGGAGGCGTCCAATCTCGAGAAACCCGCTGCGCACAGGGGCATCATAGAACAACCGCGGGGTCGCCGCGAGAAGGGCGCGAGATCGCCAGGCGGGCCTGGAGCCGCGTCAGACTCGGGTTTCGCCCTTTTTTGCCGTCGCGGGGTGCAGCAGGCGAAGAGGGTGAACCCCGAGTCAGATCTGGACCCGGAACACGTGGACCCCGTACCCGCCCAGGCTGACGTAGAGGCCCGGCCCGGTCATCTCGCCGCCATCGCGCTGATACCTCTCACCCGTGATCAGATCCGAGAGCTGCACGGTCCGCCCCGCGAGCTCCGGCCAGGGCACCCGCACGTGCCCCTGCGACCGCTCCGGCGCGAGGTTGACCACGATGAGCCGCCGCTCGTCACCGAGCGACCAACCCCAACCGAGGAGGTGCTCCTCGGTGCCGCCGCGCTGCCAGCGATGGCACAGGACAAAGTCGCCGTCATGGTAGACGGGGTGCGCCACCTCGCCGAGGAGCGCCTCATAGAAGCGGTGCAGCTCAGGATTCGCCGGCTCCTCGGGCCGCCGGCCGAGCTGCACCGGGAGCCGGACGCGCGCCCCGTCCATCTGCCCCTCGTGGAGTAGCTTGGCGCCCGGCAGGGTCAGCGTAAGGGCGGCCGCCATCCGGTGTCGCGGCTCGTCGAACAGGGCGGACACCCGCGGCTCATCATGGTTCTCGATGAAACGCACGAGCCCACGCTCGTCCCCCTGGACGCCGGCGAGGTGAGCGTACACGCCCCCCGCGTGGCCATCGCGCAGGCGGTCGTAGAGGCGCTTGTCGTAGCACCAATCAAAGCCGAGCCGTTGTAACGCCCACTCGGTGTCCCAGTAGGCCTCGGCCAGGAAGACAAAGGAGGGGCGCCCGGCCCGCACCGTCTCGATGACCTCGCTCCAGGCTTCGCGCGGCGGGACGGGCCGCACTCGCTCCCCCCAGGTGCGACCGAAGATGGACCCGAGGAGCAGCATGGCCATGTCGCAGCGCACGCCGTCGCACATCTCGGCGATGTCCGCGACCGTGGCGGCCATCGCCTGGCGCAGGCCGGGCTCGAACCAGTCGAGCTGCACCGTGTCGGTCCAGCCCGGGAAATAGGGGTCCTTACCGTGGGCGTACACGCGGCCCGCGGCGCGAAAGAAGTCGTTCGGGTGCGCGGTGAGGTCCTCCTCGCGGCCCTGGACGAAGCGCTCCGGGTGCTCGGTGATCCACGGATGATCCACCGCCACGTGATTGGGCACGAAGTCGAGCACGAGGCCGAGGCCGCGGCGGGCGAGCTGTTCGCGCGCCTGGGCCAGGCCGGCCGGTCCCCCGAGGTGCTCGTCGACCCGGTAGCGGTGCACGGCGTACGGCGAACCCACCACGTCCGCGAGGCGGAGGTCGGGCAGGGCGTGCCGATACTCCCGCTGCAGATCCGGGTGCTCCAAGGCGACGCGCCGCCCTCCCGGGCTCCGCTCCCACACGCCCATGAGCCACACGGCGTCGAGTCCGAGTCTGGCGAGCGTGTCCCACTCCTCATCGGGCACGGCGCCGAGGTGCACGGGACGCCCGAGGCGCGCGGTGAGCCCCGCGAGCCAGGTCCAGGTGTTGATCTCGTAGAGGAGCGGGTTCTTGCGCCAGGGGTTCATGGGCGCTCCAGGGTACACGCACCACGCTCCCGAGGGCACCCCGCGTGCGGCCGGGGCGTTCGTGCGACAATGAGCCGCACGAACGCCGCGAGATCACTCTTCCGCGTTGCGGCGGAGCGCGGGGCCTCGGGACCGCGTGGAGCGCCCGCGGCGGCCGATGTTTCGAGAGGCGAGAGGACAAGAGAGGACCGATGCCGGCACCGATCCTGGAAGTGGCGACCGCCGCGCAGCTGCGCAAGATCGCTCGCACCGCCCTGGATGCGCTCGTGGAGCACGACCCCTGGGGCGACGACCCGGGCGATGTACATCGATCGTACCTCCAGTTTCGCTGCTCCATCGAGGCCTTGCGCTTCGTCGCCGTCGCGGCGCCGGCCCTCGGCGACCCCTCGCTCCTGCCCCTCCTCATCGAGGCGGCGGAGGAGTTGACGAACTGGAAAGAGAGGGTGCCGGATCCCGTGTCGGCGGTGTGTGAGGGGATCAGCGAACTCCTCAAGGCGGGCGCCCGGGTGACCCCCGAGGTTCGCGAGCTGCTGGCGCACCCGGACATGGCCGTGCGTCAGGCGCTGGCCCGGGGGCTCCGAGCCAAGGACCGGGACGCGCTCGAGCTGCTCGAGACCCTGCTGCAGGATCCCCTGTTCGAGGTGCGCGAGCCGGCCCGCAAGCAGCTCGGGAGGGTGCGGGAGGTGGCCTGGTGGGAGGGCACGTGGGCGAGCGATCCGATCGCCCGCCTCGAGCCGGACGAGGTGGAGGACCTCGCCCCGAGGACCGAGGCGTTGTCCAAGCTCCTGGATACGAGCGCCTGGGAGCTCGGGCGGCGGCTCGATGACATCCTCGACCGGCTCGAGGAGCTGCCCGCGGCCCTGGCGTGCGAGGCGGCGGAGAGGCTGCTCCCCGGCCTCCCCTACTGGGCCCCGCAGGAGCCGGGGCTCGGCACGTTCCTCCTGTCGCTGCCGGGCGGGATCGAGGCGTTCCTGCGAGTGTTCCAGCGCTGGCACCAGCGGGAGCGCCGGCCGCTACCCAGCAGCACGTTGTGCAAGATGATCGAGGGGCTGGATCCGGAGCGCCGACTCGAAGTGTGTCAGGCGCTGCTACACACGGTGCTGCAGGTGCCGCGGCAGGAGCGCCAGGACTACAACGTCTGGTCGGTGCGGCTCGCCGACGTGCTCGGTGAGGCCTGGCCGGCGGACGTCGACCACACCCCCATGCTCGACGCGCTCCTCGCCTTGTCCGAGGAGTCGCAGCCGAGCCCAGACAACGATCGCGTGCTCCGGGAGCTGGAAGATGTCCTGCGCCGCGATCTCGATGTGACGTCGATCCAGGACCGCATGGCGGACGCCTGCCGCGCCGATTTTCCAGGCAGCTGGCGCACGCTCCGCCTGGGGGTCCTGCGGCACCTCGGCAAGTTGCCGCGGGAGCGCCTCCGGCCACTGGTGGAGGACATCCTCGGGCAGACCCGCGCGTCCCAGGCGGACGAGGCCCACCTGGCGGCGGCCTGGGCCGTCGAGCAGCTGCTCGATGCGGTCCACGACCCCGAGCGCGACCCCCCCCAGGCGGAGCTCGTGCGGCAGCTGTACGACGATCCCCGCTTTCGCAAGGTCCTGTACTACTCCAGCCTGCGCGAGCGGCTCTGCCCGCTGGTGCGGCCCGAGCTGCGGTCGGGTCGCTTGGAGTTCCAGGCGGCGGCGAACGCGATGCTCATCATCGACGGGATCTATGGTGGCCTCGCCGAGGATGTCGGGGGGCGCCGGCGCCGCAAAGCGAGCGACGCAGGGGAGACGGTCGATGCGTATTTGCAGCAGCTGCAGCAGCGGCTCGAGCCCTATCTCGGTTCGGCCGAATGGCGTGGGCCGATCACCGAAGAGGAGTGGCGCATCTACCGCGCCGCCCGCGGCCGCCACACGTTCGAGGAGTACAACGACTGGTACTTCAGCGCGCTCGTGCTACCGCCCGGGCCCTGGCAACACGAGGATCGGCTCTTCTTCGAGACCATGCTGGCGGCGTGGCGGGCGGGCCGCGAGAGGTTGAGCTCGCCCATCGGCCGTGTGTTGCTCGCCCATCCGACGCTCGAGGACCTGCCGCTCTTCGATGAGATGCTGGCCCGCGAGGACACCTGGGGGAAGGAGAGCGTGCACTACGAGAAGCGGCAGGTGATGGCGTATCTCGGGCTCATCGCGGACGAAGACGATGAAGACGACGAGGACGCGGACGACGACGAGGACGCGGACGACGACGAGGGCGCCGCCCGATCGAGCGGCGAGTGGATGGACGAACCGGAGGACGAGGAGTGAGCCGTCCTATCAGCAGCAGGAGCCGCCGTCCGAGCCCGGCTCGCAGCAATTGCTGGCCTCGGTGGTGGCGCTGTAGTCCTGGCCCTTGGTCTCGCGCGGATCGCGGCGCGCGGTGCGGCGGCAGTCAAAGGGCTGGGCCTCCTCGACCGGCACCGGGGTGAGCGGCTCGATGTGCTCGAACATCCCGGCGTAAGGCTCGCGCCGGTAGATCTCGAACGTCTTCTCGCACACCGCCGTGCGCTCGCCGCGCCGGAGCACGTGCCCGTCGTCATCGGTGACCTTCTGGAACGGGCCCTTGTAGATGACCGCCTGGCGACGCTCCAGGCACTCACCCTCCTTGCCGCGGTAGGCCAGCACCGTGACCGCGCGGAACTCGATGCCCTCGACCGTGCGCCAGGGCTTGCTGTCGAACTTGTCGAGCGTGACCCCGTAGAAGCCCGCGTCCTCGAACGCCTTGAGGAAGCGATCCTCGCGCATGGCGCCCGAGACGCAGCCCGACCACAGCTCCGGATCGGCCTTGAGGTGCGGCGGCACATCCTCGTCGCTCACGATGTCGGAGATGGCGGCCCGTCCGCCGCGCTTGAGCACGCGGTGGATCTCCTTGAGCAGCGTGGTCTTGTCCTCGTCGCGCACGAGGTTGAGGACACAGTTGGACACGACCACGTCGATCGAGCCGCTCGGGATGAGGGGCCGGGTGTCCCGCAGCGCGCGGCAGTGCTCCTCCAGCGCCTGGTAGTCGGCCACGGACCGGACCGGATGCTCGCGGAGCCAGCCCTCGACGAGATCGAGATCGAGCGCCAAGTCTTGGATGCGGCCGCGCCGAAACTCGACGTTGTGCCAGCCGATGCGCTCGCCGATGGCGCTCCGGTGGTGGCGCGCGAGCGCCAGCATCTCGTCGTTCGTATCGACGCCGATGACATGCCCCTCGCGCCCCACGATCTGCGACGCGATGTAGCAGATCTTGCCCGAGCCCGAGCCGAGGTCGAGCACGCGTTCGCCCGGCCGCAGGTACCGCGAGGGATCGCCGCAGCCATAGTCGCGCTCGAGGATCTCCTGGGGGATGGCCCGCAGATACTGGGGATCGTAGGAGACCGGACAGCACAGCGCCTCTTCACGCTGCTGGGCCCCGGCCGCATAGCGTTCGCGTACGGCCCGCTCGGGATCCACGTTGGACGTCTGACTCATTGGTAGTCCTCCTGGGAAGGGCAGTGGCGATATGGTAGCGCTCCTTCGTAGCGCGGGCCGCCCTCAAAATCGAACGACCTGGAGCGATATGACCTGGATCGTACTTGGCATCGTACTCTTGCTCGCCTGGTCCAATGGGAGCAACGACAACTTCAAGGGTGTGGCCACGCTCTATGGCTCGGGCACCACCTCCTATCGCGGCGCGCTCGCGTGGGCCACGGTGACCACGCTGGCGGGCTCGCTGCTCACGCTCGCGCTGGCCTCGGCGCTGGTGAAGACGTTCTCGGCCAAGGGGCTCGTGCCCGATGCCCTGGCCGAATCGCCGGCCTTCCTGGGCGCCGTGGCGCTGGCCGCCGCGGCCACGGTGCTCGCCGCCAGCGTGCTCGGCATGCCGGTCTCGACGACGCACGCGCTCACCGGGAGCCTGGTGGGCGCCGGCCTCGCCTCGGGCCAGGTGGTCCGCTTCGGCACGCTCGGCAAGAGCTTCTTCCTGCCGCTCCTCGTCAGCCCGGTGCTGGCCGCCATCCTGGCCATGCTGCTCTATCCCCTGGCCCGGCGAGCGCGGCGCGCGCTCAAGGCCGAGCCCGAGACCTGCGTGTGCCTGACCGAGGAGGTGACGTCGGTGGCCGCGCCCGGCGGTGTGCTCGCCGCAGAGCGGGTTCAGCTGGCCGTGGTGGCGGGTAAGAACTGCCCCCCCAGCTCGCCGGCTCGGGTGATGGGCGTCTCGGCCGCCCGCGCCCTCGATACGGCGCACTTCCTCTCGGCCGGCGCGCTCAGCTTTGCGCGAGGGCTCAACGACACCCCCAAGATCGTCGCCCTCCTCGTCGGCGGCCGGGCGCTCGGGGCGGACGCAGGGCTCCTGGCAGTGGGGCTGGCCATGGCCGTCGGCGGCCTCCTCGGTGCCCGCAGGGTGGCGGAGACCCTGTCGCGCAAGATCGTCCACCTCAACGCCGGCCAGGGGTTCGTCGCCAACCTGATCGCGGCCGTCTTGGTCATCGGCGCGTCGCGCGTCGGCCTGCCCGTATCGACGACCCATGTATCGACCGGCGGCCTGTTCGGCATCGGCATGGTGACCGGCACCGCGCGCTGGAAGACCATCACCACCATCCTCCTCGCCTGGGTCACCACCTTGCCGCTGGCGGCCATCTTTGGCGCCGCGGCGATGCGGGCGCTCGGCTAGGCTGGGTCGCTCGCAGGATCGAGGACTTCCCGGAACCGCTGCTCCGGCGTCTCGCTCGGGGCCCCTCCTGAAACTCCCCAGGGTCAACGCCTCGCCCCACCGGACCTCCGGAGGCCCCCCGGCTTGACCCTACCCCCCACCGCGCAGACTATCTTCAGTGCGTCCGGAGCAGGCCGATCCGCCGCCCAGCTAAGGAGAGTTCCAGATGGAAGCCATCCTCCAGCGACTGGCCGTCACACCCGATGAGACATCGATCGACCCCCTGCGCGAGCTGGTGAACTGCCTGCGCCCGCACCGGGCCCACCAGGTGGAGCAGGCCATCGCCAACCTGCAGGCGCTCTGCTATCTGCTCGAGCAGCATCCGGAGTACCGCGCGGCCCTGCGCCGCTACCTGCTCGCCCTCCTCGCCAGCCGCCGTCAGGTCGAGCTCTACGCCGACAGCGGCCTGCTCTCGAACGATGGCCTGTTCACCGGGCTCTACCAGCGCCTCAGCTACCGGATCCTGCCGCCCACGGTGCGGCCCGAATACCTGAAAGACGTCTTCGGGCTCGTGTTCCACGATCCGCGCGACTACCTCTGGCTCGAGCTCGTGCCCGACATGGCGCTCGTGGATCTGGCGCGCGCCCTCCACTTCGAGGAGGACCACGACCGCGCCACCGTGGACCGCATCCGCCTCGCCCTGCTCGAGTCCGTGCAGGTGGTCTCCTATCGCATCAGCGCCATCGGCCTCGAACCCGAGCTCGTGCGCAACCACGCCGACCTCGAACGCTTCGAGTCGCCGTTCCTCATGCAGAACCTCGAGACGCAGGCCTTCATCACCCGCTACAAGCAAGCGCTCCAGGACAAGGCCACCTCCCCCGAGGACGATCGCCAGATCCTCGTCCTCCTCGACCAGTGCGAGGCGGTCATCGGCAAGATCCGCAAACACGCGGCGCGCCACGGCGTGAGCATCAGCCTCACCTACCTCCTCCACCGCCTGCGCCAGCACATCCAGCGCCTCAAGACCCTGCTCGCCCTGCTCGACCCCACCCACGGCGCCGAGCGGGGCTTGGCGCTCCTCGCCTTCGTGCGCGAGCTCGTGCGGGCCGAGAACCGCAAGTACAGCCTGCGCGACCTCTTTGGCACCAGCACCGACCAGATCGCCCTGCGCATCACCGAGAACGCCAGCCAGGCCGGCGAGCACTACATCGCCGCGACCCGCGCCGAGCACCGCCGCATGCTGCGCTCCGGCATGGGCGCCGGGCTCATCATCGGCTTCATGGCCCTCTGCAAGATCCTCCTCGTCAAGACCCACCTGCCTCCGCTCACCGAGGCGCTCGGCTTCTGCCTCAACTACGCCCTCGGCTTCATGCTGGTGCACCTCCTCCACTTCACCATCGCCACCAAGCAGCCGGCCATGACGGCGCAGACCATCGCCGCCAGCATCCACCAGAACGAGGGCGGCAAGTACGTGCTCGACGATCTCGCCGAGCTGTGCGTCAAGGTCTGCCGCACCCAGCTGGCCGCCATCTTCGGCAACCTCATCGTGGTCATGCCGACGGCCTATGCCATCGCCCGCGCGTGGTACCAGCTGCGCGGCGGCCACCTCGTGTCCACGGACAAGGCCTGGCACCTCCTCGGCGAGACCCACCCGTGGGCCAGCCTGGCCATCCCGCACGCGGCCATCGCCGGGGTGTGCCTGTTCCTCGCCGGCCTGATCGCGGGCTACTACGACAACCGCGCGGTCTACAACGAGATGTCCGATCGGCTGCGGCAGCTTGGGTGGCTCCGGCGCCTGCTCGGGCCGGTGCGGCTCGACCGGTTCGCCGGCTACGTGGAGAAGAACCTCGGCGCGCTGGCCGGCAATTTCTACTTCGGCATCATGCTGGGCGCGATCGGCGCCCTGGGCGCGCTCGTGGGCTTGCCGATCGGCATCCGCCACATCACCTTCTCGGGCGCCTACGTCTCCTTTGCCCTGGTCGGCCTCGACCACCAGGTGCCCTGGCAAACCCTGGTCGTGTCACTCGCCGGCGTCTTCGCCATCGGCCTCACCAACCTGGTCGTGAGCTTCACCCTGGCCCTGCTCGTGGCGCTGCGCGCCCGCCGGGTAAGCTTCACGCAGAGCCGGCTCCTCCTCGGCAAGCTGCTGTCGCTCTTCTTCTCTCACCCGCTGCGGTTCTTCTTCACCCCCTCGGCCACCGAGGACGACCCCGCGCTCGTGCCGGCGCTCGAGGCGCCGGCGGCTGTAGCCGCAGCCTCGGGCCGTCGGGACTCGCGCACGGCGAACAGCCCCTCGCTGCCGCGCAACTGACCCCGATCTCTCCCCTCCTCCCCCACTGCAATTATTCACCATACACAACGCAATGCTCCAATTCTTCCCAGGGACAATCATTCCATCAGCACGAAAACTCGCTCCGCTGCATTGTAAGTAGTCCTCACTACACTCGAGCGCCGCGACGGTGAAAGCAGTGTCAGGACACTCACAAAGTGACTGCGTTGATTGTGGACAATCGGTTGCGTCGTTCTTTTTCCTTCCTTTTGTCTTTGGTGTCATGTTAATTCCCTACACAAGAAAGACTTCATCTGCTCTTCTCGGCGATGGGTCGTACGTTGGTGTCCCTACGACGGGCCTGGGACATCACGGCTCTGTGGCGAGCAGGAGACCCGACGAGCCCCGTCTCGGGTCTTCTGACGGCCTCGCGAGAGAGCGGCTGAGTGCAAGATGGGTCTATTTGTGACGAGCCCTTAAACGAAAGGAGCCCCGACCATGAACAAGACAGCGCTATCGATGATCTCGGCGATGCTCATGATGGGTTGCGGTGCCCAGTCCGCCCTGGATGGAAGTGACACGCGCGGAGCCCAGTCAGCCCCCGATCCCGACCTCGCGCCGCAAGGCCGAGGCCTCAAGACGATCGAGCAATACCAGCACGTCTCTGGCGGTGCCCGGACGACCACCAACGGCATCTCCTATCACGGAGGGCCCGTGATGCTCGGCACCATCAACGCCTACTACATCTGGTACGGCAACTGGTCGGGCAACACCGCGACCACGATCCTGACCGACTTCATGAACAGCTTCGGCGGGTCGTCGTATTACGCCATCAACACCACGTACAACAACGGCGCCGGCTCCTCGCTCAGCAACTCGGTGCGCCTGGCCGGCAGCACGACCGATAACTACTCGCAGGGCACCGCGGTGAGCGACGCGGGCATCCAGGCCATCGTGTCGAGCGCCATCTCGAGCGGCCGCCTGCCGAGCGACACCAACGGCATCTACTTCGTCATCACCAGCCAGGACGTCAACGAGACCTCGGGCTTCTGCACCCAGTACTGCGGCTGGCACACCCACGGCACCATCGGCGGCCAGGACATTAAGTACTCGTTCATCGGCAACCCGGCCCGCTGCCCGACCTCCTGCATCGGCGCCAACACCGGATCGGTCAGCCCGAACAGCAACGTCGGCGCCGACGGCATGGCCTCGATCATCGCCCACGAGCTCGAAGAGGCGGCCAGCGATCCCGACCTCAACGCCTGGTACGACAACCGCGGCTACGAGAACGCCGACAAGTGCGCCTACACCTACGGCACGACCTACACCGTCTCGAACGGCTCGATCGCCAACGTGCACCTCGGCTCGCGCGACTTCCTCATCCAGCAGAACTGGGTGAACGCGGCCGGCGGCTACTGCGCCAAGTCCTACCCGTAAGGTCCACGCAGCAAGCGTAGAGGCTCCTTGCCTCCCCGCTTTGCCTTCCCGCCTTGAAGGGGCGCGGTCTTGACCGCGCCCCTTTTTTTATGCCCCCAAGCCGAGCCTGTCGCGCCAGCGCTTCCAGGTACGCCGGACGACGCGCGGGCCATAGACGTGCACCACGTCATGGGCCAGCGGCGGCCCCTGGGTGAGCGCCATGCGCGGCGTCCACCACCAGTGATTGATGCCAATAGCCGGCTCCACGGTGAGCACGCGGTGCCACCAACCAAAGGGCAGAAACAAGAGCTCCCCCGGGGCGAGCGTCACGTCCATGTCGGGCCGGAGGCCGCGGGCGGCGGCGACGTGGGCGGGATCCGGGCGCTCGAAGTCGATCTGGCTGAACCAGGCGCTCCAGCCGCGGTTGGTGGGAAAGACCCGCTCGGCCACGTGCGGAGCGTAGAGGAGGAAGCGCTTCTTCCCCACCACCTGGGCCACGAGGTTGTGCTGGAAGTCGCAGTGGAGCTGCGTGGTCTGTCCCGCCGCCGACATCCAGAAGTTGGTCAGGGTGAGGAGGCCCGGGTAGTGATAGCGCGGGAACGCCACGTCCTTTCGCAGCTCCGGGATCCAGCGGAAGATGTTGATGTTCGACAGGTACCCCCGGGGCCGCGCGGGATCGTGGAGCGTGTCGATGTACTGGCCGAGGGTCATGGTGGTACGCGTCATGGACACGTCGTAGCGCCCGGTGTTGACGGGCAGGAGCACGTGTCCGTGGGTCCTCTTGAACCAGTCGAAGGTCCAGCGCGTGCGCGCGGGCCAGCGCTCCATGCCGCCCTGGAACACGACGGGTTCGGCCGCCTTCTCCCAATGGCGATAGAACTCGCGGCGCGAGGGCAGCGGGCAGCGCCGGATCTCTCGCAGCGGTGGGTGCTCGGCCCAGGGCCCCCGACGATTCATCTCGGTCTCAGGCACACGCAGACCGTACGCGTCCCGACGACCGGGCGTCAATCGCAGCGCCCTGCCGTCAACCAGCCCCTCGCGTTCCGCGTAGAAACACGATAGAGGAACGGCATGGTCGAGCCCCACTTCACGCCCCACCTGTTCCGCTTCCTCCGCGACCTCAAGAAGAACAACGAGCGCGACTGGTTCCTCGCCCACAAGAAGCGCTACGAGGAGCACGTGCGCGACCCCATGTGCCGCTTCGTCGAAGAGCTGGCCCCCGAGCTGCGCCGCATCAGCCGCCACTACGTGGCCGACCCGCGGCCGGTCGGCGGCTCCCTGTTCCGCATCCAGCGAGACACGCGCTTCTCCCCGGACAAGACCCCCTACAAGACGCACGCGGCCATCCAGCTGCGCCACGCGCAGGGCCGCGACGTGCACGCGCCCGGGTTCTATCTCCACCTCGAGTCGGGCAGCGTGTTCGCCGGCGGCGGGCTCTGGCACCCCGACGGCGCCACGCTCGCCCAGGTTCGGAGCGCCCTCGTCGCGCACCCCGAGCGCTGGAAGAAGGCCCTGTCCGCGCGCTCCTTCCGCGCGCTCCTGACCATCGAGGGAGAGAAGCTCTCGCGCCCGCCGCGCGGCTACGACCCCGAACACCCGCTCATCGAGGACATCAAGCGCAAGGACTTCGTCTGCCTGAGCACGCTCTCCGAAGAGGACGCCTGCACGGCCGGCTTCCTCGAGAAGTTCATCCAGGTGTGCAGCGCCGCCGCGCCGTTCATGGAGTTCCTCACGGTGAGCGTGGGGCTCTCATGGTGACCTTGCGGACATCGGCCCTGCCCGCGGCTGCTACACTCCCCCGGTGACCTGGATCCCCGATTCCATCCCCGCCGCGCAGCGCGCACGCCTCCCGATCCACCTCCGCTACGAGGACGTCTGCCAGGACGGGCGCCTCCCCCTGCTCGGCATCCCGCCGGCCGCCACGGCCCTCTGGGGCACACTCATCTCGCATCATTCACTCGCACAAGAGCTGCCGCGCCTCGGCGTGCTCCCCATCCTCTCGCGCATCGTCATCGAAGGCCACGGCGGGCCGATCGCCGTGCTCCCGCCCGTGGACGTGGACTGCGCGTTTCAGCTCGCGCACGGCGTCGATGCCCGGGGAGAGGTGAACCGCCTCTACCTGAACAGCTGGATCGCCATCACCGGGACGCTCGGCCGCACCCATGGCCCGCAGCCCGCCGACGCGGGGCGGCCGGTCCTCGTCGGTCAATTCTTCTCCGAGAGCGTGTTCACCCGCCCGTTCGCTCCCCCTGCCGAGCGCAAGGTGCTGCGCTTCGGCTGCCCCGGACTCCCCGACCTCCCGCCCGATCGGCACGAGTCGCCGGCGCCCGAGCGCCTGCTCGATCTCCCCGCGGGCGCGGTGGCGCTCGAGCCCGCGCTGGCCGAGGACGCGGCGCCGCTGGCCTTCGGCCTCATGCACACGGACAGCAACCAGCACGTGAACTCGCTCGTCTATCCCCGCCTCTTCGAGGAGGCCGCGCTGCGCCGCTTCGCCGCGCTCGGCCTCGGGCACCGCGTCCTCGGCCGGCGGGTGGAGGTCGCCTATCGCAAGCCGGCCTTTGCCGGCGACGTCCTGCGCATCCGCCTGCGCACCGGCCGCGAGGACACCGGCACGGACGGCGACGCGCGCCTCCACGCGGTCGGCCTCTTTGTGTCCGAAGGATCGGCCGACGCCAAGCCGCATGGCTACCTGCGCATGACCTTCGCACCGTAAAGCCGAGCCCGCCGCCGCGCTTTACGCCTCCGCGCATCTCGGCAATGATGAGTCCCGCTGCGCGCGCGAGGGCGTGCGCGAGGAGGAACCCCATGTCCATGTCCGATGAGGTCGTCTATCGCTCCGTCGTCCGTCTCGAGCGGCTCAAGGGCCCGCTGCGCCGGGCCTACCTGCCGGCCGAGACCGAACCCGTGATGTTCGGCACCCACGGCGAGATCGCCGCCCACTACGGCGTCAAACCCACGGATTATCCGTCCCACGCGACCACCATCGACTACGTGGTCGCCGCCGCGGCTGGGTGACTCACCGGCACCTTTGGAGGCGCGCTGGAGGCGCGTCAAATTCCGGCCGGTGAAGGACATCTCAGCGCAGAAGCCGTGGGGGAGATCGAGAAGGACGGACGGGTCCTCGTGATCCGCCGCATCCACGTCACCTATCGGCTACGCGTCGCCGACGAGCACCGCGAGGCAGTGGAGAAGGTCCACGGCTTCCATGCCGATTACTGCCCCATCGCCCGCTCCTTCCGCGGCGCCATCGCGATCAGCACGTCGCTCGAAATGCAGCCGCTCGGCGAGTGAGGTCTCCGGCGGGCCGGGTCGGGTCTCACTGCCCTGGTGCGTGATCCCGACCTGGCCTGACCTGAACCCTCACGCCGCCGGGGCGTTGCGCTTCCCGAGCGCGTCGTAGGTGGCGTACTTGTACACCTCGGACAGCGTCGGGTAGTTGTAACAGGTCTGGATGAACAGCTCGGCCGTGGCCTGGGTCATGAGCGCGGTCAGGCCGATGTGGACCAGCTCCGTCGCCTGCTCGCCGATCATGTGCACGCCGAGGAGCCGCATGTCCTCGCGCCGGAACAAGAGCTTCAGGAGCCCGCCGCCGTCGCCGATGATCTGGCCGCGCGCGTTGTTGGCGTAGGTGGCGCGCCCGGCCACGTAGTCGATCTTCTTCTGCTGCAGCGACTCCTCGGTCTCGCCGGCCATCGACAGCTCGGGGATGGTGTAGATGCCGTACGGCAGGATGGGCGCGAGCGCGGTCTTGTACTGCAGCTGGAAGGCGTGGACCATCGCGATGCGCGCCTGCTCCATCGACGTCGAGGCCAGCGCCGGGAAGCCGATCACGTCGCCGGCGGCATAGATGTGGGGCACCGCGGTCTGGTAGTGCTCGTTCACATCGACGTGACCGCGCTTGCCGACCTGGATGCCGAGCGCCTCGAGGTTGAGCCCATCGGTGTTCCCCGACCGCCCGGCCGCGACCAGGATGCACTCGGCCGAGAACGACTGGCCCGACTTGAGACCGAGGACGAGCGTGGTGGGCTCGACCGCCACGGACTCGACGCTGTCCGGCATCTTCATCGCGATGTCCATGGCCTCCATGCGCTCCCGCAGCGTGCGCGACATCTCGCCGTCGAGGAACGACATGAGCGCGTCGCGGCCCTCGACCAGTGTGACCTTCACCCCGATGGCGGCGAACATGCAGGCGTACTCGCAGCCGATGACGCCGCCGCCGATCACCGCCATCGAGGCCGGCAGCTGCGACAGGTTGAGGATGGTGTCCGAGTCGTAGACGTCGGCGTCGAAGAACGGGAAGACGGGCGGACGAAACGGGCTCGAGCCCGTGGCGATGAGCACTACCTGGGCCGAGAGGTGCACCGGGGGCGTCCCCTTGGGCTTGACGGCCACGGTGTGGGCGTCGACGAAGGTGGCCTCGCCGCGATAGAGCTCCACCTTGTGGCGCGCGAGGTTGCGCGCGATGCGCTCGCGCTCGTGGTCCTTGACGAGGCGCTCGCGGAACATGAAGTCCTGCACCCGCGCCTCGCGCTTGAGCGAGAAGTCCACGCCATAGAGGCCGCGCTGGCGGAAGCCGGAGAGGTAGAGCGCGGTCTCGCGCAGGGTCTTGGAGGGCAGCGTCCCGGTGTTGGCCGCGGCCCCGCCGAGCACCGTCTCCTTCTCGATGAGGGCCACCCGCTTGCCGAAGTACGCCGCCTGCGCGGCCCCCTTCTCGCCCGCAGGACCCGAGCCAATCACCACCAGGTCATACTCGCGCGCCATGTCGTCCTCCTCGCCGCTCCCGGGCCCGAGGACCCGCGCCGGGGCGGCGTCATGCCTGCCATCGGATGCCAGCTTCGTTGAAACGACGAACAACGACTCGGGGGATGACTCGGGCCCCGGTGCCTTGCCGAGGAATCAAGGCCGCGGCGGAGCGCCTGTGCTCTAGCTGATGGGAAGATCCTTACCGCCAAGAGCGGTTCTCGGCAAATCCGCCGTTACCCGTTGGAACACGGATTAAATACGGAGGAACACAGACGAATCGCGGCGCCTGGAGCGGTCCCCGGCCGGCCCCGGCCCGGTCACACGACCGGCAGGTGGCGCCGCGAGAGAGGGATCGCCGGCGTCTCCGCGGGAGCGGATGAATCATCGGTGGCGAGCGCGGGCGCGTCCATGCGCTCGAACAGGTAGCGGCTGCCGTCCGCGCTCAGCGTGTAGCGCCAGTCGCCGCCGCCCGCCGCGACGAACCGCAGAGCGGCCTCCGGGTCTGCGCCCGCAGGCACGCCGACGCGCACGACCTCGGCGCGCAGCCCGGGCAAGACCTGCGACAGGAGCCGCGGCGAGAGCCGCACCTTGCCGCGATAGCCCGGCACCCCGCGGGCATAGGGGCAATCCTGGGCCACGAAGCCGCCGGCCACCGCGCGCTCGGCGGTGTGGCACCAGGGCGCGAGCTCGAAGCGGCGCTCATACACGGTGCAGCCGTACGTGCCGTCCGCCGCGCGTGCGAGGAACTTGCAGCGCAGCTCATCCACCACCACGGCCAGGCCGTTGACCGGCACCGCGAACAGGCAGGACACGCCGCAGCGCCGGCACAGGGCCTCATGCTCGTCTCGGGTCAGGGTCACGCTCGCTCAGATTATGAGCCGCCCTTCATCATCTCCGCCATCCGGCGCTGGACCTCTTCGCGCGAGACCTCTTCGACGACCGCGCAGATGTTCCAGCGATTGCCGCCCACGTCCATCACTCTGGCGGTGCGGTACCCGTAGAACTCATTCGCGGGCTCGGACACCGAGGTCGCGCCCGCGGCGAGCGCGCGCTTGTAGGTCGCATCGACCGCGTCGCCATCGTCGACGTAGTACGAGAGGGCGGCGGGCATCGCCGGGTAGCCGGGCATCGGCTCACCGAACATGACGACCGAGTCGCCGAGCATCACCTCGGCGTGCGCGACCGTGCCGCCCGGCCCGTCATAGCGATCGACGACCCGGCCGCCGAACGCCTCTTCCAGGAACTCGAGCACCTTCGCCGCGTGGGGCACGACGAAGGCGGGGGTGACGGTGTGGTGGCCTTCGGGACGCGGGAGCTTGGGCATGGGTCCTCCTCGCCGGGAACGTAGGTCGAAGGAAATGGAGGGCGCAAGTCCCGGCACCTACCGGCGCTCACGCCGACGCTCACGCTCACGCGTGTCACCACGGCCTTCGCGCGTGTCACCACGGCCTTCGCGCGTGTCACCACGGCCTTCGCGCGTGTCACCACGGCCTTTTCGCGTGTCACCACGGCCTTTTCGCGTGTCACCACGGCCTTTTCGCGTTTCACCATGACGATTCGGCGTGCCACCATGACGATTCGGCGTGCCACCATGACGATTCGGCGCGCCACCATGACGATTCGGCGTGCCACCATGCGGTACCTGTAGACGGTTCCGGGTACATCTATCTCCTCTTCGAGCGGCGGTGCGAGGGAGAAGGGCCCATTGGATCAGTCCCCATCTCTGATGGCACGCATCTGACGACAGCGGCAGGCCCGCTGTTCTCCAAGGCGTCCTCCCAGGAGGATCAAGCCGTCCCCTTGCAACGCATCACGCGGTAGGCGAGGATGAACCATGTCCGAGACCCCGCCTTCCTCCGGGTCAAGCCAGCCGCCTCCGTCTGGTCTCCTCCTCCCCGACTCCTTCCCCGAGGCCGATCTCCCGTCCGAGCAGACGCACCCCACCCGGATCGGGGACTACCGCGTGCAGAGACGGCTCGGCCAGGGGGGCATCGCCGAGGTCTATCTGGCCGTCGATGAGCAGGGCCATCCCGTGGCCATCAAGCGGCTGCGCCTCGAGCTCGCGCGCGAGCCCATCGAGCAGGAACGCCTCCAGCGCGAGGCGATCGCGCTCGAGCGGATCCGGCACCCGAGCGTGCTCCGGCTCCACGCCTCAGGCCACGACGACCAGAGCCAGAGGCCCTACCTCGCGTGCGAATTCATCCCCGGCCTCCACCTCCAGGACTTCGTCCTGCAGTTCGGAGACCTGGCCCCCGAGGTGATCGGCTGGGTGGGCGTCATCCTGGCCCGCGCGCTCACCCCCGTGCACGCCGCCCAGATCATCCACCGCGACCTCAAGCCGACCAACGTCATGATCGATCTGTCCCGAGGCCCGAGCCAAGGTCGCGTGGTGCTCATCGATTACGGCTCGGCGCTCCTCACCGATCTCACGCCGATCACCCCGAGCCTGTATCCCGTCGGCACGCCCGGCTTTGCCGCCCCCGAGCAGCTCCACCGGACGCTCGGGATGCCCCCTGGCACCATCGACGAGCGGGCCGACGTATACGGCCTCGGAGTCCTCCTCTATACGCTCCTGGCCAAGGGGCGCCGGCCCTTTGACGGCCAGAATCCCCGCGATCTCCTCGAGGCCATGGCGAGCGAGCAGTATGAGCCCCTGTCGCGGATCGATCCACGGGTGCCGTCGTACCTGGAACAGGCGGTGGCGTGGTGTCTCCGCTTTCGTCCCGTGAGCCGGCCGAGCCTCGCCCAGGTCCGCGAGCTGCTCTCGCGGGGCCTGAAGGAGGACGGCTTCGAGGACGCCGAGGTCGAGATGCGGCGGCTCGTGGCCGACCCGGCCAAGGTCCTGGCCGACTTCGGTCCGCGCATGGTGCACAAGCTGATGATGAAGGCGATCGTCTTCATGTCCGCCGGGAAGCGCGACGAAGTGGAAGAGGCGCGCCGGCGCGCGCTCGCCTGGGGGCCAACGGACCCCCGGCACCGCGCCTTTCTCCAGAATCTCCAGAAGTTCGACGGCCAGCCGGTCGCGCGGCTGCAAGAGAGTCTCGACGCGGTGCGCTCGGGGCGGGCCCTGCCATCCACGGCGGAGGACGAAGAGGACGAGGACGAAGAGAGCGAGGACGAAGAGGGCTGGGACGAAGAGCAGGGCGAGGACGACGAGGACGACGACGAGCAGGCAGAGGAGGACGAGGACGAGGACGACGAGCAGGGCGAGGACGAGGACGACGAGCAGGGCGAGGACAAGGACGACGAGCAGGGCGAGAAGGACGAAGCCTCCCCAGAGGCCGAGCCGACCGAGGCTGCAAACGCAGAGCAGGCGGAGGCCCCGGAGGGCGCGACCCCCGAGGTTCCGCCGGCTCCGCCGCCTCCTGTCATGCAGACGGTCGAGCCCCCACCGAAGGTGCGAGCCCCCTCGGTGCGTCCCTGGTGGCAGCGGAGGGCGCAACAGGTCGTGCTGCTCGTGGCGGCGGCCGTGGTGGTCGTGATCGGACTCCGCGTAGGCTCCGCGCTCCAGCATCGGAAATGGCACCAGCTGTTTCGGCCCCCGCTCACGCTGCGCCAGCTCGATGGACGGACGAGCCATCCCGCAGGGTCTGAGTACGTCCCCTATCCGCTGGGAGAGCAGCCTGCGCCGGGACGCAAGGCGCCCACCCCGGACCTGGATGCGCTCAGCCAGATGGAGGACGAAGGTGATTTCCATGGCATCGCCACGGCGTGGCTCCTCGCCGGGGACCTCGGCCAGGCCGAGGCGTACCTGGATCTCACCGCGCCTCGCTCGGAGCCTGGCGAGGCGGGCGCGGCCTCGCTCCATCCCGATGTGGACAGTGACCGCTCCCTCATCGAGATGAACCGCGGCCGCCTCGATGAGGCGCTGCGGCTCACGGATGTGGTGCTACGCGCGCGGCCCGAGCATCGGCCGGCCCTGTGGAACCGCGCGCTCGTGCTCGGGCGGCTCGATCTCGGGCTGGCGGGGGCGGCGGTGTTCGACCGGATCAAGGCGCTCGGCGAGCCGGGGTGGAGCATCGAGGCCGGGCAGCGCGCCGCTTACTTGCGCGGGCCGATCGAGGAGCGGCGCCAGTGCTGGATGGAGGTCTTGAAGGCCGGGCGCGAGATGGCCCAGGCGGGGCCGATCCGGGTGGACCTCGTGGACACGGCGGCGGGCTATGCGCGGGCGTTCCTCTATGATGCGGTGCGAGCCGCGCCCGACGCGGCGCGTGTGTGGACGCTCCTGCCGTTCGCCGAAGAGTTGGATAAGCGCTACGGCGGCGATGTGCTCCGGCGCTACGTGCAGAAGATCGCCGCGCGGCCCTTCGCGCACCGGGCGCCGCTGGCCAAGACCTACGCGCAGCTCCTCGCCAACTACAACCTTCTCGATGCGAAGGCTCAGGATCGCTACCTCGACGAGCTGCGGCAGGCCGGCGAGGACGATCTCCTCCTCGGGACGCTGGTCGTGCTCGATCGCGTGCGTGACCATCTCGCCGAATACCGCCGGCTCGCGCTGGCGAGCGGCGATCCGTGGTTCGTCCTCATCGCCAACACCGAGGAGGCCAAGGCCGAGACGGCGCGGGGCGAGCATCGCCCGGCCGAGCAGCGGCTCCTCGCCGCGCTCGACACCTGCCAGCGGCAGAAGATGGAGTACCGCTGCGTGTGGGTCGAGAGCGCGCTCGTGAATCTCTACCGCTCGATGGATCTCCTGGACGAGGCCGAGGCCCATGCGCAGGCAGGGCGAGAGTTGGCGAAGAAAACCGGTGATTGGCAGGTCGAGACGCTGTTCTTGCGCAGGTTCCTCGACATTGCCCAGGCCCGCAATGATGTCAGCCTGAGTAAAGCCTACCTCGACGAGATCGAATGGCGCGACCCCGAGGACTGTGAGCGTCGGCGCTACGTCCACGAGACGCGGGCCGACGCCTACATGCGCGAGCTGCGCCTTGCCGAGGCACGGCAGGAGAGCCTTGAAGTGCCCCTGTGCCACAAGCCGCGCACGCTTCGAACAGCGCTCGTTTTGGCGTATCTCGACCGTGAAGGCCTGCCGGCAGAGCCGTGGCAGCAGGTCCGCGCCGAAATCGCCGATCTCCGTCTCCGCGGCGGGCTCAGCCCGGGAGAGGTGGCTCTTGCCGTGCACGCTGAAGGGGTGCTCCTGCTCGGGCATGATCGACATGAGGGCGAGGCATTCCTGCGGCAGGCCCAGGTCATGTCCAAGCACCTGCGTGTCCAAGATGCCGATGCACAGGCCGCCTATACCCATAGCTACAAGGAACTCGTCCTCGCCGCAGGCCAGGCCGGCGAGTTGGACCGGGCGCAGCGGCTCCTGGAAGAGGCGCAGGGGGGCGGCGTCTCGCAACGCTGCACCATGAGTATCGTCGTGGACGGCGAGCGGAGGCTGGTGATTGGCGTGGACGCGGAGGGGCGGGTACGTGGGCGCTATGACGGCCACCGCATGGCTGCACAGACCGATGGGCCAAGTGCTGTGCAGGACGCGCTCCTCGGTCCCCTGGCCGGCTGCGCCGAGATCCGTGTGCTGTCCGAGTCGGCATTCCAAGGCAAATCCGGGGCCCTCCCGCCCGACAGGGCGTGGGCCTTCTACAAAGAAGGTTCCGCACAGCCCCCCCTCGGGAAGAAGAGCCCGCTGCGCCGGCTCGTGGTCGAGAGTCCGCTCCTTCGGCACAGAGAAGAGGCGGCGCCGTTCCCGCCGTGGAACAGCCAACGGAAAGAAGGAGAGACGGTCACCTACCTCGAAGGAAAAGACGCCACACCCGAGCGCGTGCGGGCCGAGATGGCGAGGTCCACGGAGGTGGTCTTTCACGTCCCCTGCGTCTACAGGTCAGGCGAGCAGCAATTGCTCCTCTCTCCGGACAGAAACGGGAAGGACACGCTCACCGGGAGCGATGTGCTGCGGATGCGGCTGCCGAACGTGCGGTTGGTCACCCTGACCTCCTGCACCAGCGGCCAAGCGAACTACTTTGACGCCTCCTGGGATCTGCCATCGGCCTTCATTTACGTCGGTGTGGACGCGGTCCTCGTCGGCTATGACACCGTGCTCGACGCCGGGGCCGCGGCGTACTTCGACGACGTGGCCGCGCGCATCCGAGCCGGGCAGCATCCGGCCGTGGCGCTACGCGACGTGCGTGTGCTGTGGATCGAGAAGAAGAAAAAGGACTGGGTCAGGGGCGTGGTCGTCTATGATTGACCCCCCCCGGCGGCCTCGGGCCGACGACGCCGGACGGACTCGGTACCCCGGCCCGGTGCACCCGACAGAGGAGAATGCGATGGCCAAACAGAGCAAGACCCTGCAGCGACGCAAGGCTCACGCCTTGGGTCATTGGTCCGCGGAACGCCACGCTCCGGGCCCCGTGCTGTCAGCACTGGCTCTCCGGGCGGTGAAAGGTGGCGAGGACCATGCCAACCTCATCCCACCATCCACCACGCCGGATCCGCCGCCGATCTACCGGGGCTGAACCCTCCCCGCGGTCCCCCCCTCGCAGGTCCTACCCGAGACAACACCTCCCTGAGCGGCTCCAGCGAACGACCGAAGGACGCTCGGTCGTCACTTGCCCCACAAGATCATGCCCACCGTGCCCAGCGTGGGCGAGGGACCTTCTGTGCAGGGCCCGGAGCGCGCTTCCGCAGGCACCTACAGCATGGCGCAGCCCAACGACATCAGCGTGAGCCGAGGACCCCGAGCGCGGAGCGGCCCTGCACAGAAGGTCCCTCGCGGTGCCACCCACTTACTCTGCCTCGCGACGGCAGATCTCCTCAATGAGCGACAGCAAGGAGTCGAGCTGCAGGGGTTTCGGAAACAGGACGACATCCCGCGGGGCTCGGTCGGCAATGGCGGTCAGCACCACGACCGGGATGTTAGCGAAGCGCGGATCGGATCGAAGGGTGCCTAGAACCTGCCAGCCATTGACCCGGGGCATCATGAGATCCAGGAGCAGGAGGCTGGGGACGATGTCTGTCTGGAGAAGCTGTAGCGCCTCCTCGCCGTCCGCAGCCGTGACCACGTGGTGGCCTGCTCGCGTCAGCTCCTCTTCGAGGGCCTCGCGAAAGGCGTCATCGTCCTCCGCGAGGAGGATCGGACGCTTGCGCGCGGTCTGATTTCGCGCGCGCATCCGCTGTGACGTGCGCGGGCGCGCTTGCCGGCGCATCGCCTCGAACCCTGCCTCGGTGAGGTTGAAGATCCCCGTGGGCTCCGATGGCTCGTCCTGCGGCTCCAGGTACTTCTGGGAGAGAAGATGGTCGATGGCGAATCCCAGTTCGGCGAAGCTATAGACCGTGCGTTGCCAGCGAGCCGTGATCTGGCTCATGGAGATGGCGTCGCCTGGCTTGAGACCCAGGGGAGCCAGCCGCAGCAGAAGGATCTGGGCTGCCTCCTCACCTGTAAGCAGTCTAGCTGTATAGTCTGACATCGTTAATCTTAATCTTTCTCTCGTGAACACTAACGAGGCGAACGTCAAGCTCAGTGAGTCATGGGACGGGGGATCGATGGGCCCTTTCACCCCCTCCTTCCGGCTGCAGTTGGGTCCCTTCTTTCAGGGTCGCACGTATTGCCCTCGGAGCGATCGATATTATCTTCGCGAAACGTGCGATGAAATTGAAGGGATACGTCTCTACGCGATACGACCGATCCACCCACAGCGGCCGCAAGGCCCCATTCGTTAGGCCCGAGGGGCTCGTGCCGTGACGGCAAGCCATCACACCTCGCCGGTGAGCATCCTCCTCGTCGACGATCATCCAGAGAACCTCGTCGCATTGAAGGCTATCCTTTCCTCTCCTGACTACCGCCTGGTGACGGCGACCTCCGGCGAGGAGGCCCTGGCCCTGGTCCTTGGCGAAGACTTCGCCGTCATCCTGCTCGATGTCGTGATGCCCGGGATGAGCGGCTTTGAGGTAGCCAAGTACCTGAAGCAGCGCGAGCGGACCCGCCGTATTCCCATCCTCTTTCTCACTGCGGTAGCGACCGAGATGGGGCAGATCTACAAGGCATACTCCGTCGGCGCGGTCGACTACCTCATCAAGCCGTTGGATCCGCATGCCGTGCGCGCCAAGGTCGCCGTATTGGTCGACCTATTTCGGCAGCGCCAAGAGATCGAACGACAGGCGCAGCTCTTGCGGGAGACCGAGCGCAGAGAGTACGAGTTGCGCCTGGCGGAGCTGCGTTTTGCGAGTGACAAGCGTTACCGGAAGCTCGTCGAAGGGATCGATCATGCCATCGCCTGGTCCGCAAACGCTGAAACGCTCGAGCTGCACTTTGTAAGCCGACAGGCTGGAGACGTCTTGGGATATGCCCCCGGGCGATTCTCGGGATCCGATCTCTGGCATCGGCATCTCCACCCTGAGGATCAAGCGCTCTTCTTGGCGACCTGCCGCACGGCAGCCGCCGAGGGCACCGATCAAGTATGCAACCATCGCCTTCTCGCGGCGGATGGCCGGGTGCTGTGGTTTCACACAGGCGTGAGCACCGAACGAGTGGCCGCGGACATTTCCCCTGAGATCCACGGCATTTCGATCGACATCACCGATCTCAAGCGCGCCGAGCAGACCCAGTGCTTCCTGGCCCGGGTGTCCTCCGTGTTGGCGGAGCCCCTCGAACACCGGAAGACTCTTGCAGCGCTGGCGCGCCTCGTCGTGCCGCAGCTGGCCGACTGGTGCATCGTCGATACGGTCAGTGAGCAAGATGGCGGCGGCGTCCGTCTGCTAGCGGCAGCTCACGCGGATCCCACAAAGGAAGAATGGGCTCGGCAGCTTGCACACCGCTACCCGTTCCATCCTGACCAAGGGTGCGGTGTCGCCCGTGTCCTTCGCTCGGGAACGTCGGAGCTGTACCCGGATGTCTTCGATACACGATGGGTCGCCGAACCGCTCACGGCCGAGCATCCGGAGATCCTCCGAGCGCTGGGGGCGGTCTCTTACATGATTGTTCCTCTCCAGGCACGCGGCCGGATCCTCGCTGTCATCACTCTCGTGTCGTCGGAGTCCAGGCGCCGCTTTGGGGCGGCCGATCTTCGCTTGGTCGAGGACGTCGCCAGCCGGGCGGCGCTCGCAGTCGACAACACGCGCCTCTATGAGGAGGCTCGAAAGGCGACTCAAGCGCGTGATGAGCTTCTGGCCGTCGTGTCTCACGATCTGAAGAATCCCTTGAGCTCGATCCTGATGGGCGCCGAGCGCCTGCGGAAGATGACGTTGACGGGAGAATCCGCCACGAAGACACAAAAGATCGCCGCTTCGATCTACGGCGCAGCCTCCAGCATGGATCGCCTCCTGGGAGACCTCCTCGACGCCGAACGCATCCAGCTCGGTCGCCTCCCGGTGGATCTACATCCGCACGCGGCCACCTCTCTGGTCTCCGACGTGCTGGAGCTGCTGGAGCCCGTCTCCAAGGAAAAGCAGGTCGACCTTTGTGCCGAGGCTGATTCCGTAACGGGTGTGGACGTGCTGTGCGATCGTGAGCGCATCCTCCAGGTCTTCTCCAACCTCGTGGGGAACGCCATCAAGTTCAGTCCCAAGGACGCCAGGATCACGCTCCGGACAGAGCGGCATCTGGACAAGGTGCTCTTCGCCATAACGGATCAGGGTCCGGGCATCGCTCCCGAAGAGAGGTCCCGCATCTTCGACCGATTCTGGCAGGCGAAGGAGTCGGCACGGCGGGGATGGGGCCTGGGCCTCGCCATCGCCAAAGGGATCGTTGAGGCCCATGGGGGGACGATCTGGGTAGAAAGCGAGGTGGGCAAGGGCAGCACCTTCTTCTTCACCCTCCCCATCGCCACAGAAAGAAGCGGCACCCTGTCCCCCTCCTTGCAGTCGGGAGCCGAGGATATCCCCACGCCAGCGGAGTGATCCGGGCTCGATCGTATCTGCTCTAGCGCTGCGACCGGCCCGCTTCGGCGCGCGTCGCGCACCGCGTCGCGAAATATCGTACCTACTCGGAAGGGGCTTGCGATCGGCAATTTATTCTTCCTATCCTCCGAGCGGCGCAGCCAAGAAGACCAAGAAAGACCAAGCCCATGCTGGATTCACTCCAACTCCAGAACGTCGGCCCCGCGGCCGAGATGAGGTTGGAGTTCGCGCCTCGGCTGAACCTCATCACGGGCGACAACGGCCTCGGTAAGAGCTTCCTGCTCGACGTCGCGTGGTGGGCCCTCACGCGCAAGTGGCCACAGGACCTCAACGAGAACCTCACCTCCGGCTACGCAGCGCGCCCGATTGATGTCACCCAGAAAGCCACGATCAAGTTCAGCGTCGAGAGCCAGTCGGGCCGCGTCGAGTACGAGAGCTCCTACGTGCCCGCAGACCAGTCGTGGCTCGGCAAGGCTGGGCGCCCCTGGAATCCCGGGCTCGTGATCTACGCCCTTGCCGATGGCGGCTTCGCCGTGTGGGACCCGGCGCGGAACTACTGGAAGAAGAAGGGCAACATCGACGTCCAGGAGCGGCTACCCGCCTACGTCTTCAGCTCCAAGGAGGTCTGGGACGGCCTGCCGGTCCTCGTCGATGGCAAGACGACGAAGGCCAGCAACGGACTCGTCGCCGACTGGGCCTCGTGGATTCGCGAGGGCAAGGACGACGCGAAGCGCATGGCGGCCGTGCTCGCGCTCCTCGCGCCGACGTCGGGCGACGACACCCTCAAGCCCGGCGACACGTTCGCGCGGTTGTCGGTCAACGACGCGCGCGACATCCCCACGGTGCGCATGGGCTACGGGCAGGACGTGCCGATCCTCTACGCGTCACTCGGTGTCCGCCGCATCGCCGCCCTCTCGTACATGCTCTCGTGGGCTTGGCGCGAGCACCTCATCGCCTCGAAACAGCTCGGTCAACAGCCGTCGTCGCGCATCGTCATGCTGTTCGACGAGATCGAAGCCCACCTCCATCCCCGCTGGCAGCGAGCCGTTGTGCCCGCGCTCCTCAAGGCCGTGCAAACGCTCACGGACGATGCGGGCGCGTCGGTCCAGCTCATCGCTGCGACGCACTCGCCGCTGGTCCTCGCATCCATGGAGCCCTTGTTCGATGCCGACAAGGACGCTTGGTTCGATCTCGACCTCGAAGCCCAGAAGGTCGAGCTCCGCAAGCGCGAGTACGTTCGTCTGGGCGAAGTCGGCAACTGGCTGGTCAGCGAGGCCTTCGATCTGAAGGAGCCGCGCTCGCTCGAGGGCGAACGCGCTGTGCGTGCCGCCACCGACGTCCTGAGCGCCGAGAAGCCCTCGCTCGCGGAGATCGAGGCGGCCGACAAACAGCTTCGGGATGCCGGTCTGCCCGACATCGACCCGTTCTGGGTTCGCTGGGACTACTTCGTCGAGCAGGCCAGGAAGGCGAATGCGCCGGGAGCGAAGCCGTGATCCCGGTCGTTCAGGCCCAGGAGCCGCCCGAGTTCGACGCCCGTGCTGAACCACCGGCTCTGCGTGCAGGAGCGCGAGGAGTACGTGCGCTGCTATCGGCTCGGTCCGGGCGCTGGAGGATTCGAC
>DATAGU010000100.1:0-13542 GCA_036263495.1 Polyangia bacterium | reverse complement strand
ACCCCCTGCGCACCACCCAAGACGCCCCTACGCGCCACCCAAGACCCCGCAGGATCGCTTGAAGCCGGCTTCATCGGCTTTACCGTCCGCTCCACAGGGATGACCAGGAGCGGCGCGTGATGGGCATGAACGGTACGAGGGGACGGCCATGACGGTGCGGCGCATCGGTGTGCTGACGGGCGGAGGGGACGCCCCGGGGCTCAACCCGGCGATCAAGGCGCTGGTCTATCGCGCCGCCGAGCTCGGCATCTCGGTGACCGGCCTGCACGACGGCTGGGATGGCCTGCTCGACAGCGCGGACGAGGTCTGGCCGCTCGACGAGCCCACGGTCCGCACCTGGGACCGGGACGGCGGTACGCACCTCGGCTCGTCGCGCACCAACCCCTTCAACAGCAAGCTCCCGGGCCATACCCGGCACGTGGATCGCTCGGCCGAGCTCCTGGCCAACGTGGACAAGCTCGGCCTCGAGGCGGTGGTGGCGCTCGGGGGCGAGGACACGCTCGGCGCGGCGGCGCGACTCGGCGGGATGGGGCTCAAGGTGGTGGGCATCCCCAAGACCATCGACAAGGACCTCGGCGGTACGGACTACACGCTCGGGTTCGACACCTCGCTCCGGGTGTGCGCCGAGATCATCGAGCGCTCGCGCACGCCCGCGGGCTCGCATCACTGGGTGCAGGTGGTGGAGGTGATGGGGCGACACGCTGGGCACCTGGCGCTGTGGTCGGGGGTCGCGGGCGGGGCGCAGATGATCCTCATCCCGGAGCATTCGTTCGAGATGGAGCGGGTGCTGCGGCTCCTCGAGGAGCGGCTGACGCTCGGGCGGCGCGATCGGCGCCAGCCGCGCTACGCCATCGTGGTCATCTCCGAGGGGGCGGTGCCGGTGGGGGGGCACGAGATGACGCTGGACAAGAAGGTGGATGCCTTCGGCCACGCGCGGCTCGGCGGCATCGGCGACTGGCTGGCGAACCAGATCCGGCTCCACGGCCACTTCGAAGCGCGCGCGGTCTCGCTCGGCCATCCGCAGCGCGGCGGTCCGCCGTCGCCGGTCGACCGCATCATGGGCATGCTCTACGGGACGGCGGCGGCGGAGGCGGTGGCGCGCGGGGCGTTCGGGCAGATGGTGTCGGCGCGCGGGGTGGCGCCGGCCTGTGACATCTCGCTCGTGCCGCTCGAGGAGGCGGTGCGGAGCCTGCAGCTCGTGGACGTGAAGCGCTACTACGACACCGAGCGGTACTTCGCCGCGCGCCGCGTGCTGTAGCACGGGCGCGCGGCGGGGGGCGGGATTAGCTGCGCGGCGTGGGGGTGCTGGTGACGGTGAAGTCGGCCGCGTTGTTGTTGGTGTCCCTGCCGTTCGGAGTCCGGACGATGGAGCTGCGCGCGGGCGGCGTGGGGGCCGAGGTCCCTTCGAGGAAGGCGTGGCCGGCCGAGACCGTGCCGTAGGCGACTGAATCCACGATGGTGCCCGACGCGTTGCGGAGCGCGACGGCGCCGGCGGCGCCGGCGAGGGCGCCGGTGTTGGTCCCGAAGGGGGCGCCATCGGGCACGCCGCTGCCCGTGTAACCCATCCCCACGTAGAGGCGGAAGCTCCCCGAGGCGATGCTGGTCCCCGCGGCGAAGGTGAACAGGGTCGTGCTGTCGGATCCGCTCGCGGGATTGGTGTTGGCGGCCGAGCGGTACACGAGGCGCCCGCCGCTGAGATCGATGCTGGTGGCGCAGCCGTTGTAGATCTCGACGAATTCATCGGAGGCGGTGGCGCCGGCGACCTGCACTTCGTTGACGGTCACGTGGCAGGCCGTGCTGCTGACGGTCACGGTGGTCATCCCCGTGAAGCCGTTGGAGGTGGCCATGATGGTGGCGCTGCCCGTGGCGACGCCGGTGGCCACGCCCGCGGTGTCGACGGTCACGTTGGCGCTGCTCGAGGTGGCCCAGGTCGCGGAGGGCGTGACGTTCTGGGTGGTGCCATCGGTGTAGACGAGCAGGGCGGTGAGCTGCACCCGCGCGTTGATGTCGAGGGTCGGCGAGGCCGGCGTGATCATGAGCGAGGTGGGCTGGGCCGGCGTGACCGTGAGCGTCGCCATGCCGGTGACGCCCGAGAGGACGGCGGTGATCGTGGTGGTGCCGGGGTTGACGCCCGTGGCCACGCCCTGGGAGCCGGCGGTGTTGCTGATCGTGGCGACGCTGCTGTCGCTCGAGGCCCAGTTGACCTGGGTGGTGATGTTCTGGACGCTGTTGTCCGTGAAGGTGCCGGTGGCGGTGAACTGTTGCGTGAGGCCGTCCACCACCGAGGGGTTGGCCGGCGTCACGACGATCGATACGACCCGCGGCGCGGTGACGGTGAGCAGGGTGCTGCCGATCACGCTGCCCATGGTGGCGGTGACGGTGGTGGTGCCCGTGCGGGCCGGGGTGGCCAGGCCCTGGGCGCCCGTCGCGTTGTCGACCGTGGCGATCGTGGGATCGCTCGAAGCCCACAGGACCTGGGTGGTGAGGTCCAGGGTGGTGTTGTCGGTGTAGGTGCCGGTGGCGGTGAGCTGCTGGGTCGTGCCGAGTGGGACCGAGGGGGTGGGCGGCGTGATGGCGATGGAGACGAGCTCCGCAGCGGTCACCGTCAGATCGGTGGATCCCATGATGCCGTTCAGAGCGGCGGTGATGGTCGCCGTACCGAGCGCGAGGGCGGTGGCCCGGCCCTCGCTACCGGAGGCGTTGCTGACCGCGGCGACGGTGGCGTTGCTCGAAGCCCACAGGACCTGGACGGTGATGTCCTGGGTGGTGTTGTCGGTGTAGGTGCCGGTGGCGGCGAACTGCTGGGTGCGCCCCCGCGCCACCGAGGGAGTCGGCGGCGTGACGGCGATGGAGACCAGCCGCGCGGGGGTGACGGTGAAGTCCGTTGTGGTGCTCACGCTCCCCATGGCGGCGGTGATGGTGACGGTGCCGAGGTTGAGGGCGCTGATCAGGCCCTGGGAGCCGGCGACGTTACTGACGGCGGCGAGGCTGGGGTCGCTCGAGGACCAGGCGACCTGGGCGGTGAGGTCCTGGGTGCTGTTGTCGGTGAAGGTGCCGGTGGCGGTGAGCTGCCGGGTGAGCCCGCGTGGCGCCGAGGCGTTGGCGGGGGTGATGGCGAGCGAGACCAGCTGGGCCGCGGTGACGTCGAGGGTGGCGGTGCCGCTCACGCCGCTGAAGGTGGCGGTGATGCTGGTGGTGCCGGCGGCGAGGGCGCGGGCCTGGCCGCGGGAACCCATGGCGTTGCTGATCGAGGCGACGGTGGTGTTGCTCGAGGCCCAGGTGACCTGGGCGGTGAGGTTCTGGGTGCTGTTGTCGGTGTAGATGCCGGTGGCGACGAACTGCTGGGTGAGGCCGGCGGCCAGGGAGACATTGGGCGGCGAGATCTCGATGGACACCAGCCGCGCGTTGGTCACCATCAGCGGGGCGGTGGTGGTGATGCTGCCCAGGGCGGCGGTGATGACGACGTTGCCGGGGCTGTTGGCGCTGACCTCTCCTTCGGAGCCGGGGGCGTTGCTGATCGAGGCGATGGTGCCATCGCTCGAGGACCAGGTGACCTGGGTGGTGAGATCCTGGGTGGTGTTGTCGGTGTAGGTGCCGGTGGCCATGAGCTGGTCGGTGGTGCCGAGCGCGAACGCGGGGTTCGGCGGCGTGATGGCCAGCGAGACGAGGAGGGCGGCGGTCACCTGCAGGTCGGTGGAGCCGGTGATGCCGTTCATGGCGGCGGTGAGGGTGGCCGTGCCGAGGTTGACGGCGGTGGCCAGACCCTGGGAGCCGGCGGCGCTGCTGACCGTGGCGATGTTGGTGGCGCTCGAGGTCCAGGTGACCTGGGTGGTGATGTCCTGGGTGGTGTTGTCGGTGTAGGTACCGGTGGCCCTGAGCTGCTGGGTGAGGCCGCGCGGCACCGATGGATTGATGGGGGTGACGGCGATGGAGACGAGCTCGGCCGGGGTCACCATCAGAGCGGTGGAGCCGGTGATGGTGCCCATGGCCGCGGTGATGGTGGCTCTGCCGAGGCTGACCGAGGTGGCCAGGCCCTCGGAACCGGCGGCGCTGCTGACCGTGGCGACGTTGGTATCGCTCGAGGCCCAGGCCACCTGGGTGGTGAGGTCCTGGGTGGAGCTGTCGGTGTAGGTGCCGGTGGCCCTGAGCTGCCGGGTGGTGCCGAGCGGCAGCGAGGGGTTCATCGGTGTGATGCCGATGGCGACCAGCACGGCGGGGGTCACCGTCAGACCGGTGGAGCTGGTGATGGTCCCGAGGGCGGCGGTGATGGTGGCCGTGCCCTGATTGACGGCCGTGGCCAGGCCCTGGGAACCATCGGCGTTACTGACCGCGGCGATGTTGGCGTCGGCCGAGGACCAGGTGACCTGGGTGGTGAGATCCTGGGTGGTGTTGTCGGTGAAGGTGCCGGTGGCGGTGAGCTGCAGGGTGGTGCCGCGCGCGAGCGATGGGTTGACGGGGGTGACGGCGATGGAGACGACCTGGGCGGCGGTGACGGCGAGGGTGACGGTGCCCGTCACGTTGCCCTGGCTGGCGCTGACGGTGACGTTGCCCGTGTTGAGGGCGGTGGCGAGGCCCTGGGTGCCGGGGGCGTTGCTGACCGTGGCCAGGGTGCCGTCGCTCGAGGTCCAGACGACCTGGGTGGTGAGGTCCTGCGTCGTGGTGTCCGTGTAGATGCCGGTGGCGGTGAGCTGCCCCGTGGTGCCACGCGCCAGCGAGGGGTTGGTCGGCGTGACGCTGATGGCGACGAGCTGGGCGGCGGTGACGTCGAGCGTGGTGGAGCCGCTCACGCTGCCCAGGGTGGCGGTGAGGGTGGCGGCGCCGACGTTGAGGGCGCTCGCCAGGCCGCGCGATCCGGCGGTGTTGCTGACGGTGGCGACGTTGGTGTCGCTCGAGGACCAGGTGACCTGCGCGGTGAGGTTCTGGGTGGTGTTGTTGCTGAAGGTGCCGGTGGCGGTGAATTGCCGGTTGGTGCCGCGGGCCAGCGAGGGGTTGGTCGGGGTGACGGCGATGGACCGGAGCTGGGCGGAGGAGACGGTGAGCGTGGTGGAGCCGCTCACGCTGCCCAGGGTCGCGGTGATGGTGGTGTTACCGGCGACGACGCCGGTGGCCAGGCCCTGCGAGCCGGGGTCGTTGCTGACCGTGGCGACGTTGGTCTTGGCCGAGGTCCAGGTGACCTGGGTGGTGATGTCCTGGGTGCTGTTGTCCGTGAAGGTGCCGGTGGCGGTGAACTGCTGGGCGGTGCCGGCCGCCACCGAGGGGTTGGTGGGCGTGACGGCGATGGAGACGAGGTCGGCGTCGGTGACGGTGAAGGTGACCTGGGCGGTGACGCTGCCCGAGGTGGCGGTGACGACGGCGGTGCCCTTGGCGACGCCGGTCACGCGGCCCTTGTTCGCGAGGTTGTCGACGGTGAGCACCTGGGGGTCGGAGGAGGTCCAGTCGACCTGGTTGGTGAACGGCGCGGTGGTGTTGTCGCTGAAGATGCCGGTGGCGGTGAGCTGGCGGGTCAGGCCGGCGGCCACGGAGGGGGCCGCCGGGGCGATCTCGAGCCGGGTGAGCGCGAAGCCCGAGCGTACGGTGAGCGCCGCGGTGGCGCTCAGGTTGCGATAGTTGACGGTGAGGGTGGCGTTGCCGACCCGGGTGCCGGTGGCCACCGCGCCGCCGTCTTCGCGGACGGAGAGCCTGGCGATGGTGTCGTCGCTGAGGGTCCACTGGGCGCCGCTGGCCGGTGAGGCGAGGCCGCGATCGTCGATGTACTCGACCGCGAAGCGGGCGGTCATGCCCGTGCCGACGGTGGCGCTGGTGGGTGTCACCCGAAGTTCGGGCTGGTGCGCTCGTGGGCATCCGGTGAGGAGGCCGGTGAGGAGGATGAAGACGGAGGCACTCTTCAGCAGGCGGGGCATGCTCATGGCTTGAACGCTAACATGCTGTTCTCTCGGTCGAGAAGAGCTGTTCTGCGGCGAGCGGATGAAATCTTGGCGCCCGTATGTAAGGGTGCAGGCGCCTTCGGTCGCGGCCTCGGACAGAGTGAGGAGGGGCCCTCGATTGGATGAAGGCCAGGGCGAACGGAGGGGGTTAGCCGGTGCCGCCGCCGCGCCCGCGCCAGCGGCGCCGCAGATCGATCACCTGGCCGGGGAGGAAGGTGGCCATCCACCAGGCGAGCGGCTGGGCCGCGGGCCGCTCGGCGAGCGTCCGGGCAAAGCAGCGCCGCGCGGCGCCGAGGTCGCGCACCCAGAACAGCTCGCGACCGTACTCGAGATAGAGCCGCTGCCGCTTGTCGGCGACGGTGCGCGCGTCGATGTGGAGCCGTTCGGCCAGGCGGGCGAGGTTGGTCAGCTCCGCGCCGAGGAAGCGCTCCACCTGGCGGGTCAGGCTGCCGGGCGCGGGCGAGTAGATGACGTGCTCCTCGGGGCACAGCACCATGCGTTCGCCGGACGCCGCCAGGCGCAGCCACAGGTTGTAGTCCTCGACGCCGATGAGGGCGCGGTCCTCGTCGAAGCCGCCGTGCCGCTCGAACACGGCGAGGCGCACCATGACCGCCGAGGTGATGAGGTAGTTGCGCCGCCACAAGGTGGCGAAGTCGGCGACGGGGGGGATGACGCGCCCGCCGTGATTCGGGGCCGGGTCCACGGGCAGGCGCGAGTACACGAGCGCGACGCCGGGGTCGGTGGCGCGGGCGAGCTGACCTGCGAGCTTCCCGGGCAGCCAGCGGTCGTCGGCGTCGAGGAAGGCGAGCCACTCGCCGCGCGCCTCGCGGGCGCCGTGGTTGCGCGCCGCCGCGGGCCCGCCGTTGGGTTGCCGGAGGAGGCGCACGGGCGGTGCGAACCGTGCCACCACCTCGCTCGTGGCGTCCTTCGAGCCGTCGTCGATCACCAGGATCTCGAGGGGCGGGTGGGTCTGCGCGAGCGCGCTCTCGATGGCGCGGGAGACGAAGCCGGCGGCGTTGTAGGCGGGGATGATGACGCTCACGGTGGGCGCCCCCGCCGCTCGCGTGCCGCTCGTCTCCTGGGTCTCCGGGGTCATGCCCACCTCCGGAGCCCCCGGAGTCCATGGGCGGGGGCCATCAGCATCTCGCGATAGAGCGCCACGGTGCGGGCCACCATCCGCTCGTGCGAGAACTCGGTGGACACCCGCGCCCGCGCCGCCTGGCCGAGCCGCTCGCGCAGGGCCGCGTCGCTCACCAGGGTGATGAGCGCGCGGGCGAGCGCCTCCACGTCCTCCACCGGGGCCAGGAGGCCGGTCTGGCCGTCGATGAGGGTCTCGGGCATGCCGCCCGCGGTCGAGGCGACGGTGGGGAGCCCGAGCGCGCCGGCCTCGAGCAGCGCCAGGGGATGGGCCTCGCGGCGCGACGGCTGCACGTAGATGTCGATCGCCTCCAGCACCTCGCGCACCTCGGCGACGAAGCCGACGAGGTGCAGCCGGTCGGCGAAGCCGCCGGCGCGGGCGAGCTCGAGCAGCTCTTCGCGCTGCGGTCCGGCGCCGGCCAGCACCACGTGCAGCGCGGGGGCGCGCTCGAAGACGGCGGGCAAGGCCCGGAGGAGCACGTCGAAGCCCTTGATCGGCGCCAGCTTGCCCACGCCGCCGAGGACCAGGGCGTCCGGTGGCAGGCGCAGGGCGGCGCGGGCCTCGGCGCGTGAGCGGCGGCGGGCGAGGCGGCCCATCACCACGCCGTTGTGGATCACCGCCACCCGCGGCGCGTAGTCCGCCCCGAGGTGACAGCGCTCGATCCAGTCGCGCTTGGTGGCCTGGCTGACGGCGATGGCGCGGTCGAGCGAGCGCATGCAGGCGATCTCGAGCAGTCGGTAATGGAGGCCCTGGTGAACGAGGTCGAGGTCGTAGTCCGAGTGCACGTGCCAGGTGGCGAGGACGCGCGGCACACCCGCCAGGCGCGCGGCCACGGGCGCGATCTCGGCGCCCGCGTTGTTCGAGTGCAGGAGATCGAGCGGCGTGCTGCGAAAGAGCCTGACCAGGGCGCCAAGCTCGCGCAGGTGGCCGGCGGTCCAGGCCACGGACTTGGGGACGGGGAGGCGGCGACGAGGGGCGGCCGGGCCGGGCGCGGCCCCGGGCGAGGCCAAGAAGGAGGATGATCGCGGGGTGGGTGGCAGCGTGTCCGGCGCCCCCGTGCCCGCGGCGATGTGCCCCTCGGGGGTCACCACGTCGACCCCGCGTTCGAGCATGGCGCGTTGCCAGGGCCGCCAGACGGGGGCCAGGAACACGGGCCGGAACTCGCGGCGGTCGAGGCCTTCGAGCAGCTCGAGGAGGTAGCGCGTCGTACCGCCCGCCCCCTGGCTGTCGTCGTAGTAGCCGATCGTTCTCGGGGCCGGCGGGATCTCGGGGGCCGGGGAGCGACGAGAGCTCACGACTGTGCCAGCTCCGCGAGGAGGCGCACCGCCTCCTTCTGCGCCGTGCCCACCAGCATGGTGCCGATGCCGCACGACTTCCATGCCTGGAAGCGCTCCCGGATGCGCTCGGGAGGACCGACGAGGGACATGGCGTCCACGAGGGCGTCGGGCACGGCGGCGATGGCCTCGGCGCGCCGGCCCGCCAGGTAGAGATCCTGGATCTTGATGGCCGCCTCCTCGAAGCCCACGCGGCGCGCGTAGTCGTTGTAGAAATTCTTGTCGCGCGCGCCCATGCCGCCGATGTAGAGGGCCAGGTTCATCTTGATGGGTCCGCGGCAGGCGTCGAGGTCGTTACCCACGACCACGCCCACCATGGGCGCCACGTCGAACTGGGCCAGGCTCTTGCCCCCGCCGGCCTTGGCAAACCCCTCTTCGAGGTGGGGGCGGAGGAGATCGAAGCGCTCGGGGTGCAGGAAGGTGAGGATGATGCCGTCGGCGATCTCGGCGCTCTGCGCCTGGCTCTTGGGGGCCATGGCGCCGATGTAGATGGGGATGTCCTTGCGTCCGTGGAGGATGCTCTTGAGCGGCTTGCCGAGGCCGGTCGAGCCCGGGCCCCGGTAGGGGATCTGGTAGCGGGTCCCGTCGAACTCGAGCGGCTTCTCGCGCGCCCAGATGGTGCGCACGATGCTCACGTACTCGCGCATCCAGGTGAGCGGCTTGTCGAAGGGGACGCCGTGCCAGCCTTCGACCACCTGCGGTCCCGAGGTGCCGAGGCCGAGGATGAAGCGGCCCCCCGACAGGGCGTCGAGCGTCATGGCGGTCATGGCGGTCATGGCGGGCGAACGGGCGGGGAGCTGCATGATCCCGGTGGCGAGGCGGATGCGGCTCGTGCGGGCGCCGATCCAGGCGAGCGGCGTGATCGCGTCCGAGCCGTAGGCCTCGGCGGTCCAGACCGAGTCGAAGCCGAGCCGCTCGGCCTCGAGGATGAGATCGAGATCGAGGGCCATGTGGGAGCCGGAGTAACCGGTGATGAGGCCAAGGCGCATGGGGGACTCCTGGGCAGCGCGGTTGCGCGCACAGTAGTACCATACGAGGTCCTACCGCCTTGAGGCGCCGTCCGAGGGGGCCCCCGGGGAACCCTGGGACGGCCGCGGCGCCACCTGTCTCCACCAGTTGGGGTCGCCTGACGAAAGACCGGAGGTTGCGATGACATCCTGCTGGGTATCTCAGAGGTCCCGAGCCCTGCGCGGGCCGCTGCTCGCGCTGCTCTTTCTCTCCAGCGTTCGCGGCGCGCAGGCCGAGACGCCTGCCGCAGCGGCTTTATCCCCTCCATCCCCGAGGCCGCCGGTGTTCGAGCTGCGCGCGCTCGGCGTCCTTGGCGGCGATGACGACACCAATCTGAGCTGCTACCTCCTCGGCCGGGCCGGCGAGGTCGCGGCGCCCCTCATGATCGATGGTGGCTCGGTCGTGCCCGGCATCGTGCGCATGCTCGAACGCGACGGCCGGCTCGCCCCCGATGCCAGCTGGTCCACACGCATGAAGGCCGCGCTCGAGGTGCTGCGGCCCGTGCGCGCGCTGCTCCTCACCCACGCGCACCTCGACCACCTGGCGGGCTTCGTCATCAAGACCACGCTCGATCTGTCCCTGGCGAACGAAGGGCGGCCTCCGCTCGAGATCGTCGGCCTGCCGGGCACCCTCGAGGCCGTGCGCACGATCGCGCTGCGGCCGCCGTTATGGGCCGATTTCACGGGCATCCCGCCCGGGAACCCGACGCTGCGCCTGGCCCCGCTCGCCCCGGGGGCACAGCGCGAGATTGGCCCCTTCCGCGTCCAGCTCGCGCCCCTCCGGCACCCGGTGGACAGCGCCGGCTTCCTCGTCACCGTGGGCGAGGATGCCTACCTCCACCTCGGCGACACCAGCGCGAGCGAGGCGGTGTGGGCGCTCGCCCGTCCTCACCTGGCCCGGGGGCGCCTGCGCGCCGTGGCCATCGAGGTGTCGTTTCCCGGCGCCAAGGAGTCCCTGGCCGCGGCCACCGGGCACCTCACGCCGCGGTCGCTGCTCGTCGAGTTGGCCAAGCTCGCTGGCGTGCCGGGGGCGCCCGAGGCGTCGCGCATGAGCGAGGCCGAGGCGCGCGCGCTCGCCGGCCGCCTCGCGCCGCGGCTGCGCGGCTGCACCGTCGTGGCCCTCCACATCAAGGCGCTCGAATACGACCAGGTGGTGGCCGAGCTCGAGGCGCTGCGCGCCGTCGGCCTCCCCGTCCTCATTCCGCAGCAAGGCGAGCGATATCGGTTCTAAACACTCCATGCCTGGCGACAGACGGGGCCGCGCATGGATATAATCCCGCCATGCGCCGTCTCGGACTCGCCCTCGTGGTCCTGTTGGCTCTTCGATCCCTCGCCCTCGCGCAAGTCGGTGGCTTTTACGGGACCCCGCTCTCCAATGGCGGCTACTACGGCACCGGCTATTACGGGAGTAGCTACTATGGCAGCGGGTATTACCCCGGCTCCTACGGCAGTAGCTATTACGGCAGCGGCTACTACAGCAGCGATTACTACTCCGGCTACTACGGCAGCGGTTTCTATGGCCGTGGCCTCGGCGGTCGCTACCTCGGGAGCGGCTTCTACAACCGCGGGTATTACCCCGGCTACTACGGCAGCTCCTATTACAGCCCTGGCTTCTACCCCGGCGCGGGGCAGGCGTACCGGGTGGCGGACCCGCGCACGGCCGCCCCGGCGCGCATCGTCATCGAGCCCGCTCCCGACGACAAGACGCTGCGGTCCCGGGTCCCGCCGCAGACGGTCACGCTGCGCGTCTATGCCACGGACGACTACGTCGGGCAGAACGTCGCCTGGGAGGATCACTTCCGCCGCCTCGTCGACCGGCTCAACGACCGCGTGGGCCCGTGGCCCGGGGTGGTCTTCGAGATCGAGGAGATGCACAGCTGGGTGCCCAAGGCGAACGAAGACGACGTCGAGGCGCTCCTGGCCGAGCTCGAGCAGCACGACCCCGGGGAGGACGTGGACTGGGTGGTGGGCCTCGCCTCGGCGCTGCCGCACGCGCAGACCTCGATCCATGAGTTCGGCATCGCGCGTCCGCTCGGACGGCACATGATCCTGCGCAGCCTGCACGAGCTCATGGAGGCCGAGTCGCTCCGCCGGCAATTCGCGGCCGCGCTGCCGGAGAAGCTCGAGGAGCTGCTCGAAGCGCGCAAGCACCACAAGGAGGAGGTGATCTTCCTGCACGAGTGGGGGCACAGCCTGGGCGCGCTCCACGTCGGGGAGGAGCACCTCATCATGAACCCGACGTACTCGCCGCTCCAGGAGCAATACGGCGCCCATGCGGCGCACGTCGTGGCGCTGGCGATGCGGCGGCGGCTCGCTCCTCAAGTGGAGCCGGAGGACGAATGGCGGGTGGCGCTCGCGCCTGAGCTGCGGGCCTTCGTGACGGGGCCCGCCGGCGCGGTGTGGGAGGCCAAGGATCGCGAGCACCTCCTGGCCGCGATCGATCGGCTCGCGCCGCCGCGCGACTCGCTCTCGGCGGTGACCGCGCCGCCCGTCAAGCACACCCTGGTGAACCCGAGCGGGCCGAAGAAGGAGACGGCGCTGCGCCAGCCCCTCCAGCTCCTACCCCCCGAGCTGCGCTAGCGATAGTAACGCTAGGCTTCCAGCTTGGCGGAGCGCCGTGGATCTACAGCGCGGCGACGAACTCTTCTACGCTGAGTCCAGCCAGGCGGATGAGCTTGCGTAAGGTGCCTGGCGCGAGTTCGCGATGATCTGGGATGGAGAGCGACACCAGGCTGCCCTCTTTGGTCAGGATCATGTGGCTGCCATGCTGGCGTCGGAAGACCCAGCCGTAGTGTTCAAACGCGCGGCGCGCCTCCCGGGCCGAGACGATCGGCAGCTCTGCCATCTGCCTTAGGACAGTGCGACTTCGACTTCGACCGTCCGCACTGTCAGCGGCAAGCCTTCGGCGGCGCGCACTTCGAGGCAACCGATGATGGCCTCGCGAATGTTGGCGAGTGCTTCGTCCTCGGTATGCCCCTGGCTGATGCAACCTGGGATCGCAGGGCACTCTGCGATGACCATGCCCGTCTCGTCACGTTCCAGCGTCACAGGAAGCTTCATGGAGATAAGTCTGGGAGAGGAATGCCGGCAGGGTCAAGGCAGGTCATTCACGAGCGTCCCTCATGAACGCGCCCTCTCCCGCTACCTCCGGAACCGCCGCGTCTCGTCCACCAGCGCCACGTAGCGGTCGTGCTCCTCGCGCATGCGCGCGGTGCTCCAGCCGAGGAGCCGCGCCATCCGCTCAGCCACCACGAACGCCACGCCGAGCCCTTGGTCCCGCCCGCGCAGGAGCAGCGGCACGCGGCGGCCGAGCACGTCGCACAGCGTGCGACCCATCTCGCCCTCCACCGCCTCGTCCACCTCGGCCATGCAGTAGGGCAGCTCCGGATCGAGCGGCGCGGTGCCCGCCGGGTCGATGGCGATGCGCCGCACGAGATCGCGCGCCCGCACGCCGTACGTGTTGACCCAGTGGTCCACCACCGCGTCGCCGAGCCCGCCCGCGCGCAGCTCGGCGCCGAGCATCTCCAGCCCGACCTCGCCTTCGAGCCCCTGCGCCCCGGGCAGGGGACGATTCTCGGTGGTCGAGATGGGCACGCGGCCGAGCTGCACCCCCACCCGGTCCACCACCTCCGCGGCCATGCGGCGATACGTCGTCAGCTTGCCGCCGGCGATGGTGATGAACCCCGGCCGCTCGATGAGGTGGTGCTCGCGCGACACGTCCGACGCCGACTCCACGCCCGAGTTGGGTTTGAGCAGCGGCCTCAGCCCGGCCCAGGTGGAGAGCACGTCCTCACGCCGCAGGTCGGCGCTCGGGAAGTAGTGATTGGCCGTCTCGAGCAGGTAATCGACGTCGTCGCCCGTGGCCCACACGTGGTCGAGCGTGCCGTCATAGAACGTGTCGGTCGTGCCGATGATGACCCGGTTCTGCCCCCACGGGATGGCGAACATCACCCGCTGGTCGCGCCGCGCCAGCATCACCACCGCGTGCCGCGCCGGCAGCCGCGCCGCGTCCACCACCACGTGCACGCCCTTGGTGGGCTTCAAGATGGGCGCCTCGCCCACGAGCGCGCGCACCTCGTCGCTCCAGGGCCCGGTGGCGTTCACCACCACGCGCGCCTTGACCGTGACCGGCGCCGAGG
>DATAGU010000099.1:0-4516 GCA_036263495.1 Polyangia bacterium | reverse complement strand
CGAGGGAATCGAATCCACCGAGGCCGGATGCGCGAGGATCTTGTTCTCGCTCACCAGCGCGGCCGCGGTGACCTGCGCCATCATGTAGCCGGAGTTCAGCCCCGAGCTCGGGCTGAGGAACGCCGGCAACCCCGATGACAGATGCGGGTTCACCATCTGCTCGATGCGCCGCTCGGCGATGTTGGCGAGCTCGGCGACGGCGATGCCGGCGAAGTCGAGCGCCAGCGCCACCGGCTGCCCGTGGAAATTGCCGCCCGAGACCATCTCGTTCTCGGCCGGGAAGACCAGCGGGTTGTCGGTCGCCGACTGCGCCTCTATCTCGAGGACGTTGCGCGCGTAATTCAGCGCGTCGCGGGTGGCGCCGTGGACCTGCGGCATGCAGCGCAGCGAATAGGCGTCCTGCACCTTGCCGCAGTCGCGGTGCGATTCGACGATGGCGCTGCCGGTGAGGAGGCGGGCGAGGTTGGCGGCGCTCGTGATCTGGCCGGGGTGAGGGCGGACGGCGTGGATGCGGGGGTCGAAGGCGCGCGGGGTGCCCTTGAGCGCCTCGAGGGACAGGGCGCCGCTCAGGTCGGCGGTGAGGGCGAGCTGTTCGGCGTCGAACAGGGCCAGGGCGCCCATGCCGGTCATGAGCTGGGTGCCGTTGACCAAGGAGATGCCTTCCTTGGCGGCGAGTTCGACGGGGGCGAGGCCGGCGCGGGCGAGGGCCTCTTCGCCGGGCAGGATCTGGCCTTCGACCTCGGCGCTGCCTTCGCCGATGAGCACGAGGGCGAGGTGGGCGAGGGGGGCGAGGTCGCCCGAGGCGCCGACCGATCCCTGGGAGGGGATGACGGGGTGGACGCCGCGGTTGAGCATGGCGAGGAGCAGCTCGGCGATCTCCATGCGCACGCCGGAGTGGCCGATGGCGAGCACCTCGGCGCGCAGGAGCATCATGGCGCGGACGACGTCGGTGGAGAGGGGCGTGCCGACGCCGGCGGCGTGGGAGCGGATGAGGTTGCGCTGGAGGAGGCGGATCTCGTCGGCCGAGATGCGCACGTCGGCGAGGAAGCCGAAGCCGGTGTTGACGCCATAGACGGCGGGGGCGGCGTCACCGCCCCGGGCGATGTCATCGACCACGGCGCGGGCGCGGCGGATGCGCTCGCGGGCGGCCAGGGACAGCTGCACGGGCATGCGCTGCCGCGCCACCCGGGTGATGGTGTCGAGGGTCAAAGGAGCGTCGCCGAGTTCGAGCGGGGTATGCTGGTCCATGTTGGCTCGACACATACCATGCCCGGCCTGCGAGCCGGCATCCCTCATGCCCCGTGCCGCAGGGAACACGCAGCCATGCGGATGTGCATGCCCCCTTCCGGCGAAGGTCCGAGCGAGCCCGGGCATGAGGCCCAAGCCCGCTTTGTGCCAGGGAAATGCGTTGACAGTGCTTTTCCCTGCCACCCATAATGTTGTGCCCACACCAGGTTACCGCTCTCATGCCCCCTGACAACGACGGTCTTGCTCCCCCGCTGCCGGTCGCTCCGGAGGTGCTCGATCCTCCGGAGGAGATGGAAATCATCCAAACAGCAGAAGCCTCCGACCCTGAGGAGGAGGATGCTGACATGACCGTGGTGGTGGGGGACGAGGACGCCGACGTCACCGAAGAGTTGGTGGAGCTGGCGGACGTGGAGGTGGAGGACGAGGAGCCGGAGGTGTCGGTGAGCGCTCCTGTCCCGGAGGCGGCGCCGCCGCCACGGCCGCCGCCGCGGCCGAACATCCCGATCCCGAGCGCGGCCGAGTCCGGCTCCGGGCTGCGGGCGTTGGCGGGGCGAGAGGTGCTCGCGCAGTTCGAGAAGGAGGGCGGGCAGGAACGGCTCGCGCTCCTGGAGAAGGAGCTCGCGCGGGAGACGGACCGCGAGCGGCAGGCGCTGCTCGAGTACGAGATCGGCACGATCATCGAGGCCGCGGGCGACGAGGCGACGGCGGCGAAGCGTTATGGCAAGGCGCTGGTCGCGGATCCTGCGTTGCGGCCGAACCTGTGGGCGCTCAAGCACATCTGCGAGCGCCGCGGGGCCTGGCCGAACGTGATCAAGTTGCTCGACGCCGAGATCAAGTTCGCGCGGGACGACGGGGAGCGCGCCGATCTGTGGGTGGATCGGGGGATCATCCTCGCGGATCGGATGGGCGACGCGGCCGGGGGACGCGCGGCCTTCGAGCAGGCGCTCGAGCACAAGCCAACGTCGCTGCGGGCGTTGATGGCGCTCGAGAAGGTGCTCGCGCGCGAACGCGAAGGGGATCCGCAGGCCCTGGCGGCCCTCTATCGGCGCACGGCCGAGGCCACGGAGGACGTGGGCCGACGGCAGGCGCTGCTCATCGACCTGGCGCGGTTGGAGGCGGCGGGCGGGGCGGCCGAAGCGGGCAGCCCGTCTGGCGAGGTGGCGGAGGCTTCCGTGGACCGGGCGCTGGCGGTCCTGCGCGAGGCGCTGGCCCTCGACGGGGAGGCTGAGCCGGTCCTGCTCGAGATCGAGCGTCTGGCGGAGAGGCACAGGCGTACCGAGGCGCTGCTCGAGGCGCTGGAGGGACGGGCGCGGCGCCTCGGGAAGCAGCTCGGGACGCGCTCGGAGCTGCCGGATCACGATCAGCGCATCGCCGGGCAGATCGCGGCGTTGCGGCAGCGGCAGGCGCAGGTGGTGGGGGACCCGGCGCGGGCCTGGGACTATCTCATGGAGGCGCACCGCCTCTTGCCTGAGGAGCCGCTCCTCCTCATCGAGCTATGTGAGCTCGGGCAGGAACTGGGCCGGTTCACGGAGGTGGCGGAGCTCCTCGCGGCCCGGGTGACGATGGCGCCGGACGTGCTCCGTCCCCGGCTGCTGCTCGAGCAAGCCGAGGCGCTGCGCCAGGCCGGCCGTGAGGCCGAGGCCGAGGCGGTGGAGGCGCAGATCGCGGGCCCGGGGGCGGGGACCGAAGGCAGTGGGGGATCCACGGATGGGGGCTGGCCGCTCTTCCTGCTGCGCGAGCGTCATGTGCTCGCCCGCGGTGATGCACGGGCGCTGGCGGCCTTGCGCACCGAGGAAGCGGAGATGGCGCTCGGCGGCCGTACGCCTTCAGGAGAGGCGGATACGGCCTGGGGAGCGGCGGCGCTCACGGCCGCGGGTTCGCTGTACGAGCGCGCCGGCGACGCCGAGGCGGCGATGGCCGCGTATCACCGCGCGCTCACGGTGGCGCCGAGCTACCGGCCGGCGGTCGATGCGCTCGATTCATTGTATGCGCGGACCGGTCGTCACCCGGAGCGGCTGCAGCTGCTCGAGGCCGAGCTCGGGGCCGGGGCGACGGGGCCGCGGGCGGAGTACCTGCTCGAAGAGCTGCTGGAGCTGCGGATCGCCCAGGGGGAGACGGACCAGGCGCTGGCGGTGGGAGAGCGGCTGTGCGCGCTGCGCCAGGATGTCGCGAGCCGGGCTCGGCTGGTGGAGCTGTGTCGCGTGGCCGGGCGGTGGAGCGACGCGGCGAGCAATCTCGAGCGGCTGGCGGAGGCGCTCGCCACGCAGGGGGCGGTGGAGCGGGCGGCCGAGGCCAAGCTGGAGCGGGCGGCGCTGCTCGAGCGTCGCCTGGGCGCTGCCGACCAGGCGATCGCGCTGCTCGAGGAGGTGGCGGCGGCGACGCCGATGCCGGTGGTGTTCGGGGAGCTGGAGCGGCTGCACCGGACGGCCGGGCGTTACGAGGAGCTGGCGGGGGCGCTGCGGCGCGAGGTCGCGTTCCTCCAAGGGGCCGACCGGTCGGATCGGATGACGAGGCGGCTGCTCGAGCTCGGCGACCTGCTCGAGCACCAGCTCGGCCGGCCGGACGAGGCGGCCGAGGTCTACCGCGAGTTGCTCGCCCGCACCCCGGGGAACGTGGCCGGGTTGCGCGGTCTCGTGCGGCTGGCGGAGCGGGCCGGGGACGTCGCGGGGCTCGTGCAGGTGATGGAGTCGGCGATCGAGACGCTCGAGAGCCCTGTGGGGCAGGCGCGCACGCTCCTGCGGCTCGGGGAGATCCTCGAAGATCGCCTGGGAAAGGCGGAGCAAGCGGAGGAGGCGTATGTCCGCTCGCTCGGCCGCGACCCTTCGGCGCATGCCGCGTATGGCCGCTGGCGCGCGCGGGTGCGTCGGCGCGAATTCGGCGGGCTCGAGGAGACGCTGCGGGAGATGGCGCCGTTCGTGGCCCCCGAGGCCGAGGCGGGCCTCGCCGAGGAGCGCGCCTGGTTGGGAGGGGACGTGCCCGCGCTGCCGGAGAGCTCGCCAGAGAGCTCGGCGGAAGGGAAGGGCGCGGGAGGCGAGGCCCGGACCGAGGGTGGGGCAGGGGCCCTGGCGCTCGATCTGGCTCACTGGCGTCTGGCGGCACGTCGCGGCGACAGTGAGCAGCTCGCGCAGGCGCTCGGCAGGGTGGCGCGGCGCACGAGCGATGCGGCGCTGGCGGCGGCGCTGCACCTGCGAGAGGCGGCGCTCCTCAGCGGGCTCGGCAAGGATGCGCGGGCCGCGGCCCGGGCGGCCCTCGAACGGGCCGGGGCGGA
>DATAGU010000098.1:0-32079 GCA_036263495.1 Polyangia bacterium | reverse complement strand
CATCTTGTAGCCGTGACCGGCCGCCATTTTTGAGCGGCTCTGGAGAGCCGAAGGGAGAGCTATGTCTCGAAGCAAAAGGTCGTCAGAGGGAACTCCGCAAAACGTGGGCTTGACGCGGGGGCCGCTTCATAGTCGGGTCCTCGGCCGACGAAGGGTGTCGCTGGTTCGGCGCTGCCGTCCTTGCCTGCGGAGTCGCGCTGCGGGGCCCTGCATCGTCAGGGGCCTCGCACACGCTGGACGCTGGGGAATTTAGCCGAGGAGGGTGGGCTGGAAGCCGTAGATGGCGAGGCCGGACATGCAGAGGAGGATGACGAAGAAGAAGGCGGAGGCCCACTCCATGCGGCGCATGCCCTGGGGGGTGGTGGTGAGACCCAGGGTGATGCTCGCGCTCCAGAGGCCGTTGGCGAGGTGATAGGAGATGCCGAGCATGCCGAGGGCATAGACGGTGAAGGTGACCGGCTCGGAGAGGGCTTCGTGCATACCTGCCCAGGTCTCGTGCCCAGGGGTGCCGAAGGAGGGCAGGATGCGCGCTTTGACGACGTGGGCGCCGATGAACAGGAGGACGCCGACGCCGGAGAGGCGCTGGAGGAGGTACTTGAGGTTCCGGAAGTAGGTGTAGCGGGAGTTGTTCACCCGCATGCGCCGGACGATCTGCAGGCCGATGACGCTGTGGATCAGGATCGGGATGCCGAGGCCGACGATCTCGAGGAAGATGAAGGCCGGGTTGGCGCGGCTATCGACGAGGGCTTTGTCGAAGGACTCGGCCCCGTTGATCGCATAGAGGTTGGTCCACAGGTGCGCGACGACGTAGGCCCCGAGGGGGACGACGCCGAGGAGGGACATGAGCTGCTTGCCAGTCAGGGGGAAGCGCCGGACGGCGGCGCCGGTGATCACGTGCTCGCTCATGGCGTTGGCTCTTATCACCAACTCTGGCTAAAGGCGAGTGGAACCGACGCGGTGGGCGAGGGGCGGAGGGTCTATTTCCGCTTCTTGCGGCGACGGAAGAAACCGCCGCTCTCTTCTTCCTCGGGCTGCTCGGCGGGGGGGGTGGCCGGGTGCTCGAGGGTGGCGAGCTGTTCGATGAGCTGCCGCTGCTCGCTCGTGAGGTGGGTCGGGATGACGACCTGGATGCGGGCGTGGAGGTCGCCACGGCCGCTGCGCTCGAGGCGCGGACAGCCTTGGCGATGCATGGTGAACACGGTGCCCGACTGGGTGCCGGGCGCCAGGGTGAGCTTGTGGGTGCCGTCGTCCATGGGCAGGGGCACGGCGACTTCGGCGCCGAGCACGGCCTGGGTGTAGGTGATGGGGACGACGGTCAAGAGGTCGTCGCCGTCGCGCTCGAAGCGGGGGTCGGGCTGGACGGAGAACTCGATGTAGAGGTTGCCCGATCCGCCGAGCCCGGAGACGCGCATGGTGCGGCCGTCGTCGATGCCGGCGGGGATGTCGATGGTGACGCTGTCCTTCTTGCTCACCGTGCCGTTGCCCTTGCACTCGGGGCAGCGCTCGCGGATGGTGCGGCCCTGGCCGTGGCAGCTCGGGCACGGGGAGGCGATGCGCATGAAGCCCATGGACTGGACGACCTGGCCGCGTCCGCCGCAAGTGCGGCAGCTGTCGAGGGCGGTGCCGTCCTTGGCGCCGGTGCCGCGGCAGGGCTCGCAGCGCGTCTGCCGCTCGAAGGGGATCTCCTTGCGCGCGCCCTTCATCGATTCGAGGAAGGTGAGCTCGACGCGAGCCTGGAGGTCGGGACCGCGCCCCTGGCGGCGGCCGAAGCCACCGAACATGTCGCCCCCGAAGAGGTCGGCGAAGTGCGAGAAGATCTCGTCGATGCCCGAGAAGCCCTGGAAGCCGGACTGGCGCGGCCCGGCGTGGCCGTATCGATCGTAGAGCTCCCGTTTCTCGCTGTTCGAGAGGATCTCGTACGCCTCCGCGGCCTCCTTGAAGCGTTCCTCTGCGTTCTTGTCGCCGGGGTTGCGATCGGGGTGGAACTCCATGGCCTTGCGGCGATATGCGCTCTTGATGGCAGTAATGTCGGCGTCACGATTGACGCCGAGTACCTCGTAGTAGTCCCGTTTTTCCATGCGCCCCGCAGCGTAGTGGCCAAGCTTACATCAGCGTGGTCAAGCTAAGCTCGACGGAAAGAGGTGTCAAGGCGACGAGCGGGGCGGATTTCGCATGGATGGTCCGCCGGTGTTGGGGGCGGGCTGGTTCCGGCTCGCCGGGTGTCTTGACAGGCCCTGCCGTGGGTCTCACCCTCTGCAGACCATGCGCGAACGGATGGCCTTGGTGATGCTGGTGGGGTTGGCGGCGGCGGGTGTGGGACTCGCAGCGGGGGTCGCAGTCGGGCGGGCGGTGGCAGCACCGTCGCCCAGCGCTCCCAAGCCGGTGTCGGCGCCGCCGCCGGCGACGGCGCCGCCGCCCGATGCCAAGGCGGCGCAGGGGACGGCCAAGCCGGCGTCCACGGTGCGGGATGCCAATCGGCGCACGCCGGTGGTGCTGGCGGTCGAGAAGCTGGCGCCGTCCGTGGTGGCGGTGTTCTCCCGGGAGCGGCCGCGCGAGAACCCCTTCGGTGGGCTCTTCGGCCTGCCGGAGCCCGAGGAACAGTTCGACCAGCCACATCAGAGCGCGACCTCGCTCGGGTCGGGGGTGATTGTGGATCCGCGGGGCTTCGTGGTGACCAACGAGCACGTGGTGGCGGGGGCGGGGCAGATCGTGGTGCAGCTCGCGGACGGGCGCGAGCTGCCGGCGCAGCTCGTGGGGGCGGATGCGTCGTTCGATCTCGCGGTGCTCAAGGTGCAGACGACGGCGCAGGTGCCGGCCGTGTCGATCGGGACGGCCAAGGATCTCATGCCCGGGGAGACGGTGATCGCGATCGGCAACCCCTTCGGGCTGGCGCACACGGTGACCACGGGCGTGGTGTCGGCGCTGCACCGCACGGTGAAGACGCCGCAGCGCATCTACGAGGATTTCATTCAAACGGACGCGGCGATCAACCCGGGGAACTCGGGGGGGCCGCTCGTGAACATCAATGGGGACTTGATCGGGATCAACACGGCGGTGCATCGCGGGGGGCCGGGCATCGGTTTCGCGATCCCGATCGACCGGGCGCGCACGATCGTCGATGACCTCCTCCGCTTTGGGCGGGTGCGCTATGGCTGGGTGGGGCTGTCGGTGCGGGCGTCACGGGGTGGGGGGGCGCTGGTGGTCCGGGTCGAAGAAGGGAGTCCGGCGCACGCGGCGGGGGTCCGGCCGGGGGATGTGATCGTGGGCCTGGATGATGAGCTGGTGCCGAGCGTCGGCTATTACCTCGAACGCGCGGCCAGGATCCTGGCCGGCGATGATGTGGTGCTGCGGCTGCGGCGCGGGGTGGTGAAGTTCAAGGCGGCAGGGCTGGATCCCCAGGAGGTCGCGGCCCGGCTGCGGCAACGCCTGGGGCTCCAACTGGAGGATACGGGCGGGCGGGCACCCGTGATTACTCGCGTGGCGCCCAATTCGATCGGGGCGCGGTTGGGGCTGCGGCCGGGGGATGTGGTCATCCAGCTGGGCTCGCGCGACATTCGCAGGGCTGCTGATTATGATGAGGCGCTCGGCGAGCTGCGCAGCGATCGAGACACAGTCATGCTGGTGGCACGCGGCCCCTATGCCGCCTATGTCACCATTCCGCTATGAGCGTTCTCGGTGTCCAGGCACTGGGCGGCCCTGTCAGGCATCGCGTCCCCTCTATCCAAACACTGAGTGGGCCTATCCAGACATCGTGTACTGGCGCGGCCCCCCCCTGGTGAAGTGCCGCGTACCCCCCACTTGAATGCCGCGTACCCCTGGGTTGGGGACCAGGATCGCAAGCGCTCGACTCAGAACTGGGAAGGCTCAGGAACCTCGCGGTGGTCGCCAACTTGCGTGCGAGGCGCTGTACTCAGCAGGCCTGCCCAGGTTCTGTGCGGGCCTTTAGAGGGGTTCCTTGGGGGGGGCTGGACGCTCGTCCAGTTGGGGGAGTTCCTCGGGTTTGGGCAGGACGACGATCTCGATGCGCCGATTCAGCGCTCGGCCAGCAGGGCTACGATCTTCGGTGAGGGGATCGAACTCCGAGTAGCCGGCGATGCCAAGCCGGCGCGGGTCAAGGCCGCTCGACTGGAGGAATTGCACGACAACGGTGGCACATGCGGCCGAGAGCTCCCAGTTCGAGTGAAAACCCCGGGGGGGCGGGGCGCTATCGGTATGGCCGATGACGAGGTAATCGCGACCCGGGACCTCCCGGAGCGCCACGGCGACATCCCGAAGAAGCGCCTGCCCCTCGGGCTTGAGCTCGATCTCGGGGCTGCCTTCGCGATCGCCCCGGTTCTCGCTGTGCACGAGCGGGTTGTTGAAGAGGATCTCGCTCGGGATCCGCACGAACAAGCGGCCCCGCCGCACGCCGGTGGTGAGCTTGCCCTCGCCGAGCTGGCCGCGTGCGCGGAGCCGGTCGAGCACGGTCTGGTAGTCACGGTTGCGCTCGTCGGCGAGCTGCTGCGCGCGGCGTAGATCCTCTACTTCGCGTTTGGTGGCCTGGAGGTTGGCTGTCAGAGCGGCGCGGTCTCCTTGGAGCTTGTCGATGGTCGCCTGCGCCTGCTGGGCTTCTTCCATGTGCACATCGCGCTCTTTGGAGCAGGCCATCAGGCGCCGGGTGTAATCGGCCGTCTGCACCGACTTCTCGCTCTCGCACTTGCGCAGATCGAGGAGGCGGGCGTTGTACAGGCCCTGCGAGACCCCACAGCCGGCGGCCAGGGAGAGAGCAGCGGCCAGGGGGGCGAGAGGCCGGGCAAGGCGTAGGACACGGGCCAAGATTCGGGTCTCCCAAAAGTCGAGGGCGCTCATTTTACGGGAAACACTCGTCGTCGCACAGGAATTGCTGGCCAGGGGACAACTCCATCGGCAGGGGCACGAGAAGTTTGACAGCGGTCGGGGAGGGGCGTATGGATATGTCCTACATGTGGGAGACGTCCATGACGCGCATGTCCGAGCCTACGCAGATCGCGGCGCCTTCGCCCCGCAGGCGGGAGATCACGGGGATTCTGCTCCTCGCGTTGTCTCTGTTCCTTGGGCTGAGCGTAGTGTCGCAGCAGTTCGGGCCGGCTACGCTGATGGGGCCCGGGGGGGCCGCGGTCGGGCTGGTCCTCTATGCGCTGGTAGGGATCGGCGCCTATGGAGTGGCCTTGTGCGTCGGCAAGTCGGCGGTCGATTGCCTACGGGGGGTGGAGTGGCGGCCCCGCTGGACGGTGCTGACGGCCTATGCGGGGGCGGTGCTCTGGGCCGCGGTGCTGCTCCACTTGGGGCTGTCGCGATACCGGGTGCGGGGGAACGCGCCGGGAGGATTGCTCGGCGAGTATGGGGCTGAGCTGCTGTCGGCCTGCCTGGGGACGGCGGGGACCTTGCTCGTGGCGCTGACCGGGCTCGCGATCTCGCTGGTGGCGACCACGCCGCTCACGATGTCGGGCCTGGCGCAGATGGTGCGGCGCGCGCTCGGCCGGGTGGGGGCGGCGGGGGGCCGGGCGGCGGTGGCGGTGTTCCCGGAGGCCCCGACCACGCCGGTGGGTTCGCGCCCCCTGCTACGGGAGGAGGATTTCGCCCGCTTGCCGGTGCCGCCTCCGACGCCGCAGCGCGTCGAGGAGATCGCGATGGCAGTGCCGCAGCCGGTGGTGTCCTCGCTCGCGACCGTGCCGCTCGCGGTGGCGCCGGCCCAGGCTCAAGCCCTGGCCCCGGTGCAGGCGTCGACTCCGACGCCTGCACTGGCTTCTGCTCCGACGCCGGTCCCGGCTCCTCCTTTGACCCCGGTCGCGGCTCCTCCTTTGACCCCGGTCGCGGCCGCGACTGAGGCCGTGGCCCCGGCGCCCGCGACGCCGGCGTCTCCCACGACGGGCAAGCGGCGCCGCGCACGCCGCGAGGAGCCGGTGGCGGCGCAAGCGGTGCCGACCGCGGCGCCGACCGACGCGACCCAGCGGGTGGACGAGGCGGCGGTGGCGAGCACGGTCCTGGCGGAGGATGACCGTACCGAGGCCAGCCCGGCGCCGGAGATGGACCCGCCGGCGATCGTCCTCCGCCCCCGCGCTCGGCCGCCGGCCGAGAGTGTGGCGCTGGAGCGGGTGGCGCCCCCACGGCAGGACTACATTCAGTTCGGCAGTGGCTATCAACGGCCCGACACGAGCCTGCTCAACTTCGACGATCCGGGGCACGGGGATTTCGACCGGCAGGCGATGCTCGATCTCGCCGCGCGCCTCGAGCGCACGCTCGCCGACTACGGCGTGAAGGGACGGGTCGCGGAGATCCACCCGGGACCGGTGGTCACCATGTACGAGTTCGTGCCGCAGGCCGGCACGAAGCTCTCCAAGATCACGGCGCTGTCGAGCGACCTCGCGATGGCGCTCGAGGCGCTGCGCGTGCGCATCGTCGCGCCCATCCCGGGCAAGGCGGCGGTGGGCATCGAAGTGCCGAACCGCACGCGCGAGACGGTCTACTTGAAGGAGATCATCGCCGACGAGGGCTTCGCCGCCTCGCGCTCGAGGCTCACGCTGGCGCTCGGCAAGGACATCGCCGGCCGACCGGTGAGCGTGGATCTGGCCAAGATGCCGCACCTCCTCGTGGCCGGGACCACGGGCTCGGGCAAGTCGGTGTCGGTCAACGGGATGATCTGCTCGCTCCTGTTCAAGGCGTCGCCCGACGAGGTGAAGCTCATCATGATCGACCCGAAGATGCTCGAGCTGTCGATCTACGAGGGGATCCCGCACCTCCTCTTACCGGTGGTGACCGACCCCAAGAAGGCCAACCTGGCGCTGCGCTGGGCGGTCGATGAGATGGAGCGTCGCTATGACCTCATCTCCAAGGCGGGGGTGCGCGACATCGGGAGCTACAACAAGAAGATCGAGGCGCTCAAGTCCGGCACGAAGGGCGGCAAGGCGGTCGAGGAGGCGGGGTACGCGGCGGGGGACACGACGAGGGTGATGGCGGAGGGGGACGCGAACGAGGCCGAGCTGGCCACGCTCGAGGCGGCCGCCGATGCGGCCCTGGCCTCGGGAGCGGGGGCGGTGGCGGACGAGATGCTGGACGAGCTGTCGGCACGCCGCGCAGCCGTGCAGGCGCACCGCGAGACGGCCTCGCAGGAGCCGCCGCCGCGCAAGCTGCCGTACATCGTCATCGTGATCGACGAGTTCGCCGACCTCATGATGGTCGCGTCGAAGGAAGTGGAGATGTCCGTGGCGCGCATCGCGCAGAAGGCGCGCGCCGCCGGCATCCACCTCCTCATCGCCACGCAGCGGCCGTCGGTGGACGTGATCACCGGCCTCATCAAGGCCAACTTCCCCTCGCGCGTGGCCTTCCAGGTGGCGTCGAAGATCGACGCCCGCACCATCCTCGACCAGCAGGGGGCGGAGAACCTGCTCGGCATGGGCGACATGCTGTTCATGGACCGCGGCACGGCGCTCCAGCGCGTCCACGGCGCGCTCGTGACGGACGTGGAGATCCACCGTCTGGTGGAGTACCTCAAGTCGCAGGGCAAGCCGGTCTATGACCTCGACATCCTGCGGCCGCGGGGCGAGGAGGGCGAGGAGGGCGAGGAGGAGGATCTTGCCGACGAGATGTACGATCAGGCAGTGGCGCTCGTGGCGGAGACGCGGCAGGCCTCGATCAGCATGATCCAGCGCCGCCTGCGCATCGGGTACAACCGCGCGGCGCGTATGGTGGAGCGGATGGAGCGGGAGGGCATCGTCGGTCCGGCGGACGGGGCCAAGCCACGCGAGGTGCTCATCAGCTCGCACGCAGCCTGAGACTGGCTGAGGCTCGCTTGTAGCTTGTGTGACCGGCTCCCCGGAGCGTCGCCGGAGCTCGATGGCCCGCCGCTGGAGCCCTCTTTGCTACAGGGCGAAGAGGGTGACCGGTCGGCGGGTCTTCTGGCCTTCTGATCAGGATAGCGGCTAGCCGCCCCCTTCGCCGCCCTTGGCTTCCTTGCTGCCCACGACGATGAGGTTCATGCCGACCTGGATCGACAGGTTCTTGCCGTCGACGGTCTGGGTGGCTTTGCCGTTGACGTACCAGCCGAAGCTACCCGTGGCGAACTCGCGCGGCTCGGCGATGAGGGTGACCCCGCCGATGTCGATCTTGAGGGGTTCGGCCTTGGCAAGGAAGTCTGGGCGGGAGATGGGGCACGTGGTCTTTGGTGGCATGGGCAAGGGATTACCGCGTCATGGGGCAAAATACAACTCCGGCTCTGCCACCAGCTGCCAGGCTGGGGCTCGCCCGGCGAGTAGCACCGTCCGCAAACGGGCATGAAGCTCGACACTCGAAAGACGAAATGTTATCGCCAGCCCTGACCAGGGGCGTCTGGGGGCGCAAGATCATCTCCGGCCAGGTCAGGTACGAAGAGAACCATCGTCCGAAAGGATCCATGACCATGGGCAACCTGCGCTATTTCACCGTCGAGCAAGCGAATTCCTTGCTGCCCAGCCTGGAGCTGCGCTTCACCCAGGTGATGCAGCTGCGGGGGCAGCTGCGCACGATCTATCAGCAGCTTGAGGGGGCGGGGGAGCCACCGACGCCGGACTCGCTCATGCGGCGGGACGGGGAGCCGCATCTGCTCACGTTGCGCGGCAACTTCCGCGCGCTGGCCGAGGCGCTGGCCGAGGAGGTGAGCGCCATCGAGGAGCTGGGCGTGGCCATCAAGGATCTCGATATCGGTCTCTGTGACTTCCTCGGTGAGCGCGAGGGCCGCGACGTGTGGCTGTGCTGGCGTCTCGGCGAAAAGCTGGTGACCCACTGGCACGAACTCGACGATGGCTTTGCCGGCCGCCAGCCTCTCGAGGACGGAAGGACCTCCGAGCGGCTGCTCCACTGATAGGACACTGACAGGACAAGCAGGACAAAGACCGTGACCGAGCACCCGCCGAACCGCCTCATCCACGAGAAGAGCCCGTACCTCCTGCAGCACGCGCACAATCCGGTCGACTGGTACCCCTGGGGGGAAGAGGCGTTCCAGCGCGCCCGCGCCGAGGACAAGCCGATCTTCCTCTCGATCGGGTACTCGACCTGTCACTGGTGCCACGTGATGGAGCGGGAGTCGTTCGAGAACCCCGACATCGCCCGCCTGATGAACGAGCACTACGTCAACATCAAGGTCGATCGCGAGGAGCGCCCGGACGTCGACCAGATCTACATGGCCTTCGTGCAGGCCACGACGGGCGGGGGCGGCTGGCCCATGTCGGTGTTCCTCACGCCCGAGCTCAAGCCGTTCTTCGGCGGCACGTACTTTCCGCCCGAGGACCGCTACGGCCGGCGCGGCTTCGCCTCGCTGCTCGGGCACATCGCCAACGTGTGGCGCGAGCGGCGCGACGATCTGCGGCGCTCGGGGGACAGCGTGATCGCCGCGCTCACGAAGAGCGTGGGTCAGGCGGAGGCCAGCGAGCTCCTCGACCGCGGCGTGCTCACCGAGGGGTTCCGTGTGTTCCGCGCGGGCTTCGACACGGGCTCCCCGGGGTTTGGCGAGGCGCCCAAGTTCCCCCGCCCGGTGGTGCTGAACTTCCTCCTCCGCTACTTCGACCGGACCGGCGATCCCGAGGCGGCCGAGATGGTGCTCGCGAATCTGGTCGCCATGGCGCGGGGCGGGATCCATGACCACCTCGGCGGCGGCTTCCACCGCTACTCGGTGGACCGCTACTGGCACGTGCCGCACTTCGAGAAGATGCTCTACGATCAGGCGCAGCTCGTGGGCAGCCTGGTGGAGATGTACCAGCTGTGCGGCGCGCCCGAGCTCGCGACGATCGCGCGCTCGACGATCGAGTACGTGCTGCGCGATCTGCGGGACGCCGGGACCGGCGGCTTCTACTCGGCCGAGGACGCGGACAGCCCGGTCGCGCCGGGGAGCCGGGAGCGGGCGGAGGGCGCCTTCTACGTCTTCACGCAGGAGGAGATCGAGCAGGAGCTCGGTCAGCCGCTGGCGGCCCTGTTCTGCCATCATTATGGCATCGAGCCCGACGGCAACGCCGAGGACCCGCACGGGGAGCTGCGAGGCAAGAACGTGCTCCACCAGGTGCACACGCTGGGCGAGACCGCGGAGCACTTCTCGCGCGATCGGACCGAGGTGGAGGCCATGCTCGCCGAGGGACGCGCGCGGCTGCTCGCGTATCGCAACCGCCGGCCGCGGCCGCACCTCGACGACAAGATCCTGACCGCATGGAACGGGCTCATGATCTCGGCGCTGGCGCGGGCCGCGACCGTGCTCGGCGAGCCACGCTATCTCGAGGCGGCGACGCAGGCGGCCCGGTTCTTTGCCGAGCGCATGTGGCGGCCCGAAGGGGAGGGCCCAGGGACTGGCAAAGGCGGCGTGCTCATGCGCCGCTACCGCGACGGCGAGGTGGCCATCCCCGGGTTCCTCGACGATTACGCGATGCTCGTGCAGGGGCTCATCGATCTCTATGAGGCGAGCTTCGATCTGGACTGGCTGGAGCTGGCCGAGCGCATCACCGACCGGCAGGTGGCGCTGTTCGGGGATCCCGAGGGTGGGGCGTTCTTCGCCACGTCGGGCACGGATGCGTCGGTGCTCGTGCGCATGCGCGATGACTATGACGGCGCCGAGCCTTCGGGGAACTCGGTGGCGGCGCTGAATCTGGCGCGGCTCGGGTATCTGCTCGACCGCCAGGATCTGCTCAAGCTGGCCCACGGCACGGTGCGCTTCTATTCGTCGCGGCTGCGGCAGCAGGTGCAGGCGCTACCGCAGATGGTGGTGGCGTTCGACTTTCTCTATGACTCGCCGGTCGAGGTGGTGGTGGCAGGGGAGCCGGAGGAGGCGGGGACCGCGGCGCTCCTGGCGGGGGTGCAGCGGCACTTCGTGCCGCGGGGGCTCGTCATTCGCGCGGATGCGAAGACGCGGGAACGGTTAGGACGGCGGCTCGGGGTGCTGGCGGGGATGGCGCCGGTAGATGGCCATCCGGCGGCGTATGTGTGCCGGGACTGGCACTGCGAGCGACCTACGAGTGATGCGGTGGAGCTGGAGCGGGTCGTGGGGATGCATCGCTTCGAGGTCCCGAACCTTCAGCATTGGCTCTGAGGGCCTCTCTGCTCGACAGGAGCCGAGGCCCGGGCGAGGCCCCGAGACCGGCGAGGGGACGGAGCGGTCACAGCGTCACCATGGTGACGTTCATCTCCACGACGGGTTGATTCAGCTCGAAGTTGGCGTCCTTCCAGCGGGGGGGGCCGAACCGGCCGCGGGCGTTCTTGGAGACGCCTACGGGCTCTTTGGGGATGCCGATGAAGTTGGTGTCGAGCTTCCGGTTGGCGTTCATGTCCTGGTAGACGGTGAAGGCGTAGGTGCCGTAGGGCACGCCGGTCACGTGGAGCGTGGCGGCGTGGGCCGCGACCGGGGCGCTTTCGCGCCGCCAGGCGCGGGTTTCTTTGATGGGGAAGCCGTCGCCGCTGCGATAGATGAGCACGACGGCTTGTCCTTGGTCGGAGGGGAGTCCGGTGAGGTGGATGATGAGGTCGCCCGCGGCGGAGGTGGTTTGGGCGGCGGCAGGGCGGGGACCGGGAGCGGCGCTCGCGAGCACGAGGGCGAGGAGGGGCCACCTCCAAGCTGCAGAGCGGGGCCGCTGCGGAGTCGAGGTTCGGGACGCCAGGACGGTCGATGAATGAGCTCTGTACGGCATGGTGAAGTTGTGGATCGGCTTGGCCGAGGAGCAAGCGGGAAGGCGAGGATAGACGGGGCCGGCGCTGTGGTTTTGCGGATCTCGGAGGGTGGATCTGCAGGATCGATGGCGTAAGGCAGTGGAGAAGGACTGGCGGTTGGGGCCATGCTGGGGTAGGCGTGGAGGATGCCCGAGTTGCCCGATATCGAGGTGTATCTCGAACGGCTCGCGCCCCGTATCGGCGGTCAGCCGCTGAGCGGCGTGCGACTTGGCAATCCCTTCCTCTTGCGCACGGCGCTTCCGCCATTGTCCGCGGTCTCGGGCAAGCGGGTAGTGGCACTGCGCCGGCTCGGGAAGCGTATCGTCCTGGGTCTTGAGGAGGAGCTGTTCCTCGTGATCCATCTCATGGTGGCGGGACGGCTGCACTGGAAGGACCAGCGCGGGGCCAAGCTGCCGGGGCGCGTGGGGCTGGCAGCGTTCGATTTCCCGACCGGGACGCTGATCTTGACCGAGGCGGGGAGCAAGCGCCGTGCTTCGCTGCATGTGGTGAGCGGGGAGGCGGGGCTCGCGGCGCTCGACCCGGGGGGGCTCGAGGTGCTGGACTCGGACCTGACGAGCTTCCGGGCTGCGCTCGAGCGGGAGGTACACACGCTCAAGCGCTCGCTCACGGACCCTCACCTCGTGGCGGGCATCGGGGGCGCCTATTCGGACGAGATCCTGCACCGCGCACGCCTCTCGCCAGTGCGCCTGACGAGCCAGCTCACGAACGAGGAGTGGGAAAGGCTGCACCAGGCCTGCCAGGAGGTGCTGCGGGAGTGGACCGAGCAGCTGCGGCGTGAGGTGGGGGAGGGGTTTCCCGAGAAGGTGACGGCGTTTCGCGAGGGGATGGCGGTGCACGGGCGCTATGGGCAGCCCTGCCCGGTGTGTGGTTCGCCGGTGCAGCGCATCGTGCACGCCGACAACGAGACCAATTACTGCGCGCGCTGCCAGACCGGCGGCAAGCTCCTGGCCGACCGGGCGCTGTCGCGACTGCTCAAGGGGGATTGGCCGCGCACGCTCGAGGAGCTGGAGGAGCGCCGTGGGGGGCGCGGCGATCCGGGCCTATAGAGAGCGCCGTCCACACGCATGAAACCGTTCAGCTCCGGTCCGGGCCGCGGTCGGTCCAGGCTCGACAGGCCGAGCCGGCAACCGAAAGTAATTACAGCGGGCGCACATGGGCGACGGAGCGCTATTTCAGCAGCTCGGCATCTCCGTGGGGCTGGGGCTCCTGGTCGGCCTCGAGCGCCAACGCTCCTCGCGCATCGCCGGGTTCCGCACCTTCCCGCTGCTGAGTCTGTTCGGTAGCCTCTGCGGGCTCCTGGCGCGGGCCTTCGGCGGCTGGATCGTGCTCGGCGGGCTGTTCGCGGTGGTGGTGGCCATGGTGCTCGGCAACCTCATCGAGGTGCGCAATGGCGATGGCCACGCGGGCCCGGGGATCACGACCGAGGCGGCGATGCTGACGATGTATGGCCTCGGGGCGTGGGTGGTGGTGGGCTCGCCGCTGGTGGCGATCGTGGTGGGGGGGACGGTGGCGGTGCTGCTGCAGGCCAAGGCGCCGCTCCATCGGCTGGCGGGGGCGCTCGGCGAAGGGGATCTCACGGCCATCATGCGGTTCGTGCTGGTAGCGTTCATCATCCTGCCGGTCCTCCCGAACCGCGCATACGGCCCCTTTCAGGTGCTCAACCCGCACGTCATCTGGCTGATGGTGGTGTTGATCGTGGGGGTGAGCCTGGCGGGCTACATCGCCTACCGGCTGTTCGGGCGAGATGCCGGCATGCTCCTCGCCGGCATGCTCGGGGGGCTCATCTCGAGCACGGCGACCACGTTGTCCTATGCGCGCCGCGCCGGGGCGCGGCCTCCGGAGGCGCCGCTCAGCGCGGTGGTGATCGCGACCGCGTCGGCGGTGCTGTGGTTTCGTCTGGTGGTCCTGGTGGTGGTGGTGGCCGCGGGCTTTCGCGAGGCCTATGCGCCCTTGCTGATCCAGGGCGGGGTGGCGGCGGTCCCGGCGTTCGTCTTGTGGCTGCGCACGCGGCGCATGTCCACGCACGAGATGCCCGCGCAGGAGAACCCGACCGAGCTCAGGATGCCGCTCGTCTTTGCGACGTTGTTCGCCGGGATCTCGCTGGCCGTGGCGGCGGCCAAGCACTACCTCGGCAACCGCGGCGTCTATGCGGTGGCGGCGATCTCGGGGCTGACGGATGTGGATGCCATCACGTTGTCGATGGCGCGGCTCGTGCGGGAGGGGAGGATCGAGGCGAGCACGGCGTGGCGCGTGATCGTGGTGGCGGTGCTGACCAACCTCGTGTTCAAGGCGGTCCTGAGCGGCGTGCTCGGGCGGCGCGCGCTCCTCCGGCCTCTCCTCTGGGCCCTGGGCTTGTCCCTGGTCGTGGGCGGGCTGGTGCTCTGGCTCTGGTAGCCAGGCCGGGGGGACGATGGACGTTCCGGTGCTGGCGCCGGGGGAGGCCGTGAGGGTATCTGCTCTTGCGTACGGGGGCTATTGCGGTTTGGGCGCGCCTCTGAAAAGATAATTCCACTCTCATTCAGCTTCGGGATTGAACTTGCGCTCAGCCACTCGAGGGGGGGTTGCACTCGTCTTTGCCTTGGTGTTGGGAGGGGGCATAGCGGTACAAGCCGGACAAGCCCAGGCCCAGGCCCAAGGAACGGCAGCGGCCCGCGAAGAAGCAAGAAAGCATTTCAGTAAGGGCAAGCAGCTCTACAACGTCCAGCTCTACGAGGACGCGGTCAAAGAGTTTCGGGAGGCGTATCTCAAGTACCCGAGCCCGGTCTTTCTCTTCAACATCGGTCAGGCGCTGCGCCTCGCCGGCCAGCGGGAGCAGGCGGTGGCGGCCTACGAGCGGTATCTGGCCGAGAGCCCACGGGCACCGGACCGCGCCGAGGTGGAGACGATCATCAAGCAGTTGAAAGAAGAGATCGCGCAGCTGCCCATCATGGCCGTCCCCCCCTGGGGGCCGGCGCGGCTCGATCAGCAGGGGAAGCCGCAGCAGGGGACGCAGCCGGGCCCGAGCCCGGGCCCAGGCGCTGGTCCTGGAACGGTGCAGCCGCCGCCACCCGCGACGGTGGCGACACCCCCACCGACCCCGCCGACCAAGCCACCGCGGCAGCCGCTCTCGCCCCGGGTACGCCTGGGGATCGGTCTGACGGCCGGTGGCGTGGCGGTCGCGGCCGTGGGGGCGGGGATGTTCGGCTGGCTGCGGCCGACGGTGAGCGCGTATGACCGGGCCTATGATCGTTGCTTCGTCGGGCCGAATCCGCGGCTGCCGTGCGACGATCGGGCCCTCGGGACCCTGGGGCGGATCCAGGCACTCAACGTCGCGGCGCCGGTCCTGGTCGGGGTAGGCGGGGCGCTGGTCCCGGCCGGGGCGGTGCTGTGGGGCGTCTATCGAAAGGAAAAGCCCAAGGTAACGGTCGTGCCTGCACTCCTCCCGGGTGGCGCAGGGATTGGGTTCGCAGGGGTCCTACCATGAGGCTCGCGTGTGCGGTGGTGTTGGGTGGTGTGCTGGTGGCGGCGGGGTGCATGCTGCCGCGGCGTGAGGCCGTGAAGTGCGGCGAGCAATACTGCCCGGCCGGGAGCACGTGTGTGGGGGATGGGGGTTGCCTCTGCAATACGGTGGAGGCGTGCGGCGAGAGCTGCCAGCCTTGTCAGGCACCGGCGAATGCAACGCCGACTTGTGTGGTCGGGGTGTGCGACTTCACCTGCAATGACGGTTACTGTCGCGCGCCCGTGGGTGATGTCTGTACGAGCACCATGGACGATCCGGACAATTGCGGCTCGTGCGGAACTCGTTGCGATAGCCGTGTATGCAATCGAGGGGCGTGCGGTACGGCGCCCGAGGAAGTCGTCACGGCCAGCATGCCAGCCGGTCTAGCGCTCGCCGTGGGGGGTGGCGCCCTTTATGTGGCCAACCTGGCCACCGCGGCGAATGGCGGACAGATCATCCGCGTCACGCTCCCGAGCACGACCGATCGATTGCCCAACCGGGAGAGCCCCTTCGAGATCGCGGCCGATGCCGATAGCATCTATTGGACCGAGAGGGGCTCTGGAGGTGTGATCAGGGCGACCCTCGCGCTCGGGAATCCGACATCGATTGCAGTGGGTCAGACCCAACCTTATGGCATCGCCCTCGATGACCAATACGTGTATTGGACCAATGAGGGAACCAACGATGTGCTCCGCGTTCCCAAAGCAGGAGGTGCGCGGACGCAGATCGCCGGAGCTCAGGCGACGCCACACGGCATCGTGGTGGATAGCAGTCTGGTGTACTGGGCCAATCAGTCCGACGGGACCATCAAAGCCACGCCTCCAGGCGGCGGGGCCATCAATTTGGTCGCGGGCAGTCTCACCATGCCGGAGATGCTGGCGATTTATCAGAACGACGTCTATGCCACCACGGCCACTACGGTGGCCAAGGTTACCGGCCAGGCCCGACGCATCATCGCGACGGACCAGAAGAGTCCTGTGGGTTTGGCGTTCGACAATGGGTTCGTCTACTGGACCAACCGTGGCACAGCGCCGGGCTACACCGATGGTTCTGTCATGCGGATGAGCCTGTCGAGTGGCTCCCCTGAGGTGCTCGCCAGGAGCAACCGGTGGGCCACGAGCCCCTGGAGTATCGTGGTCGATAGCCAATACGTCTACTGGACCACCTTCACCGCGAACGGCAGCGTCTGGCGGCTGCCCAAGTAACTCGCCTCTTCTTCCTCTCCTCCATCTCCTCCCGGTCCTCCCGGCACGAGCTACAGTGCTCGCGTGACCGCACGCGACGACGACTTCCTCTCTCACCTCGAGCTGCTGCTGGAGCTCGAGCGCCAGGAAGAATGGGCCCGCTTCCGGGCGCTGCGCGATGAGCTCTCTCCCCAGGAACGGGCGGCCCGCGGCTGGGCCTGGCTGGATCTGGCGGCCGTGGACGAGACCTGGGGCCTCGGCGGGCGGCTCCTGGTGGCGCTCGAGCGCGAGGGGGGTCGCCCCATCGAGGGGCGCATCGATGCCGGGGACCTCGTCGAGCTGCGGCCTCGCCGCGCCGAGGTGGAGGAGCCGGCCCGCGGCGTGGTGGCGCGCCGCTCGCGGAGCCGCGTGACCGTGGCCTTCGACCGGCCCCCGCCGCCCTTCGTGAGCGAGGGGCGCCTCTCGGTCGAGCTCTTGCCGAGCGATGTGACGTACGAGCGCGCCCGCGCGGCGCTCCGCGAGCTGCGCGGGCTCACCGGGGCCGCGACGCGGCGTCGCGAGGTGCTCCTCGGCCAGACAGCGCCTAGGCCCGGTCGCGCCCTCCCGTTCTCGCCCACGAGACCGCTCAACCCCGAGCAGATGGAGGCCGCCTCCCTGGCGCTCGGCGCGGAGGAGCTGTTCCTCGTGCACGGTCCGCCGGGCACCGGCAAGAGCACGGTGCTGGTCGAGATCGCGGTGCAGGCGGTCCGGCAGGGGAAGCGCCTGCTCTGCACGGCGCCGAGCAACGCCGCCGTGGATCACCTGCTCGAGCTCCTCCTCGACGCGGGGCTCGATGCGCTGCGCATCGGTCATCCGGCGCGGGTGGCCGAGCGGCTGGCCGCGTACACGCTCGACGCCCGCGTCGAGGCGCACGCGGACGACCTCCTCGCCCGCGAGCTCTTCGACGAGGCCCACGAGCTCCTCGGCTACGCGCGCCGGCAGCGCTCGCGCGGTCGCAGCCGGGAGCGCTTCTCCAACGCCCGCGAGGCGCAAGCCGAGGCGCGCCGGCTCCTCGGCGAGGCGCGCCAGCTCGAACGCCACGCGGTGCGCGCGGTCCTCGGCGGGGCGCGGGTCGTGTGCGCGACCCTCGCCGGCATCCCGTCGTCCGAGCTGGCCGAAGAGCGCTTCGATCTCGCCCTGGTCGATGAGGCGACCCAGGCCACCGAGCCCATGACCCTCACCGCCTGGTTGCGCGCGCCGCGCGTGGTGCTGGCCGGCGACCATTGCCAGCTGCCGCCGACCATCCGCTCGCGCGAGGCAGAGGCCGGCGGGCTCGGGGTGAGCCTGTTCGAACGCCTGCTCCGCGATCACGGCGGACATCCCGCTCTGGCCCCGCAGGCCCCGCAGGTCCCGCAGACCGCGGCGCTCTCGCGCATGCTCCGCGAGCAGCATCGCATGCACGAGCAGATCATGGCCTTCCCCTCCGAGGAGATGTACGGCGGGGCGTTGCGCGCTCACCCGGCCGCCGCGGGACGCCGACTCGGCGAGCTGCTCGGCCCCGAGCACGCGATCGACGATACGCCCGTCCTGTTCCTGGATACGGCGGGCAAGGGCTTCGATGATGAGGTGGCGCCCGGCACCGAGAGCCATCGCAACCCGGGCGAGGCCGAGCTCGTGATCGCCCGCCTATCCCAGCTCCTCGCCGCCGGCCTCTTGCCGGACGACGTGGCCGTGATCGCCCCCTACAGCGCCCAGGTGCAGCTCCTCCGCCAGCAGGCGGCGGCGCGCGGGCTCCCGGAGGTGGAGATCGACACGGTCGATGCCTTCCAGGGCCGGGAGAAGGAGGCCATCCTGGTCAGCCTCACCCGCTCCAACGCCGCGGGCGAGCTCGGCTTTCTCACCGACCTCCGGCGCATCAACGTCGCGCTCACCCGCGCCCGGCGCCACCTCTTCCTCGCCGGTGACTCGGCGACCCTCGCCGCGCATCCCTTCTACGCGCGGCTGGTGGCGCGCATCCAGGGCGACGGGGGTTATCGCTCGGCCTGGGAATGGGAGGGCGCCAACGAATGACACCCCGGCCCGGCCCGCGCAGGCGGACCAGTCGCGCCTTGAAACAAAGAGCGAGACGAGGGGACGGGGGAGGAGGGCCGAGGGATCAGAGGGTGTAAAACACTTCGCACTGGAACCGGCGCAGGTCCGGGTTCGAGGGGTCGGGGCCGCGTTGCAGGATCGAGCTCTTGGCGTTCTTGCCGCCGGCCAGCTCCACCGCCGCCGGCAAGAAGCCCCGCGAGGCGCCACAGGCCCAGTCGAGGAGGCGCGTCGGGATGCCCGAGTTCTCGACCACGTAATGGCCGGGCTCATTGGTGAGCACGTTGGCTTCGCCAAAGGCGACGTAGTTGCGCCACAGCTGCGGCGTGAAGCTGAGCACCCGCACGGGCGCGGCGATGCGCAGAAACACCCGGTAGATCGTGGTGAGATCGCGGCGCGCGTTGAGACGCGAGATCTCGATGACGAGGTCCTCTACGCTGCGGCCGAGCTGTTTGGAGACGTCCTGCAACATGGAGTTGAGCGCATCCACCTCGTACCAGCCGCCGGGCAGGAAGATCTTCGTGGTCTCGGTCCCGTACTTCTTCATGAAGCGTTCGAACGTCCCGGGCCCGAGCTTCTCGTCGATGAACTCCCGGGCCTGGATGATGTGGGAACCCTTGCACTTGTATTCGATCGCCATCGCCTATCTCCGTACTTCGTGAGACTAGGACCTCCCGAACGGCCCCGCCGCGCCATTCGGCTCGGAAGGGCCGGGGCGCAGCGGAGTCAGTGCCATCTCACGTCAGGCCCATATCATCTTTCGGCGCGCTTCGGCGAAATACTTCCCCCCGCTCACTCACCCCGGATGGAGAACGCACAGCACGCAGAGCCGCCTTCATTCTCCGCACCGCCTCGCGCAGCTCCGACTCCTCGAGGGCGGCGAACCCGAGCCGGGCAAACGGCCGCGCCCGACCATCGAAGGCGAAGCGCCGCCCCGGACCGAACACCACTCGCGCCGTCCGCCCCGCCTCGGCCCAGGCGTCCACGTCCACGGCCTCGTCCACGCGCACCCAGAGCGCCATCCCTCCCGCCGGCACCTGGAACTCCAGCACGTCGCCGAGCTCGTGTCGGAGCGCCTCGGCCAGCGCATCCCGCCGGGCCCGGTACGCCCGGTGCGCGCGGCGCGCGTGCCGCCCGAGCTCTCCGTCCTCGATGAGCTCGGCCACCGCCGCCTCCACCGCATGGTCCCCCTGCCGATCCGCGAGCAGCCGCAACGCGGCGAGGCGCTCGATGAGGGGCCCGGGCGCCACCACGAAGCCGAGGCGCAGCCCCGGCGCGAGCAGCTTGGACAGGGTGCCGATGTAGATCACCGTCCCCGCCGGATCCGCGCTGGCGAGCGGCAAGACCGGCCGGCCGTCGTAGTGGAACTCGTTGTCGTAGTCGTCCTCCACGATCGCCAGACGCCGCACCCGCGCCAGCTCGAGCAGCGCCAGCCGCCGCCCCGGCGCCAGCACCACCGTCGTCGGATACTGATGGTGCGGGGTGAGATACACCGCGCGCAGCGGCTCGCGCTCCGCGAGCGCCGCCAGGTGATCCACCCGCAGCCCGCCCTCGTCGACCGGCACCGGGATGAGCCGCGCCCCCGCCTGCCGCAGCGCCCCCCAGGCCGGCCGGTAGCCGAGCGCCTCCACCGCGATCACGTCGCCCGGCCGCACCAGCGCCCGCGCCACCATGTCGAGCGCCATCTGGCTCCCGCGCGTCACCATCACCGTGTCCGGCGTCGCCGCCAGGCCCCGGAGCGCCGACAGCATCGCGGCCAGCGCCACCCGCAGCCGCTCGTGCCCGCGCGGATCCCCGTAGCCGAGAACCCCTCGCCCCTGCGCCCGCAACGCCCGGCGGTACGCCCGCGCCAGCAAGGACGCGGGCACGAGGCGCGTATCCGGGCCCCCGCCGGCAAGGACCAGCACACCCGGCGCCCGCTCGGCCCCCACCCACTCGTGCGCCTCGATCGCGGGCCCGAGATCGTAGCCCGGCCGAGCCGGCATCTCGCTGCGCGCGGCCGCTCTCCGGGCGAACCGCCGCGGTGCCGGATCCGGCAGCTCCGTCGAGACATACGTGCCGCCGGCCGGCCGGGTCGTGATCCAGCCCTCGGCCTGCAGCTCGCGGTACGCCGCCAGCACCGTGTTGCGGTGCACCGCCAGCGTCTCGGCCAGCCGGCGGCTCCCCGGCAGGGGATCCCCGGGGTGCAACCGACCCCGGCGGATGTCGTCCGTCAGCGCGCGGGCGATCTGGAGGAACAGGGGCAGATCGGAGTCGGGTGCGAGCGTGAGCGCAAGCTGCCAGGCCATATCATCCTCTTCGAACTCACTCCCCGGCCCAGACCTGCCCTCGGTGAGGATCGCGCGCCTCTGGCGCGGGGATTGCTAATTCTGATCCATCGTCTGTCCAGCGAGTCAACTGGCCCGACGGGTACGCAAGGGCTCGATGGCCGGCACCCGATGGGCCGATGGGCCGTGGGCCATAGGGCCATAGGAATCGAAGGATGATGGAGCACTCATGAGGACTACCGCACGATTGCCGCTACAGGCGGAGGCGTTCTACCGGACCGCCCTCATCGCACTCAAGGAGAGTGGCGTCCCCTTTCTCGTGGGCGGCGGCTATGCCCTCGTCCATTACACGGGGATCCTGCGGTACACCAAGGACCTCGACATCTTCATCCGCGCGGTCGACCTCGAGCCCACGCTGGCGGCGCTCGCCCTGGCGGCCAACCACACGGAGGTGACCTTCCCCCACTGGCTCGCCAAGGCCTACCGCGACCATGATTGCATCGACGTCATCTTCAGCTCCGGCAATGGCCTCGCCGTGGTCGACGACGTCTGGTTCGAGTACGCGAGCGAGGGCGAGGTCCTCGGCCTGCCGCTCCAAATCTGTCCCGCCGAGGAGACCATCTGGTCCAAGTCCTTCATCGTCGAGCGCGAGCGCTATGACGGCGCCGACGTGGCGCACATCATCCGGGGCCAGGGCCCCGGCCTCGACTGGAAGCGCATCCTCCGCCGCTTTGGCGATCACTGGCGCGTCCTCTTGAGCCACCTCGTCATGTACGGCTTCATCTACCCGGGCGAGCGCGACCGCGTGCCCGCGTGGGTCCTCGCGGAGCTCCTCGGTCATCTCCAGCGCGAACTCGCCGAGCCGCCCCGGGACGAGCGCGTGTGCCAGGGCACGCTCCTCTCCCGCCAGCAGTACCTCGTCGACATCCACCACTGGGGCTACGCCGATGCCCGCCTACGTGGTGACGGACGCATGACCCCCGAGGACATCGCCCTCTGGACTGCAGCCATCAAGGACGACACGGGCATCTATGTCGAGCGACAAGAAGACGATCCGCATCGCTGCCGTGGGTGACATCCATTGCCGGCGCACCTCCCAGGGCAACATCCGTCCGCTCTTCGTCGAGGTCGACGAGCGGGCCGACGTCCTCCTCCTGTGCGGCGATCTCACCGACTTCGGCCTCATCGAGGAGGCGCAGATCCTGGCCCGCGAGATCCGCGACACGGTCAAGGTGCCGGTGATCGCGGTCCTCGGCAACCACGACGTCGAGTCCGGTCACGTCGATGCCGTGCGCGACATCCTGTCCACGCACGGCATCGAGGTGCTCGACGGGGACGGGGTCGAGATCCACGGCGTGGGCTTCGCCGGGGTGAAGGGCTTCGGCGGGGGCTTTGGCCGGCGCATGCTCGAGCCCTGGGGCGAGGAGACCATCAAGAACTACGTGCGCGAGGCGGTCGACGAGTCGCTCAAGCTCGAGTCGGCGCTGGCGCGGCTGCGCACCGAGCAGCGCGTGGCCCTCATGCACTACTCCCCCATCCAGGCCACGGTCGAGGGCGAGCCGCGCGAGATCTACCCCTTCCTCGGTTCGAGCCGGCTCGAGGATCCGCTCAACCGCCACGACGTGGGCGTGGCCTTCCATGCCCACGTGCACCGCGGCTCCCTCGAGGGGCGGACCCGCGCGCAGGTGCCGGTCTACAACGTGGCGATGCCGCTCCTGCGCGCGCACATGCCCAACCACCCGCCCTTCCGGGTGGTGACGATCCCCGTCCACCCGGAGGAGGACGAGGACGCCACCCATTCCCCCTCTGCAGAGGCCCACGCGCTGCCGGCCGCCCCCCGTTGAGATGTTGAGCGCCTTACTGCGCTGTCCTGCTGATGTGTTTGACCCATTGGTTGGAAAGGGGGTGGCAAACGACCTCCCCGGCAACCAATTCGTTGAAAAGGGGGTCGCTGACGACCTCCCCGGCAACCAATTCGTTGAAAAGGAGGTGGCAGACGACCTCCCCGGCAACCAATTCGTTGAAAAGGGGGTGGCAGACGACCTCCCCGGCAACCAATTCGTTGGAAAGGGGGTGGCAGACGACCTCCCCGGCAACCAATTCGTTGGAAAGGGGCTGGCTGAGACCCTCCCCGCAAACCAATTCGTCAAACCTGAGGTGGCTCGGAGCGTCACCGGTCAGGATCTGCTGTTCAGCCTGCAGACGATCCATCCGGCAGCGCAGCTCCCACGCCTCGCGGCGTAGCCCGAGCGCCTCGCGACGCAGCTCGCGCACCTCGTGGCGCAGCCGGCGCACCACCTCGAGCAGCGGCTGCCCGGCCAGCTCATCGTCCTCCAGGGGGGGCGGCGGCGGACCCGGATCGTAGTACCAGGCACCGCTCGCCGTGAGCAGGGCCACTCCCAGCACGGTCGCGGCGCGTCTGCCCCTGTCGATCATTGGCCCCATCTCTTGGCGCGTCTCATAAAAGACGTGGGGGCCGTCTCCTGTTTGTCCACCTCGACATGAGGTAGGAACAGAAGAGGGACCCGCGGAAGCCCGTCCCCAGATGAATCGGCTTGTGGGAACATCGGAGGCACATGCTCAAGAAACGTCTCATCCCCGTGCTGCTGCTCCAGAACGGGATGCTCGTCCGCAGTGAAGAGTTTCGCATCCATCAGGTGATCGGCAACCCGATCCACGAGGTGGAGCGCTTCAATCAATGGAACGTCGACGAGCTCATCTATCTCGATATCAGCACGAGCGACGACTACGACCAGCGGCGCGACGATCATCGGGTCAAGCCCCTGACCGATCCGCTCACCATCCTCGACGCGGTGAGCCGCACCTGTTTCATGCCGCTCACCTGGGGCGGTCGCATCCGCACGCTCGACGACATCCGCGAGCGCCTCCTGCGCGGCGCCGACAAGGTGGCGCTCAACACCGCGGCCTTCCAGACGCCCTGGATCGTCACCGAGGCGGCGCGGCAGTTTGGCAGCCAGGCCATCGTGGTGAGCATGGACGTCTTCCAGCTCCCCGACGGCCGCCAGGAGGTGTACATCGAGGGGGGACGGCTGCCGACCGGGCTCACGCCGGAGATGTGGGCCGCGGAGATCGAGCGCCTCGGCGCGGGCGAGATCCTCCTGCAGCACGTCCAGCGCGACGGCACGGCGCGCGGCTACGACCTCGATCTCATCTCGTCCGTGAGCTCGTGCACGAGCATCCCGGTCATCGCCTGCAGCGGGGTGGGCCGCTACGAGGACTACGCCACCGGCATCCGCGCCGGCGCCTCCGCCGTGGCCGCGGCCAACATCTGGCACTTCAAGGAGATGGCCGACCGCGGCGGCAAGCGCGCCCTGGCCAAGGCCGGTATCGACGTGCGTCTCTGATCTACACCGTCTAAGCTCAAGCCCGCCTCACGAGCCACCGGAGCCACAGGAGATCCCCATGGCCGTACGCTACTGCACCCGTTGCGTCTACCCGAGCGCCGCCGCCACGCCCCTCACCTTCGACGAGGCGGGCGTGTGCTCGGGCTGCCGCGTGGCGCTGCAGAAGACCCAGATCCAATGGGACGAGCGCTGGAAGATGTTCGAGGAGCTGGTGAGCGAGTACCGCTCCCCGAACAACTACGACATCGTCATCCCGGTCTCGGGCGGCAAGGACAGCTACTTCCAGACCCACGTCGCCACCCGGCTCCTCGGCCTCAAGCCCCTCCTCGTCACCTACCACGGCAACAACTACCTGCCCGAGGGCGAGTACAACCTCCAGCGCATGCGCGAGGTCTTCGACTGCGACCACGTCATCGTGAAGCCGTCGGTGAGGACGCTCCTCAAGATGAACCGCCTCGGCTTCAAGCTGCAGGGCGACATGAACTGGCACGCCCACTCGGGCATCTTCACCGCGCCCATCCAGGTGGCGCTCCGCTACAAGGTGCCGCTCATGCTCTGGGGCGAGCACGGCTTCCTCGACCTGGCGGGCATGTACTCGATGCACGACTTCGTCGAGTTCACCGCCAAGCACCGCCTCGAGCACTCGCTGCGCGGCTACGACTGGTACGACTTCACCGACCAGGGCCTCGAGCGGCTCGGGCGGCCCGAGCTCAAAGAGGGCCTCACGGACAAGGATCTCCTCTTTGCGCAGTACCCCTCGGACGAGGAGATCGACACGGTGGGCGTGCGCGGCATCTACCTCGGCAACTACCTCGACTGGGACGGCCACAAGAGCGCCGAGCTCGTGATGAAGGAGTATGGCTGGCGTCCCGCGCAGCAGCCCTTCGAGCGCACCTATCGCATGGTCTCGAACCTCGACGACATGCACGAGAACGGCATCCACGACTACCTCAAGTTCGTGAAGTTCGGCTACGGCCGCGGCAGCGACCACGCCTGCAAGGACATCCGGGCCGGCCGCATGACCCGCGCCGAGGGCATCGCCATGGTGCGCAAGTACGATCACGTAAAGCCGCGGCGCGATCTCGATCGCTGGCTCGCGTACGTGAGCATGACCGAGGCAGAGTTTGATCAAATCTGCGACACGTTCCGCGACCCGCGCGTCTGGCGCATCGAGAACGGCCAGTGGGTCAAGGACAACCTCTGGGGCGAGCCATCGGCCTACGGCCCGGTCCACGCGCTGCCGCGCAACTGGAAGCAGTGACCGGAGCCGCGACCGCCCCCCCGAAGGTCCCCGTGAGCATAGACGTGAGCGTGGGTGACCCGAGACCCCATGCGTCTTGAGCGCCATCACCTCAACGCCGCCATCTACCTCGGCGTCTCGGTCCTCACCAAGGGCGCGTCCACGCTGCTCCTCATCCCCGTCTACACGCGCCACCTCGACCGCGCCGATTACGGCGCCAATGGCCTGTGCCAGACGCTCTACTCCATCGTCGCGCCGCTCATCTCGCTCGCGCTCGTGGCCGCGTTCGCCCGCTTCTACTTCGATCACCGCGACCCCGAAGAGCGCGCCCGCACCCTCGGCGCCATCGCCCGCACGCTCATCGTCCTGTGCCTCGGCGCCGGCCTCGTCGGCGAGCTCCTCCTCGCCGTCGTCCCCGGCGTGCACCTCGGCGAGCTCCCGCCGCGCTACCTGCGCCTCGTCCTGTGGAGCTGCGCGTGCATCCCCATCGCCGACATGGCCACCTGCTACCTGCGGGCCTCGCAATCCGCCGGTCGCTTCGCGGCGCTCAACCTGTCGGTCTTTGTGATCACGGCCGGCAGCACGCTCTACTTCCTGCTCGTCCGGCACAGCGGCCTCGTCGGCATCCTCGGCGGCATGCTGCTCGGTCAGATCGCGGCGGCCCTCGCCAGCCTGGTCTTCGTCTTCACCCGGCTCGAGCCGCTCGCGCCCGGCGGGGGCGAGGTCGTGCGGCAGGCCCTGCGCTACGGCGTCCCGCTCATCCCGCACCTCATCGGCAACGCCCTCCTGGTCGGCGCCGATCGCTGGGCCCTCGAATACTACGGCCTGCGCGAGGACCTCGGCCTCTATACGCTGGCCACGCAGCTCACGCTCCCCATCCTCCTCGTGGCCTCGGCGTGGAACGAGGCGGCCTCCCCCCGGTTCCACAACCTCTGGCGCGATCAGGGCGACGCGGCGGCGCGGGCGGCGTTCCCCCGCTTCCTCGCGGGCTTCCTCGCCATCACCCTCCTTGGCCTCGGGGCGGTGCTCGTGGCGCTGCCCATCTTTCGCTATCTCGTGGGCGCGCGGTTCGTGGCCGCGTTCCCGCTCGTGCCGTGGACCGGCCTCGGCCTCGTCATCGGCTGCTGCTTCTCGGCCTTTGTCGCGGTGCTCGAATGGAGGAAGGCGACACGCCTCATCCCCGTCCTCACCCTGAGCGCGGTGGGCGTCAACATCGCCCTCAACTTCCTCCTCGTGCCGCGCTGGGGCGTCTACGGCGCCATCGCCGGCACCGGGCTCGCGTACCTCTTCCGCTTCGTCATCCTCGGCGTCTTTGCCTGGCGCAGCCTCTACCGCGGCGACGCGCTACGAGACGTGGCGTCAGACGCTGCGGCGGGCGCCGGGCGGCACTGACTCGGTGATGAAGGCGTTACCGCCGATCACCGCGCCCCGGCCGATGACCGTCTCGCCGCCGAGGATGGTGGCGTTGGCGTAGATGACGACGTCGTCCTCGATGGTGGGGTGGCGCTTGTGGCCGGCGATGTTGCGCGCCTTGCCCCGCGGCAGGGACAGGGCGCCCAGCGTCACGCCCTGATAGATGCGCACCCGGTTGCCGATCACCGTGGTCTCGCCGATGACGATGCCGGTGCCGTGGTCGATGAAGAAGGCCTCGCCGATGGTGGCGCCGGGGTGGATGTCGATCCCGGTCCAGCCGTGCGCCTGCTCGGTCATCATGCGCGGCACGATCACGGCCCCGAGCTCGAGCAGGCGATGGGCGATGCGAAAGACGGTGATGGCCAGGGTGCCGGGGTAGGCGAAGACCACCTCGTCCGTCCCGGTGGCCGCCGGGTCCCCTTCGTAGGCGGCGCGCATGTCCTTGAGGAGCTGCGCACGGAGGGAGGGCAATTCGTTGAGGAACTGGGCCGTGATGGTGGCCGCATGCTCCTCGCAGTCGCGGCACTCCTCGCCCCGCTGGATGCAGCGGTGATGACGGCCGCGGAAGATCTGCCGTTCGAGGCGCATCTGGATCTCCGCGAGGCGCGCGCCGACCGTGGCCCGATACCCTGCGCCCGCGGGCAAGGGTTCTCCATGGTAGCCCGGGAAGAGGACCGTGCGCAGGGTGTGCAGGATGCGGCGCACCTCGTCGAAGGAAGGCAGCTCGTGGCCAGGTTGGATATGGAGCGGCGAATCCTCGCGGTAGCTCTCGAGGAGTCGGTCGACCAGATCGTCGCGCAGGCGAAGCGCCGAGATGCGGGTTGCGTCCGTCATGGGATCAATCTAGCGCATTCGCCCCTCCGGGGTAGCCGGCCATGAGGTGTAGCGACTCCTGGAGCCCGGCCGGCGCGGCGGGCCCGGCTTGCCCGGCTTGCCCGTATGGGGAGCATCCCCTACCATTCGCCCTGCCCGTCGCCCTGGCCGAGGCCAGGGCAAGACCTCGCACGGGCACGCCACCCCGAGGCATCGTGAGACCATGACACGAATCTGGGCCATCGCCGTCAACACCTTCCGCGAGGCGATGCGCAACAAGGTGCTCTACACCATCGTCTTCTTCGCCTGCCTCCTCATCCTCTTCGCCTGGGTCCTCGGGCAGCTGTCGCTCCACGAGGAGGTGCGCGTCACGCGCGACCTCGGCCTCGGCGGCATCTCCCTGTTCGGCGTGGTGCTCGCCGTGTTCGTCGGGGTGAACCTCGTCTACAAGGAGATCGAACGGAAGACCGTCTTCGCGCTCATCCCCAAGCCCCTCGGCCGCTCCCAGTTCATCGTCGGCAAGTTCCTCGGCATGGTGCTCACGCTCGCAGTGCAGATGGGGCTCATGTGCGGCGTCCTGTGGGGGACCCTGCTCGTCCAGGGGGCGGGCTTTGACGCGGCCCTCCTCCGCGCCGTGCTGCTCCTCTTCATGCAGGTGGTGGTGATGACCGCCATCGCCGTCCTGTTCTCGAGCTTCTCGACGCCGTTTTTGTCGGGCCTCTTCACCGCGGGGCTGTTCGCCATCGGCCGCTCGCTGCCCGACCTCGTGACCTTCGTCGACACGCGCATCGAGTCGCCGGCGGCGCGGCAGGCCGTCCGCGCCGGGCTCGAGCTCCTGCCCGACCTCCACCTCTTCCACGTCTCGGGCTCGCTCGTCGACGGCAAGTACGTCTCGGTGCACGCGGGGGGCTACGTGAGCTGGGGCTACGTGGCCTGGACGAGCGGCTACGGTCTCCTCTATGCGGCCTGTGCCCTGGTGGTGGCGGCGATGATCTTCGCGCGCCGGGACTTCGTGTAGTGCGCGCGCGCCTTCTGCGCGGGGCGTTGCTCGCGCTCATCGCGCTCGGCCTCATGACGCTGCGGGTGCTCTGGTCTTCGCACGGCGAATGGCGCGAGGCCGAGCGCTGTCTCGCGGCGAACGATCCGCCGGCGGCCGTCGACCACTTCGGTCGGGCGGCGCGCCTCTACGCGCCGGGGAGCCCCTGGGTGGAGCGCTCGCTCGGCCGCCTCGAGGAGATCGCGCTCGGCGCCGAGGCGCACAAGGACGCCCCCCTGGCGCTCCTGGCCTGGCGCGAGCTGCGGTCGTCGGTGCTGGCGACGCGCTCGTTCTACACGCCGCACCCGGCGCTGCTCGAACGGACGAACCAGCACATCGCTCGCCTCATGGCCCAGACCGAGCCGCCGTCGGTCGCGCCGGGCGCGAAGCTGGCCGCGCGCGAGCGCTGGCACGCGGCACGCCTCGCCCAGGACGACGCGCCTTCGGTCCTGTGGTCGGTGCTCGCGCTCGTCGGGCTCATGGGCTGGATCGGCGCGGCGATCGGGTTTCTCCTGCGGGGGATCGACAATGAGGCGCGGCTACGGAGAGAGGCCGCGATCGGCTGGGGGCTCGGGATCCTGGCGGGGCTCGGCCTGTTCCTGATCGCGCTCGGCCGCGCCTGAGCCGAGAGGCCTCGCGGCTGGGTTACGACGCCGCGGTCAGCAGGTGCAGGTGGCGGTGCAGGTCCCGGTGCAAGCGGCGGTGGGGCCTCCACCTGCCACGTTCTCGAGATGGCAGGGCTGAAGGCGTCGGACCGTCTGCTTCGAGAGAGACAGCTTGGACTTGAAGGCGCGCAGGTTCTTGGTGTTGGTCTTCATGTCTTCCTCCGGTTCGGGTGAGAGGGGAACGGCGCGGGAGTGTCCCCCGGCTGCGATCGGAAGACAAGTTTCCCGAATCACCCTCTTTCGACCAAAGAGACAGGTACATCCCGACAGGCGCCTCGTAGGGCGTGGGTCATTTCCTGTCAGGTCCCTGTGCTACTCTGCCCTCATGGCAAGAGGGCCTTCCTTCTCGTCGCGATGGTTGGCGCTCATCGGTGGGGGCAGCGCCGTGGTGGCCGCGATCTGGCTAGGACTTCACCTGTCAGGAGAGAGACCGGGCACGCCCTCCAGCACCCCACCCACTTCCACCGCCCAGACCCAGCCCGCGTCAGGGAGCGCGGCCGCCGCGAAGGGCACTGCCCCGGCCGCGGCGGGCCCGGGCACCGCCCCCACCGACGCCACATCGGCCCCCCAGCACCTCCCGCCACGCAACGCCTTTGCCGGCTCCAGCACCTGCCGCGACTGCCATGCCAAGAAGTACAGCCGCTGGATACACGACTGGCATCGCCGCGCCCTGACGCGCCCCGAGCCCGAGTTCGTGGCCGGCCGCTTCGAGGGAAACCATTACAAGGGCACATCGAGCGAGGCCTGGATGCACCACGACCGCCAGGGCTACTGGATGCGCACCCAGGATGCCCGCGGCGCCGCGTCGGATTTTCCCGTGCAGTGGCTCATCGGCGGCAAACGCATGCAGGACACGGTGACCATCTTCCCCGATGGCCGCTGGCAGGTGCTGCCGGTCTACTTTCACGTCACCGGCCGGGGCGAGTGGGTGGACTACAACGAGTCCAAACAGGGTCGCGTGGGTCCGGAGCACCCGTTCTTCTGGACCAACTTCCGCCGCAACGCGAACCACGAGTGCCTCGACTGCCACGTGACCGGGCTGCGGGTGCGCTACGAGCCGAGCGCCCATCACTTCAACACCGAGTTCGTCGACGACGGCGTGGCGTGCGAGAGCTGCCACGGACCGGGCGCGCGTCACGCCGAGACCGAGGAGCCGGGGGACATCGTCAACCCCGCCAAGCTCGACCCCGAGCGGGCCATGGCCGTGTGCGCCCAGTGCCACGGGCCACGCAACCCGCTCTTCCCCCTGCTCGACGCCGAGCATCGCTTCCAGCCCGGCCAGCGCTACGAGGACAGCTACCAGCCCGTCATGGTGGTGAACGGCCGCGAGCGGTCGGGGGACTTCTTCGCCGATGGCCGGCCCAAGACCTCGAGCTTCGAGTACCAGGCCATCGCGCAGTCGCGCTGCTACCTGCGCGGCCAGGCCACCTGCCTCACCTGCCATACCGCCCCGCACAATGACCGCGAGCCGAACGAGCTCAAGCCCGGCGGCGCGCCGAGCCAGGTCGCCCTGACCGACAGCGGCGCCTGGGGCGGCGCGCGGCAGGTCCCCGAGCCGGTGCTGTCGGCCTCCTGCCGCACCTGCCACCAGGCCATCTTCGCCGAGGGCTCCGCGCACACCCACCACCACGCGGCCGCCGCTAATTCATGCATCGCGTGCCACATGCCGCGCGTCGTGGCCGGCGTGCTCGACGAGTTCGCCGATCACGCGCTCGACGTCCCCGTCCCCGAGAACACCGTGCGCCACGGCATCCCGAACGCGTGCGGCGGGTGCCACAAGGACAAGACCCCCGCCGTCCTCGGCCAGGCCTTGAGGAGACTCTGGCCCGACGCCGAGCGGCGCCAGCAGCGCCGCCTCGTCCTGGCCGACGCCATCGACGAACACACCGCCGAGGCCAGCCTGCCGGCCCTGCAGAAGGTCGTGGCCGACGAGAGCGAGGCGCCGATCCTGCGCGGCGCCTGCGCCATCCTCCTCGCGCAGCGCTTCCCGCACGATGCCGTGCCGGCCATCGTGCCCCTCCTCCACGCCAAGGATCCCCTGCTGCGCGCCCGCGCCGTCGAGGCGCTCGGCAACACCGACCCGCGGAGCGCCGCCGCCGCCATCGCCACCCGCCTCGACGATCCCTCGCTCCTCGTGCGCCACCTCGCGGCGACCATCCTCGGCAGCGTAGGGGATCCGCGGGCCGTCGAAGTGCTGCAGGGCCTGGCCGAGGACCCCGGCACGAGCCGCCTGTGGCAGCCCCACTGGACCCTGGGCGTCCAGCGCCTGCGCCACGGCCAGCTGGAGGGCGCCATCGCCGAGCTCGAGCGGACGGTCGAGCTCGTCCCCTACTTCACCGAGGCCCTGGTGACGCTGGCCGATGCCTATGCGCGCAGCGGCCAGCCCGAGCGGGCCCGCCCCCGCCTGGAAGAGGCGCTGTACTTCGATCCGCAGCACGCTGGCGCCAAGGAGCGCATGGGTTGGCTATCGCGCTGAGTACAGCGCCCCGCAACTTGGTGACCACCGCGAGGGCCCTTCTGTGCAGGGCCGCTCCGCGCTCGGGGTCCTCGGCTCACGCTGATGGCGTTGGGCCGCGCCTGCTGTAGGGGCCTGCGGAAGCGCGCTCAGTCAGATGGGATGAAGCGGCCAGTGTGAACGCAACCGGCCAGGGCACCGCAAAAGCTGAAGAACCCGAGGTCGAGGCGGCGGTGGGGTGCCAGGGTCCTCGCCTCGGTCAAGGGCAAGCTCGCTTCGCTCGGCGCAAGCGCCCCTTGACAGAGGCTGCGGGGCCCTGGCCGCAGGCGATTACGCAGCCGCCCCGGGAGGCGGCTGCCCAGCAGCCACAGGCTTGTGGATTGAAAAAGGCTGATCTCT
>DATAGU010000097.1:0-8180 GCA_036263495.1 Polyangia bacterium | reverse complement strand
GCCTTGGGGGGCGGCAGGGGGCGCGCGAGCGGCTGGAGCAGCTCCTCGGCGCGCCGCCACTCGCCCGTCTCGGTGAGGAGGGCGGAGGCGATGGTGGCGTAGACGGCGCGCGTATAGGAGGTGTTGACCTTGGCTAAGGTGTCGGTCGCGATCTGGAGCGCCTCCTCGGCCCGCCGCCGGTCGCCGAGCTGGAGCGCGATGGACGCGAGCCACGACAGGCTGTGGAAGTCGCGCTTCTCGATGCCGTGGTGGCGCCGCTCGATCCAGGCCTGCGAGGCCGCCCACGCCGACTCGTTGGCCCGCAGCGCCTCGGGCCACAGGCCGAGGTGCACGAAGATGTGCGAGGGCATGTGGCGGGCGTGGAAGGCGGCGGGCGCGACCGCGGCGTAGTGGCGGGCGGCCGGCAGCGCCAGCACCGCGTGCACGGGATCGTCGAAGGCATGGATGATGTAGTGCGCGGCCCCGGGATGCTCGGGGTTCCTGGCAAAGACGTCGAGCATGAGCGCGCCGGCGCGGATGCGGAGGTCGATCTTGCTCGCCTCCTGGCCCGCGAGACCGAGCAGGGACAGCGCGTAGAAGGCGGTCACCTCGTCGTCGTCGGGGTAGGCGGCGTGCATGCGCTCGAGGGCCGCGGAGTAGGCGGCTTTGGCCGGGGCACGGTCGCCAGGGGCGAAGAGGAGTCGCGCCGCGGCCACGAAGTCGCGCTCGCGCGGGGTGAGCCGGGCCGAGGCTGGGATGCGGGCGAGCGCCGCGCGGCCCGCTCCGCCATCGTGCTGCTCCCAGAGCGGGTGGTCGTAGGTCATGGCCTCGCCCCAGTATCCCATGGCGAAGTCGGGCGCGGCGGCGGTGGCGGCGCGGAAGGCATCGAGCGCCTCGTCATAGAAGAAGGAATGGAGGAGGAGCACGCCGTGCTCGAAGTGCGCTTGCGCAGTGGCCGGGCCGCTGGTCGGGAAGCTGAGCTTGCCGAGGACTTCTTGGGGGGGCGCTGCGCTGGCGGCCGGGGCCAACACGGTGAGGAGGAGGATGGGGGCGATCCGCATGCCGCGATGATAGATCACGGCCCGGTGGGAGCGGTGGGTGGCGGGTGAGGTCCTTGACAATCACGGCTTTCCATTTCTACCTTCTGGCTCTCTAGGGCTGGGCTGTCCACGGCCGCGGGCGACGGGAGACTTCATGGACGAAGGAGGACGCTGGATGGGGGGACTCTTCGCAGGGCTGCAGCGGGAGCTCGACCGTACACGCCGGCGCTACATGGTCGCGCGGGCCTATGACATGGCGCTCGAGGTCGCGCGCGTGCTCCCGCGGGGGGCTCGGGTGCTCGACGTGGGCTGCGGCAACGGGTTCATCGCCCACCACCTGTCCGCCATGCTCGGCGAGCCGGTGGTCGGCCTCGACTTCGGGGGGGCCCCGGCGGCGCGCATCGAGTACCTGCGCTACGAGGGCGCCCACTTCCCGGTGCCCGACAAGGCCTTCGACGCGGTCTTGCTGTGCTACGTGCTGCACCACGCGCAGGACGTCGCCCTCGTGCTCGGCGAGGCGCGCCGGGTGCTGCGGCCGGGCGGCATCGTGGTCGTCTACGAGGACATCCCAGAGACGCGGTGGGACCAGTTCGTGTGCTGGTATCACGACCGCATGTGGCGCGACCGCACCGGCCCTTGCACCTTCCGACTCGAGGACGAGTGGCGCGATCTGTTCGGGACGCTCGGCTTCGACGTGATCCAGGAGCGCTCGCTGTCCCGGTGGCGCAGCTTCACCAACCCGGTCCGGCGTGCCTTCTACATGCTGCGGCGCCGGGAGGACGCACGGCAGGCGGCTTAGTGCCCCTGCAGCCAGCAGGAGGGGTGGCTCGGGAACTGTCAGAGTTATGACAGTCCCTGTTCAAGGCTCCACACTGCCTGCTCCGGCGCCCCCCGGGCCGGGCCTCTTGCAGCTCTCCCGTTCATCGTGTGCAGCGCCGTTCACGAGGCCTCGTGAACGATCATTCACAGATCGTGCGCTTGCCCCAGAGCGCCCCGGTCGCTCGGCGGACGCTATCCTGCCGTGCACAGGGTCTTTTGACGCTTTGGCCCAGGCCCGATGGCAATCCGTGCCAGGGCAGTGAGCTCGGTTGACAGCGCAGCGCGTGGAAAATATTTTCTCCCCTTGGTTGACAGCCCCATAATTCCCGCCCGGAAACCGAGCCGGAAATCCCAACGTCACTCAACGCCGCCTCGCTCGCCCCAAAGGCGAGCGGACTCTGGCACACCGATGGCAACGCGGACCTATCCATGCCTGTCATAACACCAATGAACGACCACCTACGCACCCTGGATGCGGGGCCTGAAGCGGGGATCGTATGCGCCTGATGTATGTGCAACCAGCCAAGGCCTTTGGCGGCGCCGAGCGCCAGGGCGTGCTCCTCATCCGGCGCTTGGCGGAGATCGGCCACGAGGTGCTCCCGGTGGTCGGGCCAGGTCCGTGGATCCGGCGCGAGCTCGAAGCCGTCGGCATCCATGACTATGTCTTCCGCGAGGATCTCCTCTGCGAGGTGGACCAGACCACGGCCCTCGCCCGCCTGGGCGAGAGCGTGCGCCGGGTGCATCGCTGGTTCCGCCTGCGCAGTGACCTCTATGAGCTGGCGCGGGCCGAGCGCATCGATGCGGTCATCGCCAGCCGGCCCGAGGGCTGGGTCGCGGCCAGCCCCGCGGCCAAGCGGCTCGGGGTGCCGCTTTTGTGGCGCGCCGGCGGTCGCCTCACGAGCAAGGCCCAGGCCTTCTTCCTGCGGGTCCTCGTGGGGCTGTGGGATCCCGATGCCCTCGTCTGCAACTGCGAGGCGGTGCGGCACGAGTTCGAGAGCTTCGTGCACTGCCCGCGCTACCTCCTGCCCAACGGCGTCGACACCCACCGCTTCGACCCGCGGCGGGTCCAGCCCCGCTTTCGCACCGGGCCCGAGGGGCTCGGCACGGCCGTGATCGGCATGGCCGCGCGCCCGGCCCCGGGCAAGGGGCTCGATGTGCTGGTCGAGGCCATGCACCGCATCTCGAGCCGCATCCCCGAGGTGCGCCTGCTCATCGCCGGCGATTATGGCTGGCGCCAGCATTTCGAGGCGCTGTTCGAGTCCCAGGGGCTCGGCGAGCGGGTGAAGTTCCTCGGGCACGTCGAGGACGTGGAGAGCTTTTATCGCAGCTGCGACGTGATGGTGTTGCCCTCGCGGGATCGCTCGATCGAGGGCTCCCCCAACGCCGTGCTCGAGGCCATGTCCATGGAGCGGCCGATCGTGGCCACCCGGGTGGGCGGCATCCCGGAGGTGATGGAGCACGGCCGGCACGGGTATCTGGTCGAGGACGGCGACGCCGACGCGCTCGCCAGCCGCGTCGTCGAGCTGCTCCTCCACGCCAAGCTGCGGCAGCGCATGGGCGCCGCGGGCCGCGCCCGCATCCTCGAGCGCCATGACGATCTTGAGGTGGCGCGCCAGCTTTCGCGTATCCTCCACGAGGTGACCGGACGCCCCTTTGTCGAGACGCGCGAGGCCGAGATCGAGCGAGCCCCGATCCGCCGCGTCAGCGCCCATTCGCGCAGCGCCTGATGGCAGTATGACGGCGCGTCCTTCTCCGCAGTGATCCCGTGCCCCCTCAAACGACCACATCGACCAACCTCTTCACCACCTACCTCGTCTCCTTCATCCTCCGCCGCTACCGCGCCATCCTGGCGGTCACGGCCGTGCTCGTGGCGCTCGGCGCCTGGCGGGCGAGCAAGCTCGAGCTGCGCACCAACCTGGCCGAGCTCCTGCCGGCCCAGGATCCGGCCGTGGTCGTCCTGCGCGACACGGATCGCCGCATGGCGGCTTTGTCGTCGATCCAGGTGGTCGTCGAGGGGCCGGACCCGACGCAGAACCGCCGCTACGTGGACGATCTGGTGCCCCGGCTCAAGGCCATCCGTGGCACCACCATCGACGACGTCGTCTCGGGGGTGCAGGAGGAGCAGGCGTTCTTTCACCGCAACCGCTTCCTTTACGCGCCGCTCGACGAGCTCGCCAAGGCCCACGACCGCCTCGAGCGCGAGATCCAGCGCCGCAAGAACCCGCTCATCGTGGACCTCGACTCCGACGGCGAGGAGTCGCACTCCATCGACGACGAGGTGAAGAGGTTCGACAAGAAGGAGAAGGAGCTCCTCGACAAGTATCCGGACGGGTACTTCGCGAGCCGTGACCGCACGCTCTATGCCGTGGTCATCTGGGTGCGCAGCTCCCTGTTCGGCGACGCCCGCGGCGACCGCGCGCTCGCCGAGGTGCGTAGCGCCGTCGCGGCGCTCGACCCGGCCCGCTACGACCCGAAGATGCAGGTCGGCCTGGCCGGCAGCATCCTCACCTCGGGCGAGGAGCGCAAGTCGCTCGAGAACGACCTCATCCTCGCCACCAGCATCTGTGTCGTGCTCGTGTGCCTGTCGGTGTTCCTGTTCTACGGCCGGATCCAGGCCCTCCCCTTCTTCGCCACCCCGGCCTTCATCGGCGTCACCCTGGCGATGGCCTTCGCCCAGCTCACGTTCGGCTACCTCAACTCGTCGACCACCTTCATGGGGTCGATCATCCTCGGCAACGGTATCAACTACGCCATCATCCAGATGGCCCGCTACGAGGAGGAGCGGCGCGCCGGTCGCTCGGTCGAGGAGGCCCTGCCGCTCGCCCTCGGCGGCACCTGGAAGCCCACGGCCATGGCCTCGCTCTCCGCCGCCATCTCCTATGGCGCGCTCGTGGTGACGAGCTTCCGCGGCTTCAACCAGTTCGGCTACATCGGCGGCGTGGGCATGCTGCTCTCGTGGCTGGCGACGATCCTGGTCCTGCCGGCGCTGTGGGTGGCGTTCGACCGCCGCGGCGCCGAGCACAAGCCCCTGCGCGTGCGCGGCTACGCCGCCGCGGCGCCGTTCGGGCGCCTGGTGGTCCGCTACCCGTGGGTCCTCCTCGGCCTCGGCAGCGTGGTCACGATCCTGGCCGTGCTCCCGATCGGCCGCTACGCCCGCGACCCCTTCGAATACAACTTCAACCGGCTGCGCAGCCAGGCGTCGCGTGACTCGGCGTCGGAGCGGCGCTCCACGAAGCTCAACCCCATCTTCGGCCGCTCCCGATCGCCCAACTTCATCCTCGCCCGCGATCCTTCCCAGGTCGAGGAGATCCGCGCCAAGCTGCGCGCCGCCGACGCGAAGGTCCACGTGCTCGGCGACGTGAAGACCGTCAACGACTTCCTCCCCGGGACCCCGACCGTGCAGGCGGAGAAGCTCGAGCTCCTCGGCAAGATCCGCACCCTCATCGACACCCACCTCGATCTGCTGGACGAGTCGCAGCGCGCCGAGCTCCTGAAGCTGCGGCCGCCCGAGACCCTGCGGCCGATCCAGCCTCAGGAGCTGCCGCGGAGCATCCGGCGCCTGTTCACCGAGAACGACGGCACCATCGGCCGCCCGGTCCTCTACCAGCCGCGCGAGGACATCAACGTGTGGGACGGCCACACCCTCATCAAGCTGGCGGAGCTCGTGCAGAACATCCGGCTCGACAACGGCGAGACCATCCAGTCGTCGGGCTCGGCGGTGGTGTTCGCGGCCATGCTGCGGGCCATCGTGCACGACGGCCCCATCGTCACGCTGGTGGCCCTGCTCGGCGTCATCCTCTCGGTGCTGCTCCTCACCCGGGATCCGCGCGGCTCGACGTTCATCATCTTCCAGCTCCTCATCGGCGTGTTGTGGATGATCGGGGCCGCGGCCGGCGAGTACGTGCGCATCAACTTCCTCAACTTCGTGGCCCTGCCGATCACCTTCGGCATCGGCGTGGACTATGGCGTCAACCTCTACGCCCGCCACCGCGAGGACGGACCGGGCCGGATCGCCGCCAGCGTGGCCGCGGTGGGCGGCGCGGTGGCCCTGTGCTCGCTCACCACCATCATCGGCTACGGCACGCTGCTCGTGGCCGACAACTATGCCCTGCGCTCCTTCGGCGCCCTGGCCATCCTCGGCGAGTTCGCCTGCTTGACCGCGTCGCTCGCGATCTTCCCCGCGGCGCTCGAGCTCATGGATCGGCGCCGCGCGGCCCGCGCCGGAGGGGACGCTCCCCGGGGAGGGACGTAGCATGTGCGGTATCTGTGGTTTCCTGGCGTCCGACCCTGCGCGCGCCGTAGATCTGGCGGGGGACCTCGTGGGGGTGCGCCGCATGGCCGCGGCCCTGGCCCATCGTGGCCCGGATGCCGAGGGGTTCTATCACGACGGGCCCGTGGCCCTCGGGCACCGGCGGCTCTCGATCATCGACCTCTCGCCCGAGGGCAACCAGCCCATCGCCAATGAGGACGGCAGCGTGGTCGCGGTGGTCAACGGCGAGATCTACAACTTCGCCGAGCTGCGCGCGGGCCTCGAGAGGCACGGCCACCGGTTCCGCTCGCGCTCCGACTCCGAGGTGCTGGTCCACCTCTACGAGGAGCAGGGCCCGGATTGCGTGACGGCGCTGCGCGGCATGTTCGCCTTTGCGCTATGGGACGCCCGGGCGCGCCGCCTGGTCATCGGCCGTGACCGGGTCGGCAAGAAGCCTCTCTACTATGCCGCGCGGCCCGAGGGGTTCTGGTTCGCCTCGGAGCTCCAGGCGCTGTGGCGCGCCCTGCCCGAGAAGCCGGAGGCCGACCTCGAGGCCATCGATCAATACCTCACCCTCCAGTACGTGCCGGCCCCGCGCACGGCGTTCCAGGGCATCCACAAGCTCCCGGCGGCGCACCAGCTCATCGTGACGCCGGGGGGCACGCCGGTCGTGCGGCGCTACTGGCAGCTCGACTTCACCCCGTATCCCGGCCCGCCGATCCGGGAGGCGGAGGCCGTGGCCGAGGTGCGCTCGCTCATCGAGGAGGCGGTCCGGATCCGGCGCGTCGCCGATGTCCCGGTCGGCGCCTTCTTGAGCGGCGGCATCGACTCGAGCACGGTGGTGGCGCTCCTGGCCCGCGAGTCGAGTCAGCCGGTCAAGACCTTCTCCATCTCCTTCCCGGCCACCGACCACAGCGAGGCCGTCTTTGCCCGCATGGTGGCCGAGCGCTATGGCACCGACCACGAGGAGCTGACCGTCACGCCCGACATGGTGAACGTGCTGCCCGAGCTCGTGCGCCGGTACGGCGAGCCCTTCGCGGATGCCTCGGCGGTGCCGACCTACTACCTGTCCGAGATGACGCGGCGCAAGGTGGTGGTGGCCCTGTCGGGCGACGGGGGCGACGAGGCGTTCGCCGGCTACCACCGTTACAGCCTCGAGCGCGTCTCGCGTGCCCTCCTGCGGCTGCCGGGCGTGGTGCGCGTGCCCTTCCAGCGGCTGATCGCGAACCTCCCCGGCGGCGGGCTGCGTCCGGCCCGCGAGTTCGGCGCGCACCTCGCGGAGCCGGCCCCGGATCGCTACCTCTATCTCCTCGCGCACTTCACCCAGAGCGACAAGGAGCAGCTGGTCGGCCCGGCGCTGCGCGAGCAGCTCGCGCGGAACACGGTGGCTGCCGACTTCGCCCGGCTGCTCGCGTCGAGCCACGCCACCGATCCGGTGAACCAGCTGCTCGATCTCGACGTGCAGACCTACCTGCAGGACGACATCCTGACCAAGGTGGACATCGCCTCCATGGCCCACGCGCTCGAGGTGCGGGCGCCGTTCGTGGACCACGTCCTCCTCGAGCACGTGGCGCGGCTGCCGGGCAAGCTCAAGCTGCGGGGCCTGCGCGGCAAGTACATCCTGCGCCAGGCGGTGCGCGACCTCGTGCCCCGCGAGATCCGCGAGCGCCGGAAGAAGGGCTTCAGCCTGCCGCTCGGGCGGTGGATGCGCGAGGATCTGGCGGATATGTCGCGCGACCTCCTCACCGGCGCCAAGACCCGCAGCCGCGGCCTGTTCAACCCGCTCGCGGTCGAGCGTCTCCTCGATGAACACAAGGCGGGCGTCAACCATGGCGTCCGCCTGTGGAACCTGCTCGTCCTCGAGCTGTGGTACCGCGAATTCGTGGACTCCCGGGCCGCATGATCCCCTCTGGCTCCGCATGACCATGTCCACTGGCTCTGCCGGCGCTCCGGCGCACTCCCCAGCCCCCTCGACCGCCTCGCCTGCGTCGCCTTCGTCGGCGGCCGACGCCGCGCACGCGGCGCGGAGCGGTCTCTTGCAGGTGCTCATGGCCTTTGGCCAGGCGCTCCTGTTCATGACCCAGTTCGTGATC
>DATAGU010000096.1:0-17340 GCA_036263495.1 Polyangia bacterium | reverse complement strand
ACACATCCTCCACTTGCGCGCGCTGGCGTTGAGCGATCGGTGGAATCCCGCGATGGAGCTACTCCTCAGCCCTCTGCGAAAGGACGTCACGGAGGCGGATTTTGTCCGGGATGTGGCGGCTTGAGCGCCTGATCAGGATGGGCGACCAGACCCGGCCGAAGTCCGCGCGGGAGAACGGGGAAGCGGTCGGCGGGCATCCGAACCTGCGTTTTTCGATCGATTCCGACGGCGAACTGTGATCTATGATCGGAGCGCATTTCAACGTAGGGGAGGCAACGGTCAACCGCTGGGTGGCCCGCTTTCGTTCGACAGGGAGTCTTGAGCCGCTACCGCATGGCCAGGGTCCCGATTCAATCGTCGATGAGAAGGGGCTCTCGGTGCTGTGCGCCTTAATCGACGAACAGCGGGACGTGACCCGTAATGAGCTGGCGCAGGCATATCTGGAGCAGACCGGTGTCTCGCTGAGTGTCGCGACGGTGGAGGATACACAGGAAGCGCTCAAGAAGCCCTATCGCGGCTTGTTGCGGATCACCGCACGCCTGATTCGGCAAGCTGAGCAGGCGTGTCTCTGCGCCCGCGAGCAGCTTGGAATCCTCAAGAAGGGAGCCCGTGAAAAAGCTCTCCGCCAGGTGGAATACCTGGAGCGAATGACGCCTCGAGCACGCCAAGTGGTCAAACAGACGCGAGCCCGAGTGTTTCGCGGGATCACCGATTCACCGAAAAAGATCATCAGCCTGTTTGAACCTTATGCCCAGATCCTCCGACGACGAAAGCCGCACTGACCGACGGAATTTGGGCTCAATGTCAAGGTTCAGGAGGCAGAAGGTGGGCTGATCACCGATATCCATATCGTGCACGACAAGACGGACTACGGCCTCATGGTGGACTACGGCCTCATGGTGCCATGGTGCCATGGTGCCATGGTGCCATGGTGGGCACGCACCGGCTGCTCGCGGGCCTCGTCAGGGGCCCATTCATCGCGGAACAGCATTTCGCAGTGGCATGTAGCTAGCGAGTCCCACATGCCACCGGAGCCATAGCAAATAAGAGGCTCCTCCCCAGGGATACCTGATAAGAAGCAAACATGCTCCATGTCACCGAGGAGGTCCGGGCAGCGCTGGCCGCAAAACAGCCGGTCGTGGCCTTAGAGTCGACGCTGATCGCCCACGGTCTCCCCTGGCCAGAAAACCTTGAGGTGGGACGTACAGTCGAGGCCGTAGTGCGCGCGGAGGGCGCAACACCGGCAACGGTAGCCGTAGTGCGCGGCCGGCTCACAGTGGGCGTCGACGACAATACCCTGGAACGTATCGCGCGTGGCGGATTCATCAAGGCAGGGCAAGCCGATCTGGGTCCCATCGTAGCTTCGGGGCGAGATGCGGCGACCACTGTCTCGGCGACCGCGTTTGCGGCAGCTCGTGCGGGCATCACCCTCTTCGCCACCGGAGGCATTGGCGGCGTACACCGCGGTGATGCCGCGGATGTCTCCAGCGATCTCACCACCCTTTCGCGCGAGCCTATAGTCGTGGTCTCAGCGGGTGCCAAGGCGATCCTGGATCTCCCCCGGACCCTCGAAGCACTCGAAACACTCGGTGTACTGGTCCTCGGATATGACACCGCGGACCTGCCGGCGTTCTATACACGTACAAGCGGCCTTCCACTAGAACACCGCGTGAATACGATTGAGGAAGCCGCGCGTGTCATCCAGACGCGCTTCAACCTCGGCGATCGCCGCGGCGTACTCCTAGCCAACCCGATTCCCGAACAAGATGCACTCAACCCGGAGTTCATCGAGCAGGCGATTACGGCGGCCTTGGAGCAGGCCGCGCGGGCAGGAGTGCGCGGCAAAGCGCTCACCCCATACCTACTCTCAGCCATAGCCCGCGAGACAGGCTCGCTGAGCCTTGCCGCCAACCGGGCCCTCGTGCTTCACAACGCACGGCTGGCAGCCCGGTTGGCGGCAGCCCTGCGCCTCCACGAAATGACAGCTTGAACACCTGCCACCGTCGCACCAGAACGCCGCATCATGCATGGATTTGATCGGACGTTCGACGGATAGCCGTCGTTCACCACGAGCTTCACCCCTATCTGTCCCCGCCGATGCGTGTGCTCGTCTACGCGTCTACGCGGCCAATGCCTCGCAGGTATTCGTCTGACCAACTATCCTGCCGGGAACTCCCATCCGCCGAGCTAGCCGCTCATTGCGGTGCTCGAATTTCTTCGGCTCGCCATCACGTTGGAGCGACAGGAGTGGTTGACAGGTCGGGACGATAAATCCTATTGTCGTTCTGCAAGGGAGAAGAGCATGCAGTACGCTGCATCCAGAGGGCAGCTAGGATTCATCGGTTTGGTGGTCTTTGTTCTCATCAACGAGTCCCCCTTCTGCCGTGCTTCAGCCCAGGGAATCGGGGTAGAAGTGCTGGCGGCCAAGGCATGGACGGCTCTGGACCACGGAGATCCCAAGGCTGCAGCCCAGCTGTTCGAACTCGCCTATGATCATCGCCCCCAGTCGTCGTTGATCTACGGCCTCGCGTACGCCCACGATCAACTGGGCGATATCCCAGCCGCCTACGAGTTCTATCTCAGCTACCTCGCATTCATCGATGCCGAGCCGGCGAAACACCGGATCGCGCTGGCCCGGTTGGACGAACTCGCGCCTCTCTACCGACTGCTCACGAAAACTCCGTGCCCAGACCTTGCCGAATACCAGAAACCAACCCTGCCGCTTCAGTGGCCCACGTATCTATATCCAGAGATTCAGAAAATCCTGTCTCTGACAACGATCGAGCTGAAGCCTTTCCCCTCTTTTGAGGAACGGCCCCGCAGGCAGTTTCAGCCCCTCGTGATCACTGCCTTGGCCCTCGGTGCGTCGGGGGCAGGTGCCATCGGAGCAGGATTTGGCTTGTCCAGGCTAGCTCGCAGTGAGCAGCTCGCCTTCTCTCGCTCTTTCGACGAGGATTTCAAGCGAAGAGCGCGGGCCCGGGGTCAGGCCCTGGCGGTTAGCTCCATCGCTCTCTATGCGACTGGCAGTGTTCTGGTCCTGGCCAGTGTCACGTGGCTCCGGGTCCTTCTACGCCCACTGCGACGCACTGCGCGCCGCGATATCAGCCTTGTTCCCTGGCTTTCACCACAAGCCCTAGGAGGGGAGTTTTCATGGACCTTCTGAGACGTTCCCTGTTCGTCCTCTGTGCTTTCGGTGCGGGTTGCTCCAGCCCGCTCAAGCCGACCGATCCGAACTATAGCTATATCGAATGCGTTACCACCAACGACTGCTCCAGGTCCCCCGGTAACGACCGACCGCTCTACTGTACATCGGACCATCTATGCGCCGACGCGGTCCCCACCCAGAATCTATGCGTCACCGGCACCCCCGCCCCGGATCCCGAGACGCTCGTGGTGGCGTCCCTCGTCGATCGCCAAAGACCGAGTGACATCGCTCTGGAGAAGTCTTTCATTTTGGCCTTCGCCGAGATCAACAGGAGACCCTTCGACAACCCCTTGCCTCGGATCGCGCTGGTCCGGTGTGACACCGGCTCTGTCGATGACCAGACCGTCCGTGCGGCTCAGGTAGCCATGGGGACCTTTGGTGCGCGGGCGTTTCTCGGTCCCACGCGGAGCGGAAACGCACGTCGCCTGGCGGAATATCTCACCCTCAACAACATGGACGTCCCCGTCTTGACGCCCTCAGCCACGGCGGCAGAGCTCTCGTTGCTACCTGACGGGCGGCGCTTGTGGCGCACCGCGCCCTCGGATGCGAAGCAAGTGAAAGCCATGGTCGAGGCCGTACGAAACGATCGGCGAGCGCCACTTCGCCGCGTCGACGTGCTCTACGTGGATAACCTCTACGGTCGCGGCCTGGCGAACGACTTCGTGATCCAGTACCGGATGCAGGACTCGACGCCGCCGACCCTGGGCCGCTCTGAGCCCTTCCGCCTCAGCCCAGCCGATCCTGACAACCTGGACCTCCAGCTGGCGCTCGAGAACATCCGACGCGACCGACCGACGCATCTGGTCGTCATTGCCGATCCCCCCGAACCCGTGCTCCAGGAATTCGTGACCAGAGCCACGGATTTGGCGTCGACCCTACAATTCTTCCTGAGCGATACCGGGCGCGCGCCCAACATACCGCGCATCATCTCCACACTTTATGCGACACCGCCCCGGTATCGGGGGGTCTCGCCCTCCATCCCCACGACGGCGAGCAACTACCTGCGATTCCGCGAAGCCTACGAGGACACATTCCCAGAAGAAGACCTCGACACGCAGCCGTATGCGGCCGCTGCCTACGATGCCGCCTACGTCCTGGCCATCGCCGCGGGATACGGCATTCTGGCCAATCAACCGCCGAGTGGCCCGCGAACCATCCCCGCCAGCGCCGACATTCTCTCCGGCCTGCAGCGCATCCTGGAAGGTGGAGCCGGTCCCTACAATATCGTCGATGATTATGGACTTGCCATTCGGCAGGTCCAGCGCGGCACGGTCGCGCTCCAGGGTGTCACGGGCCGATTGGCTTTCGATTCGAACGGAGACCTGGTCGGACCGGTGACCTATGAAATCTGGGGCATCAGCACGTTCCTGAATCCGACACCGGGCCCCGGATATGAATACATCTACGCACTGACAGTGCCCTGACCCAGCGACCCGGCATGGATGCAAGCCGTCGCTACCTTACCGTGCTTCCCCTAGCATGGAGCCCGACGATCCCGTGTGCTTCGGGCACCTCGCGCTGATGCACGGTCTAGTACATCGCCGTCCGTTCTCCGCTACAATCTCCCGCATGGACGAACGATCTACGAGCACCGAGGCGACGCCGCCGACCTTTGACACCTACGACGCCTTCCTCAAGACGGCCATCAAGGAGTACTACGACCGCGGCTGGAAATCGCGCCGCGCCAACTTCGTCGCTCTGCTCATCGCCTCGGGGCAGACCATGTCGCTGGCCAAGGATTCGATCACCAGTGGCGACGGCGTGACCAAGGCCGCCATCGGAGCCGCCGGGGTGGTCGCGCTGCGCATCGGTCTTCGCTATGCCCTGTCGGGCCCGCTCGGCATCCTCCTCACCGGCCTCACCGCCGCCTCGCTGGTGGCATTCTTCATCAAGAACCAACGGGAGATCTCCTCCAAGATCGATCGCTACCGCCAGCTCATCGCGGAGATCCGCACGCGCTTCGAGGAGATCCAGGCCGGCTATCGCGCCAATCGCTACGACGCCCGCGAACGCAACCTCATGGTGGATGGCCTGCTCAAGCGCTTCCTCGCCGAGTGCGACGAGGTCTGATCCACTTGCTCCTCCGGCTCCCGCACGTCCCTGTGCATCTTCGCGGCTTCTGGATCCATTGACAGCCCCGACGCCCCGGGTGTATCGGCAGCGCCCATGGCAATGACGGACAAGCTTCCCAAGGTCATCCAGGTCGCGGACCGGCTGCGCAGCACGGTCTTCACGCTCCTCGAATCGCCGCGCGGCGACCACATCCGGGCGGTGCGCATCGCGCGCGAGGTGCTCGGCACGGCCAATGACCTCGCCGGCCGCCCCTTCTGCAGTCAGGAGGAACTCGAGCGGCGGCGCAACCGCCAGGCGGGGACCAGCGACGCCACGCCAGTCCGCCGCGAGCCGGCGCCGGTCATGCTGTACTTCGACGGCAAGGACCACCGCACCAAGAAGAAGATGGAAGACATCCTCCGCTCGCGCGAAGTCCCGTATCAGGTGCTCGATGTGACCGATGACGAGGCGTCGCGCTCGTGGGCGACGACGGCGGCGCACAGCGAGGAGTTCCCGCTCCTCTTCATCGCCGGGGAGCCGGTGGGAGGCCTGCACGAGCTCACCCACCTCGACGTCAACGGCGGTCTCAAGAAGCGCGTCTTCGGCTGATCCGTATCACGCGCCCCCTCACGCGCCCCCTTCGGGACGCGCCCCGGCGACCGCCCTCTCGTGCTATCGTCGAGACATGACCAAGCGCAAAAAGGTCTGGTTGATCCTGTCGTTGCTGATGGTTCCCCTGATCGGCGGGGGGTTCCAGTGGCTGCGCTGGTGGTGGAACTACGGCTATTCGCGCGGCACACGCACGGGGGTGCTGCGAAAGCTCTCCATCAAGGGCTCTCCCTTGTGCAAGTTCGTCTCGGGAGAGCTGGCGCTCGCCGGCCAGGGACCGGGTCAGACGCAAGACATCTGGCAGTTCACACTCGACGACACTAACGAATCGAACCCGCTGTTCGTCAAGCTGCGCACGGCGGAGCGCGGCGCCAAACCCGTCACGATCGATTATCGCCAGGACCGCGGCAACACGGCCAAGGCGTCGCAGATGTTCTGTCCCAAGACGGGAGAGGACGCCCCTCCGGAGTATTACGCGACCGGCGTGCAGTGAAGACGTCTTAGACGCGGCGGGCCGGCGCGAGGACCGCGCCGTGTCCCCCCCCTTCCCTCCAAGAGCGGGCACCGGCGCGAGCGGGTGCCCGCGGACGCGGTCATCGACACAACATGGACGAGAGCGTGCGACGCGAGCGCATGTTGCAAGGGCGCGAGGCCTTCAACCGGCGCGAGTTCTACGAGGCGCACGAGTTCTGGGAGGACGTGTGGAACGAGATCGATGATCCGGAGCGCCGCTGGGTGCAGGGTCTCATCCAGGTGGCGACGGGGATGCACAAGTTCATGAACGGCCGGCCGGACGTGTGCGCGACGCTGCTCGGCAAGGCGCTCGCCAAGCTCGGCGATGCGCCAGAGGCGCTCGATGGCGTGGATGTGGCAGGTGCCCGGCGCGGGGCGGAGCGGGTCCTCGCGGCGCTCCAAGGCGGCGAGACCCCGCGCGTGACATGGGTGTGGCTCAAGAACCTCCCATGAGTCGCAAGAGCGACCCGACAGCGCCGGACGAGCCCGCCCCGGTGACGGAGCAGGACGCGCACGACGCCGCGGAGCTCGCCCATCTCGGCTATGCGCAGCAGCTCCTGCGGGAGCTCGGCGGCTTTGGCAACTTCGCCGTGTCCTTCAGCGTCATCTCGGTGCTGACAGGCGCGGTGAGCCTCTACGGCTATGGGTTGCGCTACGGCGGCCCGTTTGGGGTCATCGTGGGCTGGGCCCTGGTAGCAACCCTGACCCTGCCCGTGGCCGCCTCCCTGGCGCAGCTGGCCTCCAGCTTCCCGACCGCGGGCGCGCTCTATCACTGGTCGAGCTGGCTCGGTGGTCGCGGCACGGGGTGGCTCACGGCCTGGCTCAATCTGCTCGGGCAGTTCGCCATCACTGCGGGCATCGACTGGGGGCTCACGGAGTTCCTCGTCCCCCCCTCCTGGGCGGCTTCGGCCGGGCTGCGGCTCGTCGTGTATGCGGCGGTCCTCGGGACCCACGCGGTGCTCAATCACGTGGGCATCCGCACGGTCAACCTGCTGGCGTGGGTGTCGGCCTGGTATCACGTCGTGGGCGTGGCCCTGGTCGTGGGGACCGTGGCCTTGCTGGCGCCCCATCGCCCCGTGGATTTTCTGCTCGATCGCACGGTCGATGCGAGCGTGGCCCTGCCCCCGGGCGCGGGGTATGGCTACGCCTTCCTGGTGTCGCTCCTCATGGCCGGCTGGACCTTCACCGGCTATGACGCGAGCGCGCACGTCTCCGAGGAGACGCACGACGCGGCGCGCAGCGCGCCCCGAGGGATCTTCCTGTCGGTGCTGGTGTCGGCCGTGTGCGGCGGGCTCCTGGTCCTGGCGGTGACGCTGTCACTCCGCGAGCCGGCCCGCGTCGCCGACCCGGCCGCGGTCGGCTTCGCGGTGGCGCTCGACCAGGCCTTTCCCGGCCGCGCCTGGCTGGCCCGCGCCCTCACCTGGCTGGCCATGGGGGCCATGTGGTTCTGCGGCCTGGCGTCGCTCACGTCGAACTCCCGCATGATCTTCGCCTTTGCCCGCGACGGCGGTATGCCCCTGTCGGCGCGCTTTGCACGAGTCTCGCAGCGCTACCAGACACCGGCCGACGCGGTCTGGCTGTCGGCCGGCGGGGCCTTCGGCGTGGCGTTCCTGTGCCTGGGTTATGGCGCGCTCGGGGGGGAGGCCGTGGCGGACGTGCTCGGCCGCATCACCGCGGCCTCCACGGTCTGGCTGTACCTCTCCTACGGACTCCCGATCGCCGCCGGACTCTGGGCACGCCGGGGCGGACGATGGCGCGAACGCGGCCCCTGGGACCTCGGACGCGCGAGCCACGGGGTGAACCTCATCGCCCTGGCCTGGATCGCGACCTTGTCGGTCATCTCCTCCCTGCCGCCCAACGGCTTCGTGGCCTGGCTCCTGGCCGTGGCCCTGCTCGGACTCGGGCTCTACTGGTGGCTCGCGGTGCGTCACCGTTTCCGCGGTCCACCGGAATTGCCACGGGGCTAAGCGCAGCGAACGATCGCCTCCAGGAGCTCAGCACACACCTGGATGCCCCTGGCTGCGCTTACTTGGGAGGCGCTCGCGACTTGCATCTTGCCCGCGAGCACTTCGCCCTCTACGCTCTTCTGCATGAAGCGAATCGCGATCATCGGTCTGGCGGCTAGTTTCGGTTTCATCTACATCATGGCCATCATCGCCGCAGGGCTCTCGCCGTGGCTCCATTGCCATCGGTCCTGTGGACGGCGGGTGGTGATGGCGCCACCTGCCCTCGAGCCCAGGGCGGCGATGAGCGATCTGTCCGTCTACTTCGACGGCCAGTTCCCGACCATGCGCGGGCGGCTCGCGCAATGCCGGGCGAGCCATGACACCGCTTGCCTGGCGAGCTACGCGCAGGTGCAGCGTGGCCGCTCCGAGCTCTTCCGTGGGGGCGAGGCGCTCGCGCTCATGCACACCCTGGTAGCGCTCGAGGGCTGCGATCCCCAGCAGTGGAAGCACACCCCCGAAGGCGCCCAGGCCGCCGCCCAGTGCCGCGGCGCGGGCGTGGCCCTCTTCTACTTCCAGGACCGCACGAGCGACGACCAGATCCGCAGCTACCTCAGCTCGCATCGCCAGCAGCTGCGCGGCCTGGTAGCGCAGACGCGTGGCCGTCCCTGGCTGGCGGTGCGACCGGCGCGCGCCGAGTGGGCCGAGCTCCTCGGCTCCCTGCCGCTCGAGCGCAGCGGCCGGTGCAGCGAGCGCTCCATGGTCCTGCGGAAACTAATGCAGCCGGGCCTGCTCGAGGAAGCGCCGTCGCACTGACGCAGCGCCTCTCTCCAGGGGCATCAAACCCCCGTCGCCTTCGACCTCTTCCACCTCCTCCTCCCCGCCAACTCGTGAGCGCCGACGCCCCCCTGCGTGGGGTCAGTGGCCGGGATCGTCCTTGGCCTTCTCTTTCTTTTCCCCGGCCATGCCCACGGCCCCCTTGACCTCATCGATGAAGCCGAGCCTTCCAGGGCCGGCACTCTGTCCTTCTGCGCCAGCGGGCCCGGCAGGCGCCGTCTGGGCCGCCGTCACTGCCACCTGTTCTCCCGCCGGGACTGTCACCGGACCGCCCACCGCGGCCGGCGCCTGGCCTGCGACAGGCTCGCCGCCGGCGGCGGCTGCTGCGAAGCCCTCGGCCCCCTGTGTCCCGAGAGCGGCCCCCAGCGGATTCGCCGCCCTCCCGCTGCTGGCTTTGCCCTGACCCGCGCCGCCCCCCTTGTCCTTGGCCACGTCGCCGGCCGCGGCCGGGCCGGCTCCGAGGTCGCCGAGACCCGCAGGGGCGCGCTTGGCTTGCTCTCGGGCCCGTACCGCCTGGGGATCCGTGCGCGTTTCGCTGGCGTGCCGGGCCTCTCCGGACGCCTTCTCGCTCTCGGCCTGCGCGCGCTGTGTCTCGCTCGCGGCCTGCGTCGCCTGCTGCTCGGCCTGCTGGGCCGTGGCCTGCGCCCCGGCCGCATTGCCCGAGGCCACCTGCTTCGCCGCCTGGGCCGACTGATCGGCGGCCCGCTGGGCCGCATCGACCGCCCCCTGCGCCGCCACGAAGGCCCGATCGGCCGACTGCTTCACCTCGTCCTCGAACGCCCCGGCGGCGGCCTGGGCCGTGTCCTTGGCGCCTAGACCCGCGCTGAGCGCCGAATGGCCCGCCTTCTCCGCGCCCGCCAGCGCCGCCTCCGCGGCCTCGAGCGACTTGCGCACCGTCGCCTCCACCGCGTGCTGGGCGATCCCGCTCAGCGCCTCGGCGCTCCGCCGCGCCTGGTCGAAGAGCTTGCGCGCATCCTCGAGCCGCTTGTGGGCATCGCCGAGGAGCTTGAGCGCCTCGTTGCGCACCGCGTCGCTCACCTGCTTGGGCACCGTCCCCGTGTCCTTGGCCGCCTGCTCGGCCTGGTGGTACACGGCCAGGGACTGCTCGAGGAACCGCGCGACGATGTCCTTCACCGCCACCACGTCCTCGCGCAGCTTGTCGAGATCCTTGCGCACCTGCGTCCAGAGCCCCTGCGCGGCGTGGAATAGATCCTCGCCCTTGACGATCGCCTTCATCGCGCCGGTCACGTCGAGGCGCTTGGCCTTGTCGACCGCCTCCTCGAGCGCGGTGACGAACTCCTGGTACTTCTGCCGCAGCGTGGCCACGCCCGTGCGCACGTCCTGCACGATCTTCTCGGCGTCCTGCTGGATCTGCTTCCACTGCTGCTCGAGCTGCTGGCGCGCCTCGTTGAAGCTCCGCTCCGCCGCCTCGCCCACCTTCTTCCACTCATCGATGCGCTGCTGGAGGAGGGCCGAGGTCTGGTCCTTGATCGTGCCCACCGCCGACCGCACATCGCCCGCAAAGGCGCGCACCTGGTCGACGATCCCCTGGCCGGCCGCGAGGATGCGGTCGACCTCGGCCTCCACCGCCGGCCCGACGCTCGTCGCGTCGCCCCAGTCGATGCCCGCGAGCCGCGCCCGCATCCCGTGCAGCTCGCCGAGCTTGCCGCTCGCCTCGTCGGCCGTGGCGCTCGCCTCGTCGGCCCCCTGGTGCAGCTCTCCGGCGCCGCGGCCGGCGGCGCTCCCATGCGCCGTCTCCGCGGCCTTGGCCACCGACTTGCGCGCGAGGTCGGCCAGCTCGCCCGCGGCCCGCTCGATCTCGCCGACCCCCTCCCGCGCGGCCGTGAGACCGATCCGAGCCACATCGCTCACCGCCGAGCCGACGGCGCCCTCCACCTCCGTCACGGCGCGGCGCGCGCCATCGACGATCTCACGCGCCCCCTGCTGCACGGCGTTCTTCACCTCGGCCGCGCTCTGCTTGACCTGCTCGACGAGCGCGCTGGCGTCGTTGCGCGTGGCCTCGACCGCCTCCCGCGCCGCCGACTCGGCCGCCTCGATGTGCTGGCGCAGCGCGCCGAGCAGCCCGCTCACGTCGAGCTTGACGTCGCCGAGGAGCTTCTGGATCGCCTTCTCGCACTCCTGCGCCTCGCGCTGCGCGTCGGCGACCGCGCGCCCCGCGTCGTCGGCGAGGTGGCGCGCGCGCACGAAGTCCCCCTGCCCGCTCGCCTTCACCGCCTCACCCGCCTTCTGGAGCGCGAGCTTCGCGTACTCGAGCGCCTTGGGGCCGTGGAGGGCGATCGCGTCGAAGGCGATCTTGACGTCGGCGATCACCTTGTCCACGCGCAGCTTGAGATCGCCGAAGGCCGCCTCGGCCCGGGCCGCCAGATCCTTGAGCCGGGCGATGAAGTTCTCGATGAGCGCCCGCGCCTTCTCGATCACCGGCCCGATCGCCCGCTCGACCGCCGCGCGCACTTTCTCGATGGCGTTGGCCACCGTCTCGCGGAACTTCGTGATCGCGTCCTTGACCTGGCCGATCGCGGTCTGGATGCGCTCGATGACGCCCATGGCCGCCGACGAGACCGCCTTCTGGATGGCCTGCTCGGCGTGGGTGATGACCCCGTTGACCTGGGCCGCGGCGCGCGTCAGCTCGGTCTTGGCGCTGCTGACCGTGCTCTTGGCCTCGGCGATCGCGTCGCGCTCGGTCTTCTCGATGGCCCCGCCGACCCGCTCGACCTGCGTCAGGCTCTCCGAGGCCAGCTTCTCGGCCTCGCGGATGGCCTTCTGGCTCGCCTGGTCGAGATCGCCGCGCAGCGACCTGAGCCCACCCGAGATCGGGTCGCCGGCCCCGCCCCGCGCCGCCCGTTCTTCACCATAAGCACCGGCGGCGCGCACCGCCTTCTCGAGCCCCTCGGCCACCTTCTCGAGGTGACCCACCGCCAGGTCGGCGCCGTCCTTGGCCGCGCCGTAGCCATCCTTCACCTCTCCCGGCGCCGACTGCGCGTCCTCGGTGGCGTTCTGGGCCCACTCCTTGGCGCGCGGGATCGCGGCCTGCACGTCCGAGAGCGCCCCCTGCGCCCGCTGCACCTCCTCTCGCAACGCGGCCGCGGACTCGGCGCTGCCCTCGGCCCCCTGGCGCGCGCGCGACAGCGCGGCGAGCGTGTCCTTGGCGACGACGATCTTCTCGCGCGACAGCCGGGCCGTGCGCTTGGCCGGTGTGGCATCGACCCGGGGCTTGGGCTTCTTGAGCACCAGCGTCACCGAATCGCCCGCCTTGAGCCCGGTGATCCTCTGCTCGAGCGCCCGCACCTCGCGTTTCACGTCCGCCATGTGGCTCTCCTCGTCCTTCTCTTTTCTTCCTACTCGTGAGATCCGCCCCGCTCGAGCTCCAGCGTGTACCCCTCGCCGGGCAAGAGCCCCTCGGCCTCGAAGCGGCCATCGCCATCGCTCACCACGTCGATGACGGTGCCCGAGTCGCCACGGACGCGCGCGCGCAGGCCGGGCACGGGTTGGCCGGCCTCGTCCACGAAGCGACCCTTGGCCTTGGCCGGCGACGACAGCACCGCCACCTCGAAGGGCTCCTCACCGACGAAGCCCTCGGCCTCGAAGTGACCGCTCCCATCGGTCGTGCCCTCGATGGTCGGCCCGAAGGCACGCTCGATGCGGAGCCGCGCCCCGGCCACCGGCTGGCCGTCCGCATCGCGCAGGTCGAGGCGGAGCTTCGTGGTGCCGACGATCGTGAGGTCATAGCCGGCCCGCTCCTCGAGCCCGGCCAGCTGGTTCCGGCTGCCGGAGAACTTCTTCGGGCCGGTGGGGCCTTCGTAATCCGCGCGCACCCCCGAGACCGGACGGCCGTCCGAGTATTCGATGGACCAGCGCGCCAGGTCGAGGCGCGGCGGGCTCTGCGGCGAGGCGGGCTCGCTACTCGAGGAGGGCGTGCTCTCGGCGGGGGGCTGGGTCGCGCTCTCGGGGCTCGTGGCCGAAGGGCTGCTCGGGCTCTGCGCGGCGCTCGAACCCGGGCCGCTGCCGGGAGCGCCGGCCGGGCCACTGCCGCCGCCGCCCCCGCCGCCGCTGCCGCCGCCCCCTGCGCCCGCGCCGCCAGCGCCGCTCGAGGTACTGCCCCCGACGATGACGTTGGGGCTACCTTCGATCAGCCGGCCCATGCCGCCGCAGTGCCGGCTGGGATCGTTCATGCGGTAGGCCGGCTTGCCGTTGATGAAGACCGTGGCGCTGCCCTGCTGGGCCGTCCAGGTGTTGCCCCCGCAGCAGGCCGCGTGGATGCCGGTGTCACCGACGCGCAGCGCAGGGCGGCCGTTGACCTGGACATTGGGCGATCCCGACACACCCGGGCCCATGCCTGGGTGGGGACAGGCCGGGCAGCCGTGGGAATCGGCCGGAATGAGGGCCTTATCGCCGAGTCGCCCCTGTGCTGGCATCTGCTCGCCCCATCATCGATCGCAACCCCTGCCGGGTATGTGAGCCGCGCTGCAAATAGGCGTCCCCGAAGCCGATTCTGAGCAGCGCGTCATGCCTCCAGGAGGAGAACGCGCAGGCTGCGGCTTCCCTCCGCGACCTCCTTCTGCTACCGAGTAGTCCGACCGCGCGACATCCCCGTGTCGTGGCGACGCGACGCGCGACCGCCGCCTCATCCCCAGGACCCGAAATCGACAACCACCACCGACAAAGGCACGCGCATGAGAAGACCCCCGTTCCTGCTCCTGTCCCTGCTCGTCTTCGCGGCGCTGCCCGACCCGGCGCGGGCCGCACGTCCCTTGGGCGTCGACGACATGCTCGCCCTCAAGCGCCTGAGCGGCTTCGACGTCTCGCCCGACGGCAAGTGGGTGGCCTACGCCGTCACCACCGTGGGCGAAGACTACAAGAGCCACGCCTCCATCTGGCTGTCCCCCCTCGGCGCCCCGGGTGCCAACGCCGCGAGCGCACCGCGCCAGCTCACCCAGGGACACAAGCGCGACCGCGAGCCCCACTTCTCCCCCGACGGTAAAACCCTGGCCTTCCTCTCGGATCGCGAGGGCGAGCCCCAGGTCTACCTCATGGATCTCGAAGGCGGAGAGGCGCGGCCCCTCACACACAGCGCCCTCGGCGTCGAGAGCTTCATCTGGAGCCCGGACGGGAAGTTCCTCGTCTATGCGGCGTCGGTGTACCCCGAGTGCACGGGCGCGGACGTGGAGGCGTGCACCCATGACCGCGCCGAGCGCATCAAGAAGTCCCCCTCGAGCGGGCGCGTCGTCGAACGGCTCCTTTACCGTCACTGGGACACCTGGCAGGAGGGCCGGCGCAGCCACCTCCTGCGCATCGAGCGTACGGGCGGCACCGCGCGCGACCTCACCCCGGGCAACTTCGACGCCCCTCCCTTCTCGCTCGGCGGCGCCGCCGGCTACGACCTCTCCCCCGACGGCAAGACCCTGGTCTACGCCAGCAACCACGACAAGGTGGAGGCCATCTCGACCAACAACGATCTGTGGGAGATGTCGTCGAGCGGCGGCCCCGCGCGGTGCCTCACCTGCGACAACCCGGCCTTCGACGGCGCCCCGCGCTTCTCGCCCGACGGACGCTACGTGGCGTTCCGCTCGCAGCGCGTGCCGGGCTACGAATCGGATCGCTTCGAGCTGCGCGTCTACGACCGCAAGGCGCAGAAGATCCGGCCCCTCACCGCGGACTTCGATCAGTGGGTCGAGGACTACACCTGGTCGCCCGACAGCCGCCGCCTCTACTTCGTGGCGCCCGACCGGGCGCGGCAGCCCATCTTCTCCGTGGCCGCCGAAGGCGGACGTGTGACGCTCGAGACGCCGGATCCGAAGACCAGCGCCGCCGATCTCCACATGGTCGGGGGCCGCGCCTCGGCGCCGACCCTCGTCTATGCCGAGACCTCACTCACCCAGCCGAGCGAGATCGTGCGCCGCGTCCTCGGGCCGGGCGGCCCGGCGAGCAAGCCCGCCGAGCGAGTCACCCACCTCAACGACAGCGCGCTCGCCGCCGTGGCCATGGGCGAGGTCCGCGAGCGCTGGTTCATGAGCAACGACGGCACCAAGGTGCACGCGCTCATGGTGCTCCCGCCGGGGGCCGACGAGAAGAAGAAGTATCCGGCTCTCATGTGGGTCCACGGCGGCCCGCAGGGCGCCTGGCAATACGCCTGGAGCTACCGCTGGAACCCCCAGGTCCTGGCCGCCGCGGGCTACATCGTCTACCTGCCCAACCCGCGCGGCTCCTACGGCTACGGCCAGGCGTTCGTGCGCGGCGTCTCCGGCGACTGGGGCGGCAAGGTGTACGACGACCTCATGCGTGGGGCCGACGACCTCGAGTCGCTCCCCTTCGTCGACAAGGGGCACATCGGCGCGGCCGGGGCCTCGTTCGGCGGCTTCATGATGAACTGGTTCCAGGGCCACACCGACCGGTTCAAGGCCCTCTTCTGCCACGACGGCATCGCCGACCAGGAGGCCATGTACGCCACCGAGGAGATGTGGTTCCCGGAGTTCGAGTTCCAGGGCAAGCCGTGGGACTCGCAGCTCTACCGCAAGTGGAGCCCCATGACCGCGGCCGACAAGTTCAAGACCCCTGAGCTCATCGTGCACGGCGAGAAGGACTACCGGATCCCGGTCGAGCAGGCGTACCTCATGTATGCGCTCCTCCAGCGCCAGGGCGTCCCGTCCAAGCTCCTCCTGTTCCCGGACGAGAACCACTGGGTGCTCAAGCCCGCCAACTCGCGGCTGTGGTACGCGACCATGATCGACTGGTTCCACGAGTACCTGGGCGGCGCCCCCGCCGACCCCAAGCTCCTCGAAACCGCCGCCAGCGTGACCCGGTAGCTGATGGGGGCGGCTCCATCCGGAGCCGCTAGATCTGTCCGCGCGCCAGAAAAGCCCTCCCGCGCACCCAAAAGGCCCTCCCGCGCACTGGAAACAGGGACCTCAGCAGCCGAAAGATGGACCTCAGCAGCCGAAAGATGGACCTCAGCGGTCCTGAGCGCGACCTCAGCGGCCCTGGGGCATCGCGAGGATCAGATTTCGCCCCGTTCCCTGAGCAACTCCTCGAACGCCGCACGGCTGACCGGACAATCGACCAGACCGAGGAACTCTTTTGTGGTGAGGCGGCATTGCTTGGCCATCTGTGCGAGCAAGCCGTCGGTGATGTCCTTCATCTTGGGGGTGTGGCTCGCCTTGGTGCAGGCCCGCGTCTTCTGGCCCGCCGTCGTGTAGTACACGAGCATCATGTGATGCGTGCCCCGAGGTACGAAGCCCTTGGAGACCAGCGAGGAGACGACCTTGTCCTTGGGCCTAGGCATGTATCTCTTCAACGCGAGCCCGCATCGCCTCACGCAGCCGCAGGGCACCGCGCGCCAGCTTGTCCGGTGCTTCCTGGGCGTATTCATCCCAGTTGAACGCCACCTGCTCCGCGATCTCGTGTGCCAGCTGCTCGCGCGTCTCGGCATACGCATGGAGGCCGAGCTCATCGTCGCTGGCGACGTAGAGCGAGCCCGTTTCATCATCCCGCGCGATGTTCAGCCGGAGGGGAGGCCGGAACTTGAAGACGCGATCTTGAAAGCGGATGCACTCGAACTCCATCGGTGACGTATCCACGGGGACCCTCCTGCGAACGGCTTGGATCTGCATCGTAGGCTCTCCCCTCAGCTCCATGTCTAGAGGCGGGTTCATGAGACGCGCCCTCTTTCTTCCAGGAAGAATGAATGCGAAGGGGGGGTGGAGTCAAGTCGAGGCGAGAAACGGTGCTGTCCTAATTCGGACACCCCCATAACCAAATTCGGACACTCCCCCTACGAGGGGCTGGAAGCCACTCCCTTGAGAACCTCCTCGTAGATCTCCGCACGAGGATCTCCAGGGTGCCTTTTCAACCACTTCTCCGCCATATCAGCTGTCACGCCCTTCTTCTCGGCCCACTCCGCCGTCCATGCCTTCGCCACATCCTTCGGAACGAAGTGGTAGGTCTTACGCTTACCTCTACTGAGAGGTAGGAGAGGGTTGCTTGGACACCACATCGATTCGATTACGGCAGGAACACCATCCAGAGTCCCCCGATAAAGGGTGATCGACCACTCTCCTCGGAAGGTTTTCCCAAGGAGGGCAGTATGTTTTTCTACCCGTTTGTCCATAGGGACCATCTGGAAGCCTTCTAGAGCTTCCTTGCGAGCGGTTTGGTAATTTTCCTCAA
>DATAGU010000095.1:0-69547 GCA_036263495.1 Polyangia bacterium | reverse complement strand
GAAGGACACCCCGGTGCGGCTGGTCTCCCGCGCCTACCGGAGCCCCTCGTCCCGGCTCGCCTACGCCCGCTTCGCCACCCTCCGCGGCGGCGCGCTCGACGTCGGCAACGCCCTCTGTCTGCCGCGGCCTCGCCGTCCCGGGGAAGACGCCCCCTGGGCGGTGGCGCCGATCTTCGGCGTCGATCTCGTGGCCTTCGGTCGTGACACGGCCCTCGTGGTGGCCGATCTGTCGCCGACGTGCGAAGGGTCGCGCGGCCGGGCGGCGCAGCTCGAGGCCATGGCCCGCTGGCGGGACACGAGCGAGGTCGGCACCCTGCCGCCGGCCGGCCCGCTCCCCGCGTGGGCGGCGTGCTGCCTCTCCCCTCACGCGCTGTCCGCACGCGTCGGCGCGGCCGAGCTGACGAAGATCCGGGTTGCCCTCGCGCGCCTGGGCGATACCTTCGTCCGTCTCGTGCAGGACGGTGGGCTCGAACCGGAGCCCCATCGAGGGGCGGGCCCGGTCTCGGCCGGTGACGCCCCGGGCGCTCGCATGATCGACCAGTATCTCTGCGCACACCGCATGGACGAGACCAGCCTCGGGCTCCTCTCCCATGTCTTTGGCAAGGACTGGGCGACCGCCTATCGGGATCAAGTTCTGTTTCCAACCCTCAAGGAGCTCGCGTGACCCCCCCCCGTTCGACCGGACCCGACGTCCGGTTCGAGGCCCAGTTCGAAGCGATGAGCCGGGAGCTCCGGCTCGCCTGTGACACCGCCGGCCGGATCACCTGGATGGACGCGCGCGCCCGCCGGCTCCTCGGCGACCGCTGCGGCGAGAGGCTCGCGGCGCTCGCCCCCGTGGGCGCCGAGTCCCGCCTGACCGAGCTCCTGGCCCGCGCCCGCGCCCAGGCCGGCGGGGAGCCCGTGACGGGCTGGGAGGCGAGCCTGATCATGGACGCGCGGCCGCGGACCATCGCCTTCTCCGCCGCCTGCGACGGCGAGGTCGTGCTGCTCGTCGGCAGCCTCGTGCCCGATGATTACAGCGAGCTGCTCGTGGAGATGAGCGGCGTCATGGCCGAGCTCGCCCACCTCCACCGGGAGACCCAGCGCCAGGAGCTCGAGCTCCGCCACAGCGCCGAGGCGCTCGCCACCACCAACCGCCAGCTCGAGGAGTCCAACCGCGGCGTCCTCGCCCTCTACACCGAGCTCGACGAGAAGGCCGACTCGCTGCGCCGCACCTCCGAGGTGAAGTCGCGCGTCGTCTCGAACGTGAGCCACGAGTTCCGCACCCCGGTGAACTCGATCATCGGCCTCGCCCGCCTGCTCCTTGCGCGCGCCGACGGCCCCCTCAACCCCGAGCAGGAGAAACAGATCGGCTTCATCCTCCGCTCGGCCACCGAGCTGTCGGAGATGGTCTCGACCTCTCCAAGCTCGAGGCGGGCAAGATCCGCCTGCACGCGTCGCGCTTCGACCTCGGCAACCTGTTCTCGGCGCTGCGCGGCATGTCCCGGCCCCTCGTCCAGCGCGAGGCCGTCTCGCTCGTCTTCGAGGAGCCGACCGATCTGCCCACGCTCGAGACCGACGAGGGCAAGATCTCGCAGGTGCTGCGCAACCTCGTCTCGAACGCGCTCAAGTTCACCGCCGCCGGCGAGGTGCGCGTCGCGGCGCGGCGCGCCGGCCCCGGCCTCGTCGCCTTCGACGTGAGGGACACGGGCGTCGGCATCGCGGAGGCGGACCTCGAGCGCGTCTTCGAGGAGTTCACCCAGATCGAGAACTCGCTGCAGAAGGACACCAAGGGCACCGGGCTCGGGCTGTCCCTCTCGCGCAAGCTCGCGGAGCTGCTCGGCGGCACGCTCACCGTCCAGAGCCGCCTCGGAGTGGGCTCGACCTTCACCCTCACGGTGCCCCTCATCCACCCCGAGGTGAACGAGATGCACCGCATGGTCGCGCGCAGCCACCAGGCCGACCCCGCGCGCGCCCCCGTGCTCGTCGTCGAAGACGACCGCCAGACCCTGTTCCTCTACGAAAAGTTCCTCCAGGGGTCGGGCTTCCAGGTGGTCCCGGCCCGCAGCATCGAGGACGCGCGCGCCGTGCTGCGGCGGCTCCGGCCCGCCGCCATCGTCCTCGACATCATGCTCGAGGGCGGGACCTCGTGGCGCCTCCTCTCCGAGCTCAAGACCTCGGAGGCGACCCGCGACGTGCCCGTGCTCGTCGTCACCGTGACCGACCGCGAGAACAAGGCGCGCGCGCTCGGCGCCGACGAGTTCTGGATGAAGCCCATGGAGCAGGAGTGGCTGCTCAAGCGCCTCACCACGCTCGCCCGCCGCGGGCCCATCCAGAAGGTGCTCGTGATCGACGACGACGAGGTCTCCCGGTACCTCGTGCGGCGCCTGCTCGCCGGCACCTCGTACCAGGTGATCGAGGCGACCAGCGGGGCCGATGGCGTCCGGGTGGCGCGCCTCGAACGGCCGGGGGTCATCCTGCTCGACTTCGTGATGCCCGGGATGAGCGCCTTCGAGGTGCTCGACGAGCTCAAGGCCCACCCCGGCACGCGCGGCATCCCGGTGATCATCCACACGTCCAAGGACCTCGGCGAGCAGGAGCGCCAGCGGCTCGCGGCCGAGACCGCGGCCATCTTGAACAAGCAGAGCCTCTCGCGGGAGATCGCGATCGGGCGCATCCGCGACGCGCTGTCGCAGGCCGGGGTGGGCATGGCACAAGGGGCTGAGAGGGACCCGACGCATGGTTGAGCGGCTGGCGACGATCCTGAACGTGAATGACCACGAGCAGACGCGCTACGTCGTGTCGCGCATGCTGCGGCTCGCGGGCTACGAGGTGCTCGAGGCCGCGACCGGGGAGGAGGCGCTGCGGGTGGCGCGGGAGCGGCCGATCGATCTCGTCGTGCTCGACGTCAAGCTGCCCGACGTCAGCGGCTTCGAAGTGGCGCGCATGCTCAAGGGGAGCGCCGCGACCTCGTCGATCCTCGTGCTCCACACCTCGGCCACGTTCGTCACCATCGAGAAGCGCGTCGAGGGGCTCGAGAGCGGCGCCGACGGCTACATCACCCACCCGTTCGAACCGGCCGAGCTCCTGGCCACGGTCAAGGCGCTCCTGCGCCTGCGGCGCGCCGAGCAGGAGCTGCGCCGCCGCGCCGACGACCTGGTGGAGGCGGACCGCCGCAAGGACGAGTTCCTGGCCATGCTGGCGCACGAGCTGCGCAACCCGCTCGCCGCCATCACCACCGCGGCCTCGCTCCTCGAGGTCCACCGCCACGACAGCGAGCGATTCCGGCACGTGCGCAACGTGATCGAGCGGCAGTCGCGACACCTCGGCCGGCTCATCGACGATCTGCTCGACGTGTCGCGCATCACCCGCGGGCGCATCGAGCTCAAACCCGAGACGCTGGGCGTGGCGGGGGTCCTGAAGGAGGCGGCCCAGATGTGCCGCCCCGTGCTCGAGTCGCGCGGGCAGAGCCTCGAGCTGCGCCTGGGCGGCGAGGAGCTGCTCATCCAGGCCGACGCCACCCGGATCCAGCAGGTGTTCGCCAACCTCCTCGACAACGCCTCGAAGTACTCGGCCAAGGGGGCGTTCATCGAGCTCCTGCTCGAGCGGCACGACAAGCACGCCCGCCCTCACGCCGTGGTGCGCGTGCGCGACGAGGGCATCGGCATCGAGCCGCAGGCGCTGCCGCACGTGTTCGAGCTCTTCTTCCAGGTGGATGAATCGCTCGAGCGGACGCGCGGCGGCATGGGGATCGGGCTCACGCTGGTCAAGCGCCTCGTCGAGCTGCACGCGGGCGAGGTGCGGGTGAGGAGCGAGGGGCTTGGCAAGGGGAGTGAGTTCGAGGTCTGGCTCCCGATCGTTCAAGGGGCGGTGCGAGTGGAGCCGACGGCGCCGGCGGTCTCGGAGCCGGCGCCCGCGTCGGACGCGGGGCCCTGGCGCATCCTCCTCATCGAAGACAATGAGGACGCCCGCGAGGCCATGCAGTCGTTCCTCGAGGTGGAGGGCCACGTGGTGGAGACCACCGGCGACGGTCTCACCGGCGTGGAGCTGGCGCTCTCGGGCCACTTCGACTTCGCCATCGTGGACGTGGGGCTGCCGGGGCTCAACGGCTACCAGGTGGCGGAGCGGATCCGGGCCTCGCCCCAGGGGGCGAAGATGTATCTCATCGCCCTCACCGGCTATAGCGGCACGGAGCAGCGCAAGCGCGCCCTGGCCTCCGGGTTCAACATCCACCTCGTCAAGCCGCCCGATCCCGACGCGCTGCTCAAGGTGCTCGCCACCGGGCGGCGCTAGTCCGAGCCTTCTCGGGCTCGTCCCTGCTCTGACGGAAGAAAGGATCTGCCCGCGCGGAAGAGCGCGGGGGCTCAGGCGTCCTGCGTCGAAGGTGGGGTAGAAAGGAGAGAAGGAGGAGGGGGGAGCGGCGGGGGCTTGAGGAGGACTACTTCAGGTAGCGGTAGGTCGTGTAGTACGAGTTCATGCGCGACGACTGGCCGGCCGTGAACTCATACAGGCACTGGTCGTAGCTGTAGTCCATGTAGTTGTGGATCGGATCCAGGCCCGCGATCGAGGTGCAGGTGTCCTTGCTGGCCGGGCAGCCCGAGGTCGACGTGCTCTCAGCCGGCGTGTCGGAGACCGAGTCGCCGCCCGTGCAGCCGCCCTGGAAGGTGTGGTAGAGGCCGAGCCAGTGGCCGATCTCGTGGGTCGCCGTGTCGCCCTCGTTGTAGTTGGTGGCGCTGCCGCCGGTGACCGAGGTGTTGAGGATCACGACGCCGTCGTTCTTCGGGTTGCCCGTGTAGTCCTGGGGGAAGGTGGCCCAGCCGAGGAGGCCCTGGCCGGGGCTGGCGAAGTAGAGGTTGAGGTCGTCGGCCGTGCCCTTGCGCAGCGCCGTCTTGGCCTGGGCTTCGGCCGTGGTGCCGGGGGTCATGGTGTACCAGGTCGAGTTGTTGGTGCGGTCGGTGCCGGCCAGCGTGAACTGGAAGTTGGTGGTGGCGCCGCCGACGCTGCCGCCGTTGTAGGCGTCGTTCAGGAAGGCGATCTGCTGGGCGATGCGCGTGTCGGACACGTCGCCGGTGCCGGTGCTGGTGCGGATGACGTGCACGTAGACCGGGACGGTCACGGTGCCGGTGACCGGCTGGTTGCCACGGAGGGCCATGTACTGGGCCACTTCCTGCTCGTAGTAGTGCAGCTCGGCCGGGCTGACGTCACGGCTGGCGCAGCGGTGCACCAGGTTCTGGCTGCCGTGATCGACGCTGACGACGCTGTCGTCGATGGCCGCTTCGCCGCCGCAGCCGGCCAGGCCGAAGGCGCCGACCGCAGCGAAACCAAACACCTGCGCAAAAGTGGTTCCAGTCATTTTCTTCATGGCTCTGCTCCTTGTCTCGAGGCTCGAACTGAGTTCGAAGGGTCGTGAGGGGCCTCTCCGAAGAGCTTGTTGCCGCCTCTAACGATGCAGGGACTATCCGGGACGGTCCTATGGGTGTCAATGAATTTAACAAGGCATTTTGTATCTCCTTGAAACGAAAGGAGATGCGAAATACGTGACGCGCCGCTGCGAATAGGAGTGTGAGCCTTCAAACGTACGGAAGATAAAACTGTCAGTTACCTGACTGTGGTTGCATTTCCGTGGTCAGGAGTTGTCGTCCGAGGGCAGAGCCTGGCGCAGGCGGCGTTTGAACGTGTAGAGATCATGCCTGGATGTATTTTTTAAACAACGACGGTGCGCAGGCGCTGTGTGGATGGTGTTTCAAAGGAAGATTGAAGAGAGACTGAAACGGCGACCCGCATAGCGCCCGCGTGGCCGCGTGGCTCATGAGATCGCGGCAGGACGCAACTTGGGCGAATCGGACCCGATAAGCGGGGGGCATGTCGCCCACTTCTCTGCTGGCCCTCGCCCTCATGTCCGGAGTGCTCCTCGGCGAAACCTTACGTCCGCCGGCCGCTCCCCTGGCGGCGCTGGCCTTCCTGTGGCTCGGGGTGGTGGCCGTGGCCTGGAGACGCGGGCGCGGCTGGGGCCTGGCGACGCTCGGCCAGGTCGTCCTCCTGGGGGCGCTGGCCACGGTGACGTCCTGGCCACGCGCGCCTGACGGCTTGCTCGGCGGGCCGCCCTGGGTCGTGACGGCGCGCGTGCTGGAGCCGCCGATGGAGGGCGCGGACGACGCTCACGTGCTGCTCGGGCTCGAGGAGGTCGCCCGCGACGGGCAGGCGCAAGAGGCTGCGGGGAGGCTCTGGCTGCGGCTCGGCGGAGCGCCCAAGGAGCCGCTCCTGCCCGGAGATCGCGTCCTGTTCCGCGCGCAGCTCCGGGCCCCCCGCGGCTTTGCCGAACCGGACGCGCCGGATCCTGCGCGCCACTTCGCCGCCCGCGGGCTGGTGGCCGTCGCCGGCCTGCCCGCGCCCGAGGCGCTGGTGCGGCTCGCGGGACAGGAGCGGTGGTGTCTCGGCCGGCCGGTGGCGCGCTTACGGCAGCGATGGCTCGCCTGGCTGCGCGCGGAGCTCCCTTCGAAGGGCGAGGCGGCAGGGCTCATGGCCTCTCTGCTCCTCGGCGAGCGTGGGGCCGTGAGCCGCTCTCTCGAGCGCGACTTCCGGGTCGCCGGCGTCTCCCACGTGCTGTCCGTGAGCGGGCTCCACCTGGCCATCGCCTCCTTTCTCCTCTTCATCGGCCTGCGCCGGCTGCTCGTGTGGATCGAGCCGCTCGCCCGGCGCGTCGCGGTGCGCCAGGTGGCGGCGCTGGCGGCGCTGCCGGCGGTCGTGCTGTACACGCTCCTCACCGGGGCCCAAGTGGCCACGGTGCGCGCGTGCATCGTGGCGCTCCTGTACCTCGCCGGCGCGGCGCTCCTGCGCCCGGCGGCGGCTGGATCGGCGCTGGCGGTGGCCGTGCTGGCGATCCTCGGGGCCTCGCCCCTCACGCTGTTCGATCCCTCCTTCCAGCTGTCCTTTGCCGCGGCCCTCGGCGGCATCGTGGTCGCGCCGCGGCTGCCGGGCCGGGGATTCCCCTCCGCGGGGACGGGACTCGGGCCACGCATCGTCCGCGGGGCCTTCGCCCTCGTGCGCGTCTCCCTGGCGGCGCTGGTCACGACGGCGCCGATCACCGCCTGGCACTTCGCCCAGCTCGGGCCCGCGGGCCTCTGGGCCAATGTCCTCGTGGTGCCGCTCGCGGAGCTCTGGGTGCTGCCCCTCGGGCTCGGCGCCTGCGTGCTCGGCGCGCTGCCAGGGGGTTTTGGGCTCTTCGGCGCCCTCGCGCACATGCTCCTGGCCCTGGCCGCCGGCGGGGCGACGTTCATGATCCGAGCGGTGCGGGCCATCGCCTCCGTGCCAGGGCTGGCCGAGCTCGGGCACGTGCCGCCGCCCACGCTCCTCGAGTGCGCGGCCTGGTATGGCGGGCTGCTCGCGCTGACCCTGGCCGGCCGGCGCGCCTGGCGCGTCGCCCTCCTGTGTGGGCTCGTCCTCGGCGGCTCGCTCGCCTGGCGGCTCGTCCTCGCGCCCCGCTGGGATCCCGCGCTCACCGTGACCTTCCTCGACGTGGGGCAGGGGGACGCCGCGCTCGTCGAGCTGCCGGGCGGCGTCACCTTGCTGGTGGATGGCGGCGGGTCCTTTGATCCGAGCTTCGATCCCGGGGCGCAGGTGCTCGTGCCGTGGCTCGAACGGCATGGCGTGCGTCGCCTGGACGCCGTGGTGCTCACCCATCCGCACCCCGACCACGCCAACGGCCTGGCCGCGGTGGTCGCCCGCTTCCCCACCAGAGAAGTGTGGACCAACGGCGCCCGCTCCAGTCTGCCCGGGCTCTTGCGTCTGCGAGACGCGGCGGCCGAGCGGGGCGTGCCGATCGTCCGGCCGCACGAGCTCGTGGCTGGCGCGGCCCGCGTCGAGGTCCTCCATCCGCTGGTGGATGGCCAGGTGCGGGTCCCGCCGGCCTGGTCGGAGAACGACGGGTCCATCGTCCTCCGCATCCTTTATGGAGGGCGGGCCGTGCTCCTGGCCGGCGACATCGAGGCCCGCGCCGAGGCGCGGCTCGCCCAGTCGGGGCGCGCGCTGGCCGCCGACGTGCTCAAGGCCCCGCATCACGGGAGCCGCACGAGCTCGACGCCCCGCTTCGTCGAGCGGGTGCGCCCGAGCGTGGTGGTGTACTCGGTAGGCGATCAGAACCGCTGGGGCTTTCCCGCGCCGGCGGTGGAGGCGCGGTGGCGTGCCGCCGGGGCCCGCACGTATCGCACGGATCGCGATGGCGCCGTGACCGTGCGCATCGATACCCGCGGGCGCATCTCCGTGAGGACGGCGCGTGCCTTCCGCTGAACCAGCGATTGAGCTTGATCCTGGAAACCTGCTTGACGGTCCTTCGCCGGGGCCGCTAGCGTACTTTGCATGTGGGTCCGCGCGTCCGGGCTGGTATTGCTCACCCTCGCACTCTTCGCCTGCGAAGAGAAACGGCCGCCGGCACAGGAGGCGCCTCCGACCCCGAAGAGCGCGCCGGCCGACGCCCCCGTCCCGTATCAGGTCCTCAAGGACGAGCTCAACAACGGCACGAACGAGCTCCACGTGCTCGTCGCGCCCACCATCCGCCACGACGAGACGCAGAAGCTGCTCGAGTTCCTCTACCGCCACGTCATGACCCGGCACGAGGATCCACCGTCGGGGATGGCGGGCTACGTCTACACCTCCGAGGCGGCCTTCCGCACGCCGCCCCCCACGCCGATCGGCACCGTGCTCAAGCGGGCGAGCGACCTCGGCCCGCGGTTCGAGAACAAGCTCCCGCTCGAGTTCTCGCAGGAGATCGATCAGGCCCTCGCGCGGCGGGCCGACACCTCCAAGGGCTGGAAGCACGCCCTCCAGGTGTCGCGCAACGACGAGGCCCGCTCGGTGAGCCTGACCGTGCCCTACACGGAGCTCGGCAAGGACGAGTGGGCCCAGACGCTCTCCTTCAACCAGGCCCTGCAGACGTTCTGCGACCTGGCCATGGCCCTCTTCGACAACGTGCACGACCTGCGGGCCATGACGTTCTCGGGCGTATGGAAGGACCGCGAGGTGGTGCGCATCGCGCTCACCCGCGCCGAGTACCAGGCGCTCAAGCTCAACGAGCTCGAGGAGCGCATCGGCGCCCACCACGGCAGCGTCTTTCTCGAGGTGGGAGCCGGCAAGAGCTCCCAGCTGTCGCCCGAGGAGGCCAATCGCGCCGCCTCCCGCCAGGCCGCGGCGGTGATCGCCAAGGAGTATCGGGGCCTGCTCGCCCAGCTCAAAGGCCGGGCGACGGTGTCGCCCACGCTCCGGTAGCGCCCGTCGAGAACCCGGTCAGGCGCCGAGTAGGCGCCGCAGCTCGCGCACCCGGTTTCGCGCGTCCTCGAGCTGCTCGTTCGCCTGCTGGATGGCGTCGCTCATCACCGTGAGCGAGGACTTCCATCCCTCTTGCTCGGCCCGTGCCATGAGCGACGCGAACTCCTCGGTCGCCGCGCGCAGGTTCCCGCGCAGGTCGCCGAGCACGTCGTTGAGGAGCGTCACCGCGTCGCCGAGTCCGGACGGCGCAGGGCCGGATCCGGCGGCGCTGCCGGCCGCGACGCGCTGCCGCACCTCCGCCTCCAGCTCCAGCACCCGCTGCTGCAACCGATCCCGCTCCGCCATCGCCGCCTCGAGCTCGCCGCGCAGCGCCTCCCCGTCGCCCTCGACGCTCGCCGGCTGGCCGCCGCGCAGGCGTCGCACCTCGGACTGGAGCTGCTCGATGCGTCGGCGCAGACGATCCCCTTCCTTGCCCGCGGCCTCGAGCTCTGTGGCCCGCGCTTCGGCCGCCTTGGCGCGCTGCTCCAGGTCCCGCAGGCGCGTCTGCATCTCCTCCACGCGAGCCTCGGCTGAGGCCGCGCGCTGCTCGGCGTTGCGCGTGGCCGCCTCGGCCTGCGTGCGCCGCTGCCGCTCCGCGCGCAGCTCCTCGGCGAGCTCGGCTCCGGCCGTGGGGGGCGGCGTGGGCCTGGACGCCGCCTCCGGCGCAGGGGACCGCGGGGGCGGCGTGGGCCGGGCCGCCTCCGGCGCAGGGGACCTCGGGGGGGGCGCGGGCGCCCTGACCAGCGGTTCCACCGACAGCGGCGTCACCCGGGCCGTGGGGCTCGGCACCCGCTCGACCACGAGCCGCAGGCTCAGGCTGCCGCAGCGCACGTCATCGCCGGCGCGCAGCGGCGCGCGCTGCGCGATGCGGACGCCCCCGACGTGGACGCCGTTCGAGCTGCCCAGATCCTCGATCCAGTAGCCGCCCCCCTCCCACACGATGCGGGCATGCCGGCGCGACACCATCCCGTCCTGCGTCTGCACCTGGCACTCGACCGCGCGTCCGATCAGCACCGGGTCGGTGCCGAGCTCGACGCTTTGCTCTACCTGGGAAGAGTCTTGATAAACGAGCCTGGGCATCGTTCGTGGGGGCCGAGTCTACCACGCAGCGCGGCTCCGACACCGCACCGGCAGAGTTCAGCCGGAACCCCTCAGTTGGATGCCGTAGCGAGGCACAGCCAGCGGCGGCGAGGCAAGGAGGGAAGGAGGGAGCGTACTGGAGGTACGCGACCGACTGACCGCCGCCGCCTCGCCGTCGCTGGCTGTGCCGCAGTAGGCAGCCAACTGAGGGGTTTCGGCTCAGGCTCGGTGATAGGGCTCCCCGCGCAGAATGCTGAACGCGCGATACAGCTGCTCGAGCAGGACCAGGCGGGCCAGGCGGTGCGGCAGCGTCAGGCGGCTGAGCGACAGCCGCTCATCGGCCTGACGCTCCATCTCGGCCGGCAACCCGTCCGCGCCCCCGATCAGGAAGACCACCCCCGCGCCCCCCTCCATCTGCCAGCGGGCCACCCGCTCCGCCAGCTCCGCCGAGGTCGGCTCCTGGCCGCGCTCGGTCAGCGCCACCACGCGGTGACGCGCCGGGATGCGCGCCGCCAGCGCCGTCCCCTCCTTCACCTCGACCACCTGGATCGTGGCGTGGCGGCGGAGCCGCTGCAGGTACTCGGCGCACCCCTCGAGCACCCAGGGGTCCTTGAGCTTCCCCACCGCCAGGAGGACGATCTTCATCCCGGATCAGAGGTCCTGCTTGGGGGTGCGCGTCTGGCGGCTGTTGGCGGCGCGCGGCTCTTGGCTCCGGGCCGCGGCCGCGAGCTGACGCGAGAACCCGGGGCGCACGAGCGTCTGCCACAGCGCCTTCTCGTACACGTCGCCGGCCAGGATCGACGCGATGATGGCGCACACCGTCGGGTTGGTCGCGCTCGCGAACAGCACCTCGCGCAGGTTCTCGCCATAAAACTCGCGCACGAGGTGCCGGAACAGGTCCGCCCCCACGAGCGCCCGCTCCTCGTACCTGGCGAGGCGCGCGGCGCCGAGATCGCCCTCGCGCAGCCCCTCGTCGATCACCTCCGCCGCGTAGCGCGCGCTCTGCATCGCCATCAGCACGCCCGTCGAGAATAGCGGGTCGATGAAGGCCGCCGCGTCCCCCACCAGCACGAAGCGGTCGCCGTAGAACCGGCGCGACCGATACGACCAGTTGCCCGTGGTCTCGATCGGCCGCACCCGGCGCCCCTCGCCGATGATCTTGCGGATCTCGCGCTGCCCGGCGATCGCCCCCTCGTAGAGCTCCGCCGGGCTCTGGCCCTTGCGCGCGAGCGTGTAGCCCTTCTCGAACACCACGCCGATCGACGTGACCGTCCCCTTGAACGGGATCACCCACCACCAGCCGCCGTCGAACATGAGGAGCGTGAAGTTGCCCTCGTCGCTCCCGGACTCACGCCGGCAGCCCTCCCAGTGCGAGAACGCCGCCACGTTGGTGGCCACGAGGTCGTCTGCCACCTTGAGGCCCTGCGCCGTGGCGAGCAGCGTGTCGCGGCCCGTCGCGTCGACGAACATCGCCGCCTCTTCGCGATACGTCCGCCCCGCGGCGTCGCGCGCCTGCACCGTCACCCGGTCGGGGTGAAACGCCACGTCGCGCACCTCGGTCTGCTCGCGCACCTCGGCGCCGAGCCGCCGGGCGTTGTCGAGCAGCAGGAGATCGAAGTCCGCGCGCGGCACTTGATAGGCGTACGGCCGCCCCTCGCGGATCGCGCTGTCGAAGTAATAGGTGAACGCCGTCCCCGACTCCTCGTGCACCACGCGGGCCCCGGGCTTGTGCAGGTAGCGCCGGTCGATCTCCTCGAAGACGCCGAGCTCTTTGAACAGGTCCGAGGCGAACGGCAGGAGCGACTCGCCGAGATGAAAGCGGGGGAACTGCTCCCGCTCGAGCAAGAGGACACGGCGTCCCCGCTGCCGCAAGAAGGCCGCCGTGCTCGAACCCGCTGGCCCGCCGCCAGCGACGATCGCGTCATACATACAGGGGGTTATAGCCCAGAAGCCCCCTGACAGGACCAGCCACAGGCAAAGGCCCTGTCAGGGAGTCAGTTCAAGAGGTGAACGTGGGCGAAAGACGGGGAAGAAAGAGAGGAGGAAGAAGAGCGCGACGGCCTACGACACCGTCCAGGTGTCGCCCGCATGGAGCAGGGCCCGCAGATCCCCCGCGCCCCGCTTGGTCGTGAGCTGCTCCTCCTGCTGCTGCGCCATGAGGTCGTACGCCGGCCGGTCGATCGTGCGGAACACCCCGATGGCCGTCGGGAACTCCGGCCCCTCGAGCTGCGAGAGCAGGAACGCGAGCCCGGGGTTGGGCGCGTGCTCGTCGTGGACCAGGAGGTCCTTCTCCGTGATCCCGTTCTGACCGAGCGTCACCACCTCGGGCTGGAACATGCCCGTCAGGCGGATGCCCTTGTTGCGCTCCTTGCCGAAGAGGAGCGGCTTGCCGTGCTCGAGCACCACCTGGGTGTCGGACTTGGTCGCCTTGTCCGTCAGCGCCTCGAACGCCCCGTCGTTGAACACGTTGCAGTTCTGATAGATCTCGACGAGCGCCGAGCCCTTGTGCTTCGCCGCCCGCATCAGCACGTCCTGCAGGTGCTTGACCTCGGTGTCGATGCTGCGCGCCACGAACGTCGCCTCGGCGCCGATGGCGAGCGAGATGGGCTTGAAGGGGTGGTCGATGTTGCCGTACGGCGTCGACTTGGTCTTCTTGCCGATCTCCGAGGTCGGGGAGTACTGCCCCTTCGTGAGACCGTAGATCCGGTTGTTGAAGAGCAGGATCTTGAGGTCCACGTTGCGCCGCAGCGCGTGGATGAGGTGGTTGCCGCCGATCGACAGCCCGTCCCCGTCTCCCGTCACCACCCACACCTGCATCTCCGGCCGCGCCATCTTGAGCCCGGTCGCGATCGCCGGCGCGCGGCCGTGGATGCCGTGGAAGCCGTACGTGTTCATGTAGTACGGGAAGCGGCTCGAGCAGCCGATCCCCGAGACGAACACGATGTTCTCCCGCGCGATCCCGAGGTCGGGCATGATCTTCTGCACCTGGGCCAGGATGGCGTAGTCACCGCACCCCGGGCACCAGCGGATGTCCTGGTCCGAGACGAAGTCCTTCTTCGTCAACTTGACCAGCGGTCCTCCGGGAGCTGCGCCCCCGTTCGAGCCGTTGGTCTTGCCGTTCGTGCCGTTGCCTGCGCTCATCCACCCACCTCGCTTTCCGCGGCGCCCGCTCCGCCGGGATGCCGATCCCAGGGAACGAACGGGAGGGGCTTGCCCGCCAGCGTGAGCTCGATCGCCTGCACGATCTCGCTCACCTTGAAGGGCTTACCCTGAATCTTGTTGTACCCCTGCGCATCGACACAGAACGTCGCGCGCACGATCTTGACCAGCTGTCCGAGGTTCAGCTCGGGCACCAGCACCTTCTTGAAGTTGCCGATGATCTCCCCGAGGTTCCGCGGGAAGGGGTTGAGGTGCCGGAGGTGCACGCTCGACACCTTGATGCCGCGCGCCTGCGCCTGCTGCACGCCCTGGGTGATGGCCCCGTACGTGCCGCCCCAGCCGATGACGAGGAGGTCGCCCGTCTTGTCGCCGTGCACCTCGAGGAGCGGCAGCTCCTTGGCGATGCCCGCCACCTTGGCCGCGCGCACCCGCACCATGGCCTCGTGGTTGAGCGGGTCGTACGACACGTTGCCCGTGAGGTAGTCCTTCTCGAGGCCGCCCACGCGGTGCTCGAGCCCCGGCGTCCCCGGCTTGACCCAGTCGCGGGCCAGCGTCTCGGGGTTGCGCGCGTACACCTTGTAGTTCTCCGGGTTGGTGCGGAACTTCACGTCGAACCGCTTCAGGTCCTTCACCTCCGGCAGCTTCCACGGCTCCGCGCCGTTGGCGAGGTAGCCGTCGGTCAGCATGATCACCGGGGTCATGTACCGCACCGCGATCTGACACGCCTCGATGGCCGTGAAGAAGCAGTCGCCCGGCGTCGAGGCCGCGATCACCGGGATCGGGCACTCGCCGTTGCGGCCGTAGTAGGCCTGGAGGAGGTCCGCCTGCTCGGTCTTGGTCGGCAGCCCGGTCGACGGCCCGCCGCGCTGCACGTCGACGATCACGACCGGCAGCTCGGTCATCATCGCCAGGCCCATGGCCTCACCCTTGAGCGCCAGGCCCGGGCCCGAGGTCGTCGTGAGCGCCAGGTGACCGCCGAACGCCGCCCCGATCGCCGAGCTCACCGCCGCGATCTCGTCCTCCGCCTGGAAGGTGCAGACGCCGTAGTTCTTGTAGGTCGACAGCTGGTGCAGGAGGTCCGAGGCCGGCGTGATCGGGTAGCTGCCGAGGAAGAGCTTGAGCCCCGAGAGCTGGGCCGCGGCCACGAAGCCGATCGCCGCCGCCTCGTTGCCGGTGATGTTGCGATAGACGCCCGGCTCGACGTGCGTCGCCGGCCGCACCTGATAGGAGTGGGTGAAGATCTCGGCCGTCTCGCCGTAGTGATAGCCGGCCTTGAACACCTTGATGTTGGCCTCGGCGATCGCCGGCGTCTTGCCGAACTTCTCCTGGATGTTCTTGATCTCCTTCTCCGTGTCGCGGTTGTAGAGCCAGAACATGAGCCCGAGCGCGAAGAAGTTCTTGCAGCGCGACACCTCCTTGGTCGAGAGGCCGCTGTCCTGCAGCGCGAGCGCGGTCAGCTTGGAGACGTCGATCCGGTAGACCTTGTAGCGGTCGAGGCTGCCGTCCTCGAGCGGGTTGGTCTTGTAGCCGGCCTTGTCGAGGTTCGGGGGCGTGAACGCGCCGGTGTTGACGATGAGCGTGCCGCCGGCCGCGAGATCGGCCACGTTCGTGCGCAGGGCCGCCGGGTTCATCGCCACCAGCACGTCCGGCTGGTCACCCGGCGTGTACACCTCGTGCGATGAGAAGTTGATCTGAAAGCCCGAGACACCCGCCAGCGTGCCGGCCGGGGCCCGGATCTCGGCCGGGAAGTCCGGCAGCGTCGACAGATCGTTGCCGTGCAGCGCCGAGGCCTTGGTGAACTCGGTGCCGGTGAGCTGCATGCCGTCGCCCGAGTCACCGCAGAAGCGAATCACCACGGTCTCTTGGTCGACGACCGTCCGCGCACCCTGCTGGGGTGCTGATCCAGAAGGCTCGAAATTCATGCCAAACTCCCTATTCTTTGCAGGTTTTCCGACGGGGAGAGAGTGAAAGATACCGCGGCGATCGTTGGTACGTCAAACGGCTCGTCAAACCCTCTCACAGCTGCCGACCGACGCACGTTCCGCTTCATCTGAGCTTTTCAACGTTGGGGTGTACGAGGGAGTCCCCCTCATGTCAAGGCGGAAGCTCCCCGCCGGGCTCGGCCTGTCGTCGGGGGGAGGGGCCCTCCCTCCGCCTGCGCGCCCTGCGATCCCCGAGCGCTGCCCGACCCTGGGATCGGTATTATGTTGGGAGTTAGGTCCATCCCAAGATGGATGCGATTCAATCGCGCCGCGTCTTTGTGACCGAGGGCAAGCGAGGAGGTACGAGCATGAGCGCACGCTGGAATCGGAAGCTGCACCTTCCCCTGTCGGCCGTTGCCGTCTCCACAACACTGGCCTTCGCCCCGGGCTGCGGGACGGCGGACCGTGCCTCGCCCCAGGATGAAGTGGCGACGCGCGCCCCGGACCCACAGCTCGACGCCATCAGCCGCGACCACCTGCGCCGCACCGTGGGCAACGCCGACATCGGCCGCGACGACGACCTCCGCATCACCCGCCAATTCGGTGACGACGACGGATACAGCCACACCCGCTACCAGCAGACCCTCCACGGCGTCCCCGTCTTTGGCGGCGAGGCCATCGTCCACCTCGGCCAGAGCGGCTCACTCCAGACCGTCAGCGACACGCTGCGGCGCGACATCAAGGTCGACACCACCCCCGTCGTGCCCCAGGCCGACGCCATCCGCCTCGCCGTCGCCGCGTACGGCTGCTCGGACTGCCTGACCACCAAGCCCAAGGCCGACCTGTGGGTGCTGCGTCACGAGGGCCGGGATCACCTCGCCTACCGCGTGCAGCTGCGCCGCGAGGACGGCAGCCGGGAGACCGCGCTCCCGGTCTACTTCGTCGACGCCCACAGCGGCGAGATCGTCTGGAGGTACAACGATCTCCAGACCGTGGCCGGCACCGGCTCATCGCTCTACAGCGGCACCGTCAGCGTCGAGACCACCCTCTACAACGGCGCCTACTACCTCGAAGAGAACACCGCCGTCGTCACCGGCGTCAACCGCCGCATCGGCACCTTCGACGCCCGCAACACCCAGGGCTCGGTCTACCGCTTCTCCGACGCCGACAACCTCTGGAACGGCGCCACGCAGCGCGCCGCCGTCGACGCCCACTTCGGCGCCCGCCAGGTGTGGGAGTACTACCGCAACACCCACGGCCGCTACGGCATCAACAACGCGGGCGGCCCCGGCTACTACGGCTGGGTGGCGGGCAGCACCGTCGGCCTCATCAGCTCGGTCGTGCACTACGGCAGCGCCTACAACAACGCCTACTGGAACGGCTCGGTCATGACCTACGGCGACGGCGACGGCACCACCTTCTCGCCGCTCGTCACCGTCGACATCGCGGGCCACGAGATGACCCACGGCGTCACCCAGTTCACCGCCAACCTCACCTACTCGGGCGAGTCGGGCGCCCTCAACGAGTCCATGTCCGACGTCTTCGGCTCCATGGTCGAGCGCTACGCGCGCGGCGTCAGCCCCGACACCCGCACCTGGCAGATCGGCGAGCAGGCCTACACCCCGGCCACCGCGGGCGACGCGCTGCGCTACATGTACAACCCGCACCTCGCCAAGAACTCCGGCTTCACCGCCGACGACGATCCCGACCACTACGCCGAGCGCTACACCGGCACCTCGGACAACGGCGGCGTGCACATCAACTCGGGCATCCCGAACTACGTCTTCTACCTCTGCTCGCAGGGCGGCACGCATCACCGGAGCGGCGTGACCGTGAGCGGCATCGGCTACAGCGCGTGCGAGCGCATCTGGTACCGCGCCCTCACCTCGTACATGACCTCGTCCACCAACTTCGCCGGCGCGCGCAACGCCACCTTGAGCGCCGCCGCCGCGATCTTCGGCTCCGGCAGCGCGCAGTACAACACCGTGGCCCAGGCCTGGACCGCCTGCGGCATCTGAGCTGATCTCTCCGCCAGGGGAGCCCCCCGGGCCTCCCCTGGTGCCCCCAAGACCGCCAATAGAGCCCCCAAGACCTCCAATGGAGACCCCAAGGCCTCCATTGGAGACCCCGAGACCTCCAATGGAGACGTCCGGGCCTCCAGTGGAGACCCGGCGGCCTCCACTGGGGTCTCTGAGAGACCCAATGGGTCAAAAAGAGACCCAGAAATCGCCCTCTCCATCACCAGTGGCTTGTGCCCCAAGGGGATTGGCGGCCTCCAGGCGTCGCGTGGGGGCTCTCAGAGACCCATTGGGGGTCTTGATGTACCCACTGGGTCTAAAAGAGACCCATTGGGGGCCGGAGAGACCCATTGGGGGCCGGAGAGACCCAGGTCCTGGGGGCTCAGGGCTGGCCGGTGGGGCGGCAGACCTGGCCGGGACCATCGGCGATGATCCCGCACGTTTGTCCAGGGGGGCACTTGCCACCCCCGGGGCAGGGGATCTCGCACGAGGTGAACTTGGGCCCTCGCGGCCCGGCAAAGCCGTAGTAGCTGACGCAGGTGAGCGGCGCCGGACACTTTCCGTCCGGGCACGGCTTCCCCTGCGCATCCGGCACGCGCGCGCTGCCGGTCTTGAGCGGCGGCGCGGGCGGAGGCGACTCCGCGGGCTGGGCAGGGGCCGGCTGGGCCGGCTGGGCCGCCGGCGGAGGGGGGTTTTCAGCCGACCGGGCCGTAGGCACGCTGCAGCCGCCGGCCGTGAGGGCGAGGAACAGGGCACTCCAGTAAACGTTGCGCATGGTGCCTCATAATATAGATAGGCCCCCTGCGGGCAGACTTGCGCGCTCTCCTCTATAAGTAGTGACCGTGAAGCTCGGCACCCGCATCACGCTCACCACCACCGCGCTCGTGATGGTGGCGCTCACCATCTACGGCATCGTCGCCGTGCGGGAGAAGCGCGCCGAGCTCACCGCCGAGCTCGAACGGCAGACGCAATCGATCGGCCTCACGCTCCAGGTCGCGCTCGAGGCCGCGCTGCAGGAGGGTCTGTTCGAGGACGTGCGGCGCCTCGTGGCGCGCATCGAGGCGGCGCAGCCGCGGGTCCAGATCACCTACCTCGAGCTGCACGCCAGCGACCAGACGCCTGGCGCGGGCCCGCCAGCTGCACCGAGCCCCGGCAGCCCGGACGCCGGCCAGACCGCCGACGCCCCGGCCAACGCCAACCCGCCGGCCAACACCACCGCGGCCAACACCACCGCGGCCAACACCACCGCGGCCAACGCCGCGGGTCCTCCGGCCGCCGGCCCGGCCGCCGCTGCCGGCGGCGCCCTCGGCCTCGATGGCGGCCCGAACCCGAACGACGACGAGGAGGCCCGCTACGTGCCGCCGCCGCCCGACGCCGCGCGCGACGAGCGCATCCGGCGCATCCAGATCGACGGCACGCCCTACGCCGAGCACCTCGTGACCGAGCGCGGGTCGGTCTACGCCTGCACCGTGCCGCTCCGCGACGAGCACGATCAGGTGGTCGCGGCCATCGACCTCGTGCGCGACGAGAGCGACGTGGCCGCCGAGCTGACCGCCACCATGCTGCGCGTCGCCGCCACGGTCATCGGCGTGGGCCTCGGCCTCGCGCTCCTCGTCTGGCTGACCACCCGGCGCGCCATCTCCCACCCGCTCGAGCGCCTGGTCGAAGGCATCGACGAGGTCACGGTGGGCGACCTCACCCGCGCCATCCTGCGCGAGCGCGACGACGAGATCGGCGACCTCGCCGACCGCTTCAACCAGATGACCGCCAGCCTCCGCGAGGCGCGCGCCGAGACCCAGCGCGGCCTCGAGACCAAGCTCGGCCTCGAGGCGCGGCTGCGCCACTCGGAGAAGCTGGCCACCATCGGTCAGATCGCCGCCAACATCGCGCACGAGGTGGGCACGCCGCTGTCGGTCATCCACGGCCGGGCGCGCGGCATGGAGAAGAAGACCGCCGAGGCGCTCCGCCAGCTGGCCGAGGCCGAAGGGCCGCGCGAGGGCGAGGGCGCCGCGCCGGCGAGCGCGCCCGGCCTCCTCGACCCCGCCGAGGTGCAGAAGAACGCCGGCATCATCGCCGCCCAGGCCGCGCGCATCACCAAGATCATCCAGCAGCTGCTCGCCTTCGCGCGCCAGAAGACGGTCGTGCACGGGCCCGTGGACCTCTCGGTGGTCATCCGCGACACCGTCGACTTCCTCGAGCACCAGCTCGCGCAGTCGCGGGTGAGCGCGCGCCTGCTCGGCTTCCAGGCCGTGCCCGCCCCCCACGGCGACGGCGCGGCCGTGCCCGAGCGCCCGGTCGTGACGGGCGACGCCGACCAGCTCCAGCAGGTGTGCATCAACCTGTGCGTCAACGCCATCCAGGCCATGCCCGAGGGCGGCACGCTCACCATCGGCTGCTCGGCCCAGGTGCGGCGCAAGCCCGGCCTCGACGTCGCCCCGCCCGGCCGCTACGTGATCCTCGAGGTCGCCGACACGGGCGTCGGCATCGCGCCCGAGGAGCGGGAGCGCATCTTCGAGGCCTTCTATTCGACCAAGCAGGATCTCGGCGGCACCGGGCTCGGCCTGGCCGTCTCGCAGGGGATCGTGAAGGATCATGACGGCTGGATCGAGGTCGACGGTCGGCCTCCCATGCAGGGAGAGATGCCCGGCACCTGCTTCCGCGTGTTCCTGCCCGCGCACGACGAACCCCACCGCGCCCCGCCGGCCGGGAGCGGCGAAGACCCCCCATCCCCGACGACCCCCCCGGCCCCGCCGGCGGCCTGACGAGATAGACTAAGACTAGGAATCGGACATGGATCGAACGGAACGAGGTCGTACCCAGGTGCTGGTCGTGGAGGACGACGCCGCCATGCGGGATCTCCTCTACGACGCGCTCACCGACGAAGGCTACAAGGTGGAGCTGGCCGCGGGCGGGCGCGCCGGCATCGACCGCGTGCGGCAGGGGGGCATCGATCTCGTGGTGACCGACGTGCGCATGCCGGACCTCGACGGCCTCGACGCGCTGCAGGAGCTGCGCGCGCTCGAGCCCTCGCCGCACGTCATCGTCATCACCGCCTTCGGCTCCATCGAGACCGCGATCAAGGCGGTCAAGCTCGGCGCCTACGACTACATCACGAAGCCCTTCGAGATCGACGTCCTGACCCTGGCGATCGACAAGGCGCTCGAGGAGCGGAGCCTGCGGCGCGAGGTGGCGCGGCTGCGGCGCGAGGTGGCGCACAACTACCGCTTCGAGAGCATCATCGGCAAGTCGCCGGCCATGCAGGAGGTCTTCGACCTCATCCGGCGGCTCGCCGGCTCCTCGGCCAACGTCCTCATCACCGGGGAGTCGGGCACGGGCAAGGAGCTCGTGGCGCGGGCGATCCATTACAACTCGCCGCGCCAGAAGCGGGCGTTCGTGGCGGTCAACTGCGCCGCCATCCCCGACACCCTGCTCGAGAGCGAGCTCTTCGGCTACAAGCGCGGCGCCTTCACCGACGCGCGCCAGGACCGCATGGGCATGTTCGTGGAGGCCGAGGGCGGCACCCTGTTCCTCGACGAGATCGGGGATCTGTCGCCGCAGCTCCAGGCCAAGCTCCTGCGCGTCCTGCAGGAGCGCGAGGTGCGCCCGCTCGGCGCGAGCCGGCCCGAGAAGATCGACGTGCGGGTGCTGTCGGCGACCAACCGCGATCTCGCGGAGCGCATGCGCGCGGGCGCCTTCCGCGAGGATCTGTACTACCGGCTGAACGTCATCCAGGTGGCGCTGCCGCCCTTGCGCGAGCGCAGCGAGGACATCCTGCCGCTCGTCGAGCACTTCCTCGGCGCCGCCACGCGCCGCTCGCAGAAGCGCATCATCGGGCTCAAGCAGAACGCCTACAAAGCGCTCCTCACCTATCTCTGGCCGGGGAACGTGCGCGAGCTCGAGAACGTCATCGAGCGCGCCGTGGCCCTGTGCGAGGAGAACGAGATCTCGCTCGAGGATCTGCCGCAGCAGCTGCGCGAGCGCCGCTCGCCCGACGTGCTGCAGACCGCGCTACTGCGCCATTTCACGCTCGCCGAGCTCGAGCGCGAGTACATCTTCCGGGTGCTGCAGGCCGAGGGCGGCAACAAGACGCGCGCGGCGCAGCGCCTCGGGCTCGACCGGAAGACGCTGTATCGCAAGCTCGAGGAGTACGAGCGCGAGGCGCGGAGCGGGGACGAGGACGAGGGCGATCGCGACGCGTTCGGCCGCGAGGGGAGCGATGGCCTGCACGCGGTGGAGCCGACGGATCCGATCGGTGAGCCGGTCGGTCTGCGCTCGCGCCGCGGGCGCGGGGATCCGGGGGAGCCGTTCGCGCCGGAGCCGAGGAATGCGTCTCGTGGCGGCGGCGCCGGTGCACGGGCGCCGGTCGGGAGCGGGCGGGGCAGTTCGTCCGCGGCGTCGCGTGACGAGGCGGAGGCGGACACCATCGACGTCGAAGACGAGGAGTGAGCCGCACCCGCCGAGCCGGTTGCGGACCGACTCGCGACAGGCGATGCTGCTCCTGTGTTGCGGCTGGTGCACAGCGGGACGCCGGAGTCGTCCGGCAAGGGCTGGATCGAGCTGGCGGGTGGCCTTCAGCTCCTCATCGGCGTGCTCTGGCTCCTCTCGCTCTGGCGGTCGCTCTCGCGCGGTCTCCTCGACGAAGGGAACCCGAGGGCCGTGGCCCACGTCGTCGGCTGGGGGATCTATGGCCTGCTCATGGTGTTCGCCGCGATCTTCCTCTGGCGGGGTCGCCGCTGGGCCTGGCGCCTGTCCCTCGGGCTTGGCCTCCTGTGCATCGCCCTCGGGTTCGTGGGGGGCGGCTCGGCGCCCATCATGGTGGGGAGCCCGCTGTGCGGCGCGCTGTGGATGGGCCGCGACGCGATCCCTCGGCCCGTCCGGCCGGCCCGGCGTGATCAGGAGCAGAACGGGACCGAATGAAAACCTCTCCTCCCTGCGGTAGACTTGCGTGATGCTCGCCGGTGCCCCTACTGATCGCTGCCCAGGCTGTGGCGCTCCGATCGGCACCGGCATCCTCTGTTTGAGCTGCGGCCGCGAGCTCGTGGACCGCCGCATCGGGCGCGTGCTCGGGGAGCGCTACCGCCTCGATGCCCTGGTGGGGCAGGGCGCCTATGCGCGCGTCTACCAGGCCTTCGATCTCAAGTTCGAGAAGGTCGTGGCGGTGAAGTTCCTCCATCAGCGCTATGCCATGAGCCGGGAGCAGCGGGAGCGCTTCCAGCGCGAGGCCAACGTGCTGGTCACGCTGGCGCATCCGGGCATCGTGCGCGCGACCGACTTCGGACAGGACCAGGGCGCGCTGTATCTGGTGATGGAGCTGGTGCGCGGGCGGCCCCTGTCGGAGCTCGTGCTGGTCGACGGTCACACCCTGCCGCTCGAGCGCGTGGTGTCGATCCTCGACCAGGTGCTGGAGGTGCTCGAGGTGACGCACGCGGCGGGGATCGTCCATCGCGACCTCAAGCCCGACAACATCCTGCTCGTGGACGGCGGCGAGGCGGGCGAGCGGGTCAAGGTGCTCGACTTCGGCCTGGCGCGCATCGAGCGCGGGCCCCGGCTGACCGGGCGCAACGTGCCGCTCGGGACGCCGAGCTACATGTCGCCCGAGCAGGCGGCGGGCAAGGACGCGGGGCCGCCGGCCGACATCTATGCGGTGGGCATCATCCTCTATCTCCTCCTCGCGGGGGAGCTGCCCTTCCTCGGCGACACCACGACGAGCCTCATCGCGCAGCACATCTCCCTCGCGCCGCCGCCCATCACCCAGCGCGGCCTGCGCCGCCCGGCGCCGCCCGCGTTCGAGTCGCTCATGCGCCGCGCGCTCGCCAAGATGCCGGCCGAACGGCCCACCACGAGCGAGTTCCGGCAGGCGCTCAAGGCCGCGCTGCGATCGGGCTGACGCGCAGCGCCGCGCGCCTCACAGTCGCTGCGCCTGCTACAATGCCGCCCCGCCATGACACAGGAGACTCCTCCTCCGCCAGGAGGTCCCCAGGGCCACCATGATTCGGGCCAGGGCCACCACAAGATGATCGGCCAGCTCATCGGCAACTACCGCGTGGTCCGGCAGCTCGGGCAGGGCGGCATGGGGACGGTCTACGAGGCCGTGCACGAGCGGATCGAGCGCCGCGCGGCGATCAAGGTGCTGCGCCCCGAGATCTCGCAGGACCGCCAGGTGGCGCAGCGCTTCTTCAACGAGGCGCGCGCCGTCAACATCGTCGATCACCCGGGCATGGTCGAGGTCTTCGACTTCGGGCAACTCGAGGACGGCACAGCCTACATCGTGATGGAGCTGCTCAAGGGCGAGTCGCTGTCGGGGCGCCTCAAGCGCCTCGGGACGAGCCTCGGCGCCGATGCGCTGCGCCTGACGCGCCAGGTGGCCGCCGCCCTGGCCGCGGCCCACGCCAAGGGGATCATCCACCGCGACCTCAAGCCCGACAACGTCATGGTCGTGCCCGATCCCGAGGCGCCGGGCGGCGAGCGCGCCAAGGTGCTCGACTTCGGCATCGCCAAGGTGGCGGCGGCGCAGGCGGGGGGCAGCCCGATGGGCGACGGCGTGCACACGGCCACGTTCGCGGTCATGGGCACGCCGGCCTATATCGCGCCCGAGCAGTGCCAGGGCGCCCGCGACGTGACGGCCAAGGCCGACGTCTATGCCCTCGGGGTGATGCTCTACGAGATGCTCGGCGGCCGGCGGCCGTTCGAGTCCGACAGCGCCGTGGGCCTCATGTTCTCGCACATGAACGCCGAGCCGCCGCCGCTCCAGACCCTGGCGCCGACCTTGCCCGAGCCGCTCGTGCGGCTGGTGCACGGCATGCTCGCCAAGAGCCCGGACGCGCGGCCGACGATGGCCGAGGTGGCGGCGCAGATGGAGCAGCTCGGGGCCGCGGTCACCAAGCAGGGGATGCCCACCGTGCCCCGCCCGGCGAACACGCCGGCCACGCCGAGCTCGGGCTATCTGTCGACGCTCGGCTCGGCCGCGGGCCAGAAGGTCACGGCGGTCACGGCGCCGGCCGTGGCCCCAGGCGCGGCCCTCGACAAGACGACCGCGGCGCCGGGGACGACCCCGCCGGTCCCTGGCGCCATGGCGACCGCGGCGGCCGGGGCGCCGTCTGCCGCGCCCGCTTCGCCTGCCGCGCCCGTCGCGGCCCCGGGCCAGGGCAAGCGCACGTGGGCCGTGGGGATCGGGGTCGGGGTCGGCGTCGGCGTGGCCCTCATCGCCTGGTTCCTCGGGCCGGGGGCGCGCTCCGAGAGCCATGAGGCGCCGGCGTCGAGCCCGGCCGCGGCGGCGCCGGGGCCCGCGCCGACCGCGCCGACCGCGCCGGCCGGGGACACGGTGCATTTCGTCGTGGAGAGCGAGCCGCCCGGGGCCGAGGTGGTGCGCGTGAGCGATGGTCAGGTGCTCGGCACCACGCCATGGAAGGACGAGCAGCCGCGGGCCGACGGGATGCTGGAGCTCAAGCTGCGGCGCTCGGGCTTCTTCGACCAGAAGATCACGCTCCGCCGCGAGCGCGACGAGACGCGCCACGAGAAGCTGCGCCCGATCAGCGACAAAGAGATCCAGCTCATCGAGTGATGCCGGCCGCGTCCGGGTTCACGTCGCGGCCCTGCCGCATCCCTATCTCTGCGTACGCTCGTCCCATCGTCCACAAGGACCCGTACCCAAGGAGAGTCTCATGAAGCGACGCCCCGCTCGAGGTTGGGTGTTCTGGCTGGGGGCACCGCTCGTGCTCCTCCTCGCCCTGCACGCCCACGCCGCCCCGACCGACGAGGACTTCCAGAAGCACTACCGCGCCGCGATCGACCTGTTCCTGAGCGAGCGCTACACCGACGCGCTCAAGGAGTTCCAGGCCGCCTACGAGGTGCGCCAGCTGCCGCGGCTGCTCATCAACATCGGCACCACGCAGCGCAAGCTCGGCCGCGCGCGCGAGGCCATCGAGGCCTATCAGTCGTACCTGCGCATCGAGCCCCACCCCGAGCCCGAGGTGCAGGCCAAGCTCAAGCAATGCCTCGAGCAGGCGCGCGCCCTCCTCGACACGCAGCGCGCGTCGGAGGCGTCGCCGACCGCGAGCGGCGCCACCGGGCAACCCGCGTCGGCCACCGGGGCAGGGCGGCGACAGCACGGGGCGGCAGGGGAGCGAGGCGCTGCTGCGGCGCGGGGACATTCGGCCGCGGGGGCCTCGACCGGCACCGGCGCGGGCAAGGGCGGCCCGGCGTCGCCCTTCGTGGCGGTGAACCACCCCGCGCGCGGCGACATCCAGGCGCTGGCAGGCGCGGGCGCGGACGATCTGTGGATGGTGGAGCGGAGCAACATCTATCACCTCGCCGGCGGGCAATGGAGCCTGTCCTACCGGCCGTGGGACCGCACCCTGCGGCAGGTGTGGGGCGCGCCCGACGGGAAGCTGTGGGCGGTGGGCAAGCGCGGCATGCTCCTCCACTTCGACGGCAAGCGCTGGTTCGAGGTGGAGAGCGGCGTCGCGCAGCACCTCATCGGGGTGTGGGGCACGAGCGCGACCGAGGTGTGGATCATGGACGCCACGGGCGCGATCTATCACCTCGAGGGCACCGACTGGCTGGAGGTGCCGACGGAGCGCTCGGAGGGGCTGGACATAGAAGGGTGCTACGCGGTGCGGCCGGATCTGGTGTACGCCGTGGGCGCGGGCGGGAAGGCGCTGCGCTGGGACGGCAAGACGGTGACCGAGCTGGTGACGGGCGTGACCGGGGATCTGCACGGGGTGTGGGGCAGCCGGGCCGAGGACGTGTGGGCCGTGGGCGATGAGGGGCGCATCATTCACTTCGACGGCCGGCGCTGGACCGAGACGCCGAGCGGCGCGTCCGACCGGGTGCTGTTCGGGGTGTGGGGGCGCGCGCCCGACGACGTGTGGGCGGTGGGCGGGGCGCTCGAGTTCCGGAACTCGGCGGAGAACCTGGAGGGCCGTAACGGCACGGTCCTGCACTGGAACGGCCGCGCCTGGACGGTCGAGGTCCCCGCGGCCAAGGCGGCCCTGGTGAGTGTGTGGGGGAGCGGGGCCAAGGACGTCTATGCGGCCGGGACCGACGGCGCGGTGCTGCGCTACGACGGGCAGACGTGGTCGGAGGTGCCGCGGCGCACGAACAAGACGTGGTGGCACGTGGGGGGGCGCTCGCCGAGCGACGTGTGGGCCGTGGGCGAGTACGGCAGCATCCTGCGCTTCGACGGCCGTCGCTGGTCGAGCAGCGACAGCCGCCCGAGCGACGACCTGGCCGGGCTCTACCGGGTGGGGCCGCGTGACGTGTGGGCGGTGGGCGCGGGGGGGAGCATCCTGCGCTACGACGGCGCGAGCTGGATGCGCACGGAGAGCGGGACGCAGCGCGACCTCCACGCGGTCTGGGCGAGCGGGCCGGACGATGTCTATGCGGTCGGGGAGTGGGGCACGATCCTCCACTTCGACGGGGTGCGCTGGGCGGCGATGAAGAGCGGCAATGAGCGCAGGCTGCTCGCGGTGTGGGGGAGCGGGCCGAAGGATCTGTGGGTGGCGGGCGACGCCACGCTCCTCCACGGCGACGGCAAGGACTGGACGCCGGTGACCATCGCCGAGGTGACCGAGCTGGGAGCGGGTCGCACCTGGCCGCTGTGCGGCGTGTGGGGCACGGGGCCGGGGGACGTCTGGGTGGCGGGGAACGACGCCTTGCTCCTCCACTTCGATGGCCAGGCGTGGAAGCGCGTGGACCTCAAGATGAAGCCCGCGCAGCACCTCGGCGCGGTGGCGGGCAGCGGGCCGCGCGACGTGTGGGTGATGGCGTCGGGCTCGAGCTACTCCCCGGTCCAGCCGTTCGCCTTTCACTTCGATGGCAAGGCCTGGTCGAACGTGCCGCTGCCGCGGTTCCTCACGGCGCTGTGGGTCGGCGGCCCCGGGAACGTGTGGGGCGCGGGCGAGGGCGCGACGCTCGTGCGTCTGCCGGGCCGCTGAACCTGGGCGCACATAGAATTCGCTCGGCCGGGGAATAAAAGACAGAACTACCGCGGTAGTGCTAGGACCATCGGGAGACCCCATGAACCCACTGACTGGCAAGCGAACCCGAAGAGATTTCCTCAAGGTGTCCCTGGTCGCGGGCGGCTGGATGCTGCTCGGCCGTCCGGGGTGGGCCGGTTCCCCTCCGGGCGCCGCGGGCGGCCCGGCCAAGGTGACGGGCGGCGGCAAGAAGCTCCTCATCCTCGGCGGCACGAGCTTCGTCGGCCCGGCCCTGGTCGAGGCCGCCAAGAAGCGCGGCTATGTCCTCACGCTGTTCAACCGCGGCAAGACCAACCCGGGGCTGTTCACCGACATCGAGCAGCTGCACGGCGACCGCAAGACCGAGGCGGGCCTGGCGGCGCTCAAGGGCCGCAAGTGGGACGCGGTCATCGACACCTCGGGCTACTTCCCGAAGGACGTGAGCGCCGCGGCCGGTCTCCTCAAGGACAACGTCAAGCAGTACGTCTTCATCTCGACCATCTCCACCTACAAGGAATCGCGCACGCCGATCGACGAGTCGAGCCCGCTGGCCGAGCTCAAGGGGCCGATCCCGGAGAAGATCACCGGCGAGTCCTACGGGGCGCTCAAGGTGCTGTGCGAGCAGGAGGCGGAGAAGGCGTTCCCCAAGCGGACGCTCATCATCCGTCCCGGCTACATCGTCGGCCCAGGCGACCCGACCGATCGTTTCACCTACTGGCCGCTGCGGGTGGCGCGCGGGGGCGAGATGTTGGCGCCCGGCGCGGCCGACGACCCGGTGCAGATCATCGACGTGCGCGACCTCGCCGAGTGGACGATCCAGATGCTCGACAAGGGCCAGACCGGCATCTACAACGCCGCCGGGCCCAAGGACAAGCTCGGCATGGGCGAGATGCTCGAGTCCTGCAAGGCCGCGGCGGGGAGCGACGTGCGGCTCACCTGGGTCCCGGCCGACTTCCTCGAGAAACAGAAGGTGGACGAGGGCGAGCTGCCGATCTGGCTCTCGGCGTCGTCCTCGGCCGCGGGGCTGGCGCAGACCTCGAACCAGCGCGCCGTGGCCGCGGGGCTGACCTTCCGCCCGGTGGTGGACACGGCGCGTGACACGCTCACCTGGTGGAAGACGCTGCCGCCCGAGCGGCAGGCCAAGCCGCGCGCCGGTCTCAAGCCCGAGCGCGAGGCCGAGGTGCTCGCCGCCTGGCACAAGGAGCACCCGGGGCCGGCGCCGGTGGCGCCGAGCACGGTGGCCACGCCGCCCGCCCCGTCGAAGCCCAAGGCCGGCCGCAAGGGCGGCAAGTAGCCGCTCGTGGCCGCCTCGCTGCGCGCGCGCCTCCGGAGCTTCATCCGTGTGAAGGACGAAGAGTACGCCGCCCTCCTGTGGGGCGGCGCCTACTACTTCTGCCTGCTCGCGAGCTACTACGTGCTGCGCCCCCTGCGCGAGACCGTGGGCGTGGCCGGCGGGGTGAAGAACCTGCCGTATCTCTTCCTCGGCACGCTCGCCGGCACGCTGGCGCTCAACCCGCTCCTGTCGTGGCTGGTGTCGCGCTTTCCCCGGCGGCGGTTCGTGCCCTGGGTCTATCACTTCTTCGCCGCCCACATCCTCATCTTCTATGCGCTCATGCGCGGGTTCGAGCTCGGCAAGGACCCGTTCTTGGCGCGCGTGTTCTTCGTCTGGACGAGCGTCTTCAACCTGTTCGTGGTGAGCGTCTTCTGGGGCTTCATGGCCGACCTCTTCCGCCAGGAGCAGGGGAAGCGCCTGTTCGGCTTCATCGGGCTCGGCGGCACCCTCGGCGCGATGGCGGGCGCGGCGGCCACCGAGCACCTGTCGCGGCTCGGGCCGGTGCACCTGCTCCTCCTCTCGGCGGCGCTGCTCGAGGTGGCGGTGGTGTGCATCTCCCGCCTGGTGCGCCTGTTCCGCGTGGACGCGGTGGCGCCGGGCACCCCGGCGACGAAGGGGGCGCAGGGCGGCACGGGCAAGAACGTCCTCGACGGTGTGACCCGCGTGCTCGGCTCGCCGTACCTCCTCGGCATCTGCCTGTTCATGCTCCTCTACACGCTCACCTCGACGTTCCTCTACTTCGAGCAGGCGCGCCTGGTGGCGTCGCTCAAGGGCGACGCGGCGCGCACGGGGATGTTCGCGCGCATCGACTTCTACGTGAACGTGGTCACGATGCTGTGTCAGGTGCTGATCACCGGGCGGCTGCTCGAGCGCCTGGGCGTGGGGCCGACGCTCGTCGCCTTGCCGGTGATCACGCTGCTGGGCTTCGTCGGGCTCGCGGTGGTCCCCGGGCTCGGGCTCCTGCTCGCGTTCCAGGTGCTGCGCCGGGGCATGGACTACGGCGTGACGCGGCCGGCGCGCGAGGTGCTCTTCACCGTGCTCGCGCGCGAGGACAAGTACCAGGCCAAGAGCTTCATCGACACGTTCGTCTATCGCGGGGGCGACGCGCTGGCCGCCGCCGTCTACAACCTGCTCGCCGCCGGGGGCATGTCCGTGCTCACGCTCGTGACGCTGCCGCTGTGCATCTTGTGGGCGGTGGTCTCGCTCCTCCTCGGCCGGCGGCAGGCGCAGCTGGCCACGCACGCGGCGCCTCCCGCCGCTCCCTCCGGCGTCCCCGCCGGCTGATCCCATGACCATGACATGAAGGCCCCTGCCCGGCGGGGGATCCAGTAAGATGGCGCCCTCATGACGGAGAACAGGGGGCCGGCGATGAGCACCGGCGGTGGGGGCGGCGGTCTGACGGCGCGACTGCGGCGCGACCTCGGCACGATCGAGTCCTACGCGGGCCTCATCGGCATCCTGGTGGGCGCGGGCATCTTCCGGGTGACGAACGACGCCTGGGCGCGCACCGGGCCGAGCGTGATCCTCGGCGAGGTGGTGCTGGCCCTGGTGGTGCTGGCGACCATGCTGCCCTATGCGGCCTACGTGTCGTCGCCGCTCGGCGAGCTGCCCGGGGGCGAATACACGCACCTGTCGGCCACGCTCGGCGGGCGGCGCCTCGCGTTCGTGGGCGCCTGGCTCAAGATGATCTCGTACCTCGGGGCGCTGGCATTCCTGGCGCGCGTGGGGGCGGACTATCTGGTGGAGCTCCTGCGGGTGCTGTCGGGCAGCGGGGACGTGGCCAAGGACGCGCTCGAGCGCTATCGCATGCCGATCGCGCTCGGGTCCCTCGTCGCCTTCTACGCCATCCACGTGCTCGGGGTGCGCTGGTTCGGCCGCATCCAGGTGACCATGTGCGCGGTGCTGGGGGTGTCGCTGGTGGTGCTGGTGGTGCCGGGGCTGTTCGCGATCCGGATGGGCAACTACGTGCCCTTCTTCAACCGCGGGGCGCACGGCTTCTTCGAGGCCCTGCCGTTCCTGTTCTTCCAGTTCGCCGGGTTCGAGGCGATGATCCACAGCGCCGGCGAGGTGATGGATTCGACCCGGCGGCTGCCGCGCATCTTCCTGCGCGGGCTCGGGGCGACGACGCTCGTGTACCTCCTCATGTCGCTGGTGTCGTTCGGGGTGCTGCCGGGGGAGCGCCTGCGGGCGAGCGCGGCGCCGATGGCGGAGGTGGCGTCGGTGTACCTGCCGGCCGGGGCGGCGGCGCTGGTGACGCTCGGGGCGGTGATGGCGGTGCTGACCTCGCTCAACGCCACGTTCCTCGTGCCCTCGCGCCTCGGGCTCATGCTGGCCGAGGACGGGCTCGTGCCCAAGTGGATGGGCGTGGTGTCGCCGCGCACGGGCACGCCCATCCTCGGTCTCACGGCCACGCTGGTCATCTCGGTGGGCATGTTGCTGAGCGGGCAGCTGTCGCTGGCGCTCAACATCGCGGTGTTCGCGCTCGTGCTCCTCTACTTCTTCCACAGCGTGGCGTTCTTGCTGCTGCCGTGGCTCAACCCGGCGCTTCACCAGAGCATGCGGCTGCGCCCGTCGCGCGCCGTGCACCTCGGGGTGACCGGGGTGTCGGTGGCGGCGCTCGGCGTGCTCATCGTGGTGCAGGTGACGGGCGACGTGGCGGTGCTCGGGCGCACGACGTTCCTCGAGCGCTGCCTCAAGCAATCGCTCACCAGCGTGGAGCTGGCCATCGCCTGGAGCGCCGTGGGTCTTGTACTCTATGGGCTCGGACGCCGGCTGGGTGCGCGTCCGGCCGACGCCGTGGCGCACCTCGCCCGGCCTCGATGAACCAGGAACCTGGCTCGACACCAACACGGAGCGACATCGCATGGACATTCGAGACAAGAGGGTGGTGATCACCGGCAGCAACCGCGGGCTCGGGCGGGCCCTGGCCCTGGCGTGTCTGCGCGCCGGGGCGCGCGAGGTAGTGGCCGGGGCGCGCGACGTGTCCTCGCTCGCCTCCTTGCAGACCGAGGCGGGCGAGCTCGGGGCGCGGCTCGTGCCGGTGCGGCTCGACGTGCGCGTGCAGGCCGAGGTCGACGACGTGGCCCGGCTCGGCCGGGCGGACATCCTCATCAACAACGCGGGCATGGCGACCTTCGGCGGGGTGCTCGGGGCGAACTTCGCGGCCATCGAGGAAGAGGTGCAGGTCAACTACCTCGGCATCCTGCGCATGGTGCGGGCGCTCGCGCCGGCCATGGCCGAGCACGGCGACGGGCTCATCGTCAACGTGGCCTCGGCCCTCGGCAAGGTGAACATGCCGATGATCGGCACCTACTCCGCCCTCAAGGCGGCGCTCCTGTCGCTCGGGCACGGCCTGCGCGGCGAGCTGCAGGGACGCGGCGTGCGCGTGGTCACGGTGTGCCCCGCCACGCTCGACACCGACATGACCAAGGACCTCCCCACCGCCAAGATGCCGACCCCGCTGGCGGCGCAGGAGATCCTCGACGCCATCGCGCAGGAGCCGGTGGAGGTGCCGATCGGCGACGAGGCGCGCGGCGTGTTCGCCGAGTTCGAGCGCGATGCCCGGGCGCTTCAGAACGCCTTCCTGCAAGCCCGCTTCTGATGCTCCCCCGCTGATCCCCCCTCCCTAGACCCCTCTCAGGCTCTCCCTGCCGGCCTCCCGCCTTTTTTCACACGCATGGTTATTTTTTCCGAAACCCTGCTCGGCCTCCTACCGTACCCCTAATAAATTACACCGGTAGCTCTAGGAGGCCTTGCCATGCGTCGTCTTCGTAGGACCCCCAGCACGCCCGGCCACGGTCGGACCGCCAGCCCCCGCACGGCGAAGGGCAGCCGTCTGGAGGCGTGCACCCGAGCGGTCAAGGTCGCCAACGACGCGTGGATCGCCGCATCCGCGGTGGTCGAGGCCACCGGCCTCCAGCTCGAGAACGTCCTCCGGGGCGTCGATGGGCTCCTGACCCGCGTAGATCCCACCCACGTGGCGCTCACCGCGGAGCGTCCCTCGTCGCCCGAGGCCTTCACCCCGGTCGCCACAGGGACGGCGCCGCTCGACCTGGCGCCGCGCCTGCGCTCAAAACTCGCGCGTCTTGCCGGCCATGAAGACGTGGCCGCGGAGAAGGCCCAGCTCGGCCAGGCCGAAGCGCAATTCCGCGCCGCCCTCGCGGCCGAGAAGAAGGCCCAGGCCAGGGTCGAGCTCGCCCTGGTCGCCGAGCTCGAAGCCGGCGAGTTCGACGAGGCCGCTGTGGCCCCCGATGGAGGACTCGGTGAGACCCTCCCCGTGCGGCCGCAGCGCGTGAAGCGCCACGCCGCCCTGCGGCCAGGCCGCAAAACAGCAGGGCGCCGAGCGGGCTGAAGCCCGCTCGGTGCCCTGGTTCGGGTCAGAGAATCCCGGGCGACTAGGTGATCACGCGATCTTCGGGCTTGTTGGTGCCCACGTTCACGTTCTCACTCAGGCGCTGCACGCGCTCGCGGCCCTTCTCCACCATCGTCCGGCCGCGCTCCATCAGATCCTCACGCAGCTCCGGGCCGCTCTTGGGCGCGAACATGAGCGCCATGGTCCCGCCGAGGAGCGCGCCCACGCCGAAACCGATCAGCGCAGGAGCAATCCAGTTATCGTTGGAATCGGTCTCCAGCCCCAGCGCCTCGAGAATGTCATCCTTGGTGATGGCCATGAATCCCTCTCCTTTTGTGTTTCAGATCCCCGCTCAATAACCGTTGCGTTTCTCGTGCCGAGGCGCCCTCGATGCCGCGCCCGACCTCACGCGCGCAGCAGACGGCCGACCATGACGCCGGCGGCCAGCGCAATGAGGACCGAGGTCATCGGCCGCTCGCGGATGAATGTCATGACGCGCTCGCCCATCTCCTCGGTCGATGCGCGCATCCGCTCGAGCCCCTCGTTGACGAACTCCTGCGCTTCGGCAGCGTGCGCGCCATGCATCGAGGCCTCGGCCCGACTGCCGTTGCCGTTGCCGTTGGTCTTCCCCGTGCTTTTGGGAGCGCTGGGTGGCTTGGGTTCCATGCATCCTCCTCGTGGCCGTATTGCAGCCCTCGCTCGCCCTTCGTAGCGAAATGCGTGCCGGCCCGAGAGGACGCCCATCTCCGGGCCCAGCAGACGCGATCTCTCGCTGCAGAGGACGTTTCCCTCCCCAGTTGAGGTGGCCGCTTTCCCCTGAGCGGATCGGCCGGAAGTCACGGCGGGGAGCGGCTATCCATCGGCGTGCACTTGAAATGGCCTGACCACGCCCAATTTGTTCAAAGCAAACGACATAGCGGCCCCTCCTTGGAGATGGCGTCCCGGGGCCGCAGGGGATACTTCAGGGAGAGCGATGAGTGAGCCCAACACTGTATTGGTCGTCGATGACGATCCCGAAGGCCGCGAACAGCTGATGCTGGTGCTGGAGACCCTCGGCTATCGCGCCGAGGGCGCCGCCAGTGGCGAGGAAGCCCTCGCGCGCTTGGCCCTCGAAGGTGGCCCCGACGCCGTGCTGCTCGACGTCATGATGCCGGACATCGACGGCCTCGAGATCCTCAAGCGCTATCGCGCGCGGGGCGGTCGGGCGCCGGTGATCATGGTCTCGGGCATCGACAAGGCGGGCACGGTGATGACCGCCATCCGGCTCGGCGCCACGGACTATCTCACCAAGCCCTATGACGGCGACGAGCTGCGCGATCTCCTCGAGCGGGTGCTGAGCGACTGCGGCCGTCCGCGCCAGCTCACGCCGCAGCGACCGGGCACGACGAACCTCGGCCAGAGCGAGGCCATGCAGCGCGTGGCCGACCTCGTCGAGCGCATCGCCGATGCCGACGTGCCGGTGCTCCTCACCGGCGAATCGGGCGTGGGCAAGGACGTGGTGGCGCGCGAGATCCACGCCCGCTCGGCCCGGCGGGAGCGGGTGTTCGTCAAGATCAACTGCGCCGCGCTGCCGGGCGAGCTCCTCGAGTCCGAGCTGTTCGGCCACGAGCGCGGCTCCTTCACCGGCGCCGCCCGCACCAAGCCGGGCCAGTTCGAGCTGGCCGACGGCGGCACCTTGTTCCTCGACGAGATCGGCGAGATGCCGGTGTCGCTCCAGGCCAAGCTGCTGCAGGCGCTGCAGGACGGCGAGTTCTATCGCGTGGGCGGGCAGCGCAAGATCCGGGTGGACGCACGCGTCATCGTGGCCACCAACCGGGACCTCGAGCGCGCGATCATGAACGGCTCGTTCCGCGAGGATCTCTACTACCGACTGAACGTCGTGCACCTGCAGATCCCGCCGCTGCGCGACCGTCGCGAGGACATCCCGCAGCTCATCGATCACTTCGTCGCCAAGTACGGCAAGCGGTATGGCCGCACGCGCGAGGACATCCCGCCGCACGTGGTGGCGCGCTTCCTCACGTATGACTGGCCGGGCAACATCCGCGAGCTCGAGAACCTCGTCCGCCGCATCATGGTGCTGCGGGATCCGCGCTACGTGCTCTCGGAGCTGAAGGATCGGGGCGTGGCGCCGCAGACGCCCCCGCCGATGGGAGGCCCGGGGACCCCGATGGGGGCGATGGGCTCCATGCCGCCCGGGGCCATGCAGCACGCGTCGATGCCGCCCGGGGCCATGCAGCACGCGTCGATGCAGCACGCGTCGATGCCGCATCCGGGCATGCCTCATGGCGCCTTGCCCCACGCCGGCCTGCCTCATGGCACGATGCCGCACTGGCCGGGGAGCCCGACGCCGATGGCGAGCGCGCTCGCCGCGGCCACGGCCGAGGCGCAGGCGGTCATGGAGGAGAGCGACTTCCGCATCGATCTCAAGGAGGTCGGTCGCAAGGCCGCGCACGCGGCGGAGCGGGAGGCCATCGTGGTCATGCTCGGCCACACCGGCGGCAACAAGCGCGAGGCCGCCGAGCGGCTCGGCATCAGTTACAAGGCCATCCTCTACAAGATCCGGGAGTTCGGCATCGGCCGGCCGCGCCCGCCCCGGCGTCCCCCGAGCCTGCCGGCCACGACCGAGGCCGCGGTGGTCACGTTCACGCCGCCGATCGAGCCCGAGGTGGTGGCCGATGATCCGGAGCTCGAGGCCGAGGCGGACCTGCTCGACACCGCGGAGCCCGACGAGCGCATCGAGGCGCTGTGTCCGGACGCCGACAAGGTGATGCCGGTGGTCGGCTGAGCGAGGGCCCTGGACCCCGAAGACGACGACGAGGACGAGGATGACGTCGCGGCCGAGGCGACGGAGCTGCCCATCGACGGCATCCTCGACCTGCACACCTTCGCGCCGCGCGAGGTGAAGTCGCTCGTCGCCGACTACCTCGACGAATGCCGGGCGCGCGGCATCCTCGAGGTGCGCATCATCCACGGCAAGGGCACGGGGACGCTCCGCAACATCGTGCAAGGCGCCCTCGCCCGTCACCCGCAGGTGGTGTCCTTTCGTCCGGCAGACGAATCGATGGGCGGCTGGGGGGCGACCGTGGCCGTGCTGCGGCCGGCCGGAGACGGCCCCTGACCCAGGCGTGACGTCAGCGCCGTGAGGCGCCGCCCAGGAACGCGGGCGGGGCCTCGCGTCCCTTCTTCATGAGCAACGCAGGGCTCACAGGCAGGCGCGCCAGACGTCGCCCGCGGTCCAGTAGATGTATCGGTCGTCGGCCGCCAACCCCGAGGGCTGGCTCTCGTGCAGCACGGTGAGCCCGCCGCCGTTCGTGTCGATGCGGGTGAGGCCGCGGCTCGAGGGGAAGTAGACGTGACCACCGCGCACGAGCAGGGTGCGGGTGATGGCGGTGGCGAGCGGCACCTCGCCCGGCTCCGTGTAGAGGGTCGTGAACTTGCCGCCGCCCTTGGGCACGGAGCGGATCCGGCTCGCCGCGTCGCGGAAGTAGACGCGCATCTCATCCACGTCGAGCGCCGTGGGCGCAGGGGACAATCCCTCGGCAGGGGTCAGCCCGGTGAGCTCGCTGTTCAACTTGCTGATGCGGAGGAGGGCGCCGCGCTCGCTGCTGGCGACGTAGACGTATTGCGCGTCCTGCGCCAGCTGGCCGCCGGCCGTGATCTCGCGGACGAGGGGCTCGGGCATGCCGCCCGCTCGCGACACCCGGAACAAGCCCTCGCCGGTCGTGTAATAGATGTGGGTCGCGTCGGCGATGAGATCCCTGATGTAGGGGTCCACGGGCGGCGGCGGGATGCGCGCGATGCTCTCGGACAGGACGGCCACGGACAGCCCGCCCGTGGTCGGCACGGAGAACAGCATCACGTCGGTGCCGCCGATCTCGGTCTGATTGAACGCCCAGTACAGCCGGTCGCCGGCCAGGACGAGATCCGAGTACACGACCGCCGGTGGCGAGATGAAGGGCCCGGGCGAGACGAGATCGGTCACCGGGCCGCCCGCCTTGGGCGCCTTGCGGACCGCGGCGTTCGCGCTGAGCGTATCGATCCAGTAGACGGACTCCGCGTCGACGGCGATGCCCTGCGCGCCGACGCGGCCCTGCGCGATCATCGTGGGCCGGCAGCTCGCGGTCGGGCCGCCATCGGGGGGACCGGCGTCCGGAGGTCCGCCATCAGGCGATCCTCCGTCGGGTCCACCAATAGGGGTGCAGCCGGTCGCTGCCAGCAACCAGCAGAACAGAGAGATTGTGGTCTTCTTCATGCCCTTGCGGACCGCAATCTCCGTACCGACTCGGACGGGCCTCCCGAGCTTCACCCGGGCGACGAGCGAGTCTCGGGAGGAACCCTGGCGGCCCGCCGATGATCGAAAGAAGTAGGGCTCTAGCTCGTGCAGTAATGATGGACGAGCGCCAGGAGCCGGTCGAGGTTGACCGGCTTGGCCATGAAGCCCTGCGCCCCCTGGGTCTTCTCAGCCTCGTCGGGCCACGCCGACACGATCACCACGGGCACCGGTCCGAGGCCGTCGCGCTGGCGCATCGCCTCCAAAAACTCCGGCCCGCTCATCACCGGCATCATCAGATCGAGCAGGACGAGGCACGGCTTGTGGATCTCTTCCAGCCGCTCGAGGCCCTCCTGTCCATTGGCAGCGGTCGAGACCCTGTACCCTTCGGCCTCCAGCACCTCCCGGAACGTGTCTCGGATATCGGGGTCATCCTCGACCACCAGGATGCCGCCCTGGCCATGGCCGTTCAGGCTCGACTGTCGCAAAGGTTTAGGCGTAGGACTCATCTTGGCCACATAAACACCCCGGGCAGCGGAACAAGGGGACGATGCCTCTCCGCTTGCCCGTCCACTTCAGGCCGCCGTCTCGGCTGGCGTTCTCGGCAACGTGAAGAAGAACGTGCTTCCTCTCCCTGGCTGACTCTCCACCCCGATGCGCCCACCATGTGCCTCCACCAGACCCTGGGCAATGGCCAGACCAAGCCCATGTCCCTTGTACTCGGCCTTGCTACTGCGCCAGTAGCGTTTGAACAGGTGCGGCAGTTCCTCGGGCGCGATGCCCGGCCCCGTGTCGGTGATCGAGAAGACCACCTCGTCCGGCCGCGCCTCTACCTGCACGGTGATCCGTCCCCCTGGGGGCGTGACCTGGAGGGCGTTGCCGATGAGGTTCGAGAACACTTGCAGGATGCGATCTCGATCGCAGCGTATCGTGAGCCGAGCCGTCTCGGGCCCGCCCTCCGCGTCCGCACCGAGCCGGGTCTCGAGGTGGACCTTGCGCTCCTCGGCGGTCGCCTCGAAGCTATACACGGCTTCGTGTACGAGCTCCGGCACCGGTTCGGGGCGCAGGGTGATGGAGAGCTGCCCGCCGCGGATGCTCGCCAGGTCGACGAGATCGTCGATGAGGCGGGACATGCGCTCGGCCGAGCGCACGATGAGGCCACACTTGCGGCGCAGCCGGGCGCCGGCCTCGCCGGGCTCGGCGCCGCGCAGGAGCGTCGTGGCGTTGAGCAGGATCGCGCCGAGCGGGCTGCGGAGATCATGCGACACCACGGCCAGGACGTCGTCGCGGGACTGGACCGCCTGGCGCAGCTCGGTGATGTCCACGAAGGCGACGATCCCGGCGATGATGTGGCCCTCCGCGTCGCGCACCGGCGCCGCGTTGTTCAGGATGACCCCCCAGGTGCCGTCCCCGCGCAGGATCCGGACCTCCTGATCGAGCACGATCTCGCCGTGGACGAGGGCACGCGCGAGCGCCCAGTCCCCGGGCTCGAGGGGGCGCCCGTCCTCGGGGTGAAAGCCCTTCCAGGCGCGATACTGCTCGATGCAGCCCGAGCGGATGAGGGGGTGGCGCCAGATCTTGGCAGCCTGCTCGTTGCCGAGGAGCAGCCGGCCCGAGGGCGCCTCGGCGAGGATCACGCCCGCGGGCAGCTGGTCCACCATCGCGGTGAGGAGCGCGTTCTTCTGCTCGAGCTGCTGGCGCAGCATGTGATACGTGATGGCGCTCGTCGCGCGCCGGGCCAGCACCTCGAACAGCCGCTGGTCCTCGTGTGAGAACTCATGGGCCGTGAGCGAGCCCATGTGCGCCACCCCGACCAGCTCGCCCTGCTCCATGAGGGGGACGCCGTAGAGCGCCTTCACCCCGCGCTGGTGGATGACCGGGCTCTTCACTTGCGGATCCGTGGCGGCTGAACGGAGCTGTAAGGGGCGGTGCTCGGCCGCGATGCGGCCGGCGAAGCCCTCGCCGATGGCGAGCGAGAAGCCCTGCTGGAGCTCCTCCTCGAGGCCCGCGGTGGCGCGCACCCGCAGCCGCGCGCCCTCGCGCAGAAGGATGACCGCGGTGTCGGCCGCGGGCGTGGTCTCGATGAAGACGCGCAGGAGTCGATCGAGCAGCTCCTCGAGGCTGCGGCTCTCGAACGAGACGGTGGCGATGCGGTTCAGGCCCGCGAGCGTGCGCTCGCGCGCCTTGGTGTAGCGCTCGACCGAGGCCGACACCGCACGGTCGATGGCCCTATGCACGAAGCGGAGCTCCTCCTGCAGCGCCGAGGGCTGCTCCTTGGCGAGGTGATGCAAGATCGTGTCGCGGAGCACCGCATACTCCGCCACCACCTCGGTGAGGTCATAGCCGACCTCGAGCCGCTCGTAGGCGTGGCTCTCGGCGGTCTGATGGGGGATGGTGGGTGTCCGGCCACTGGCCAGCTGGTCGGCCATGACCGCGATCTGCGTGAGCAGATCCGGTATGTGGTCCATGAGCGCGGGGTGCGGGAGGCTCTTGGCGGGCCGGAGCTCGCGGACGGCGTGCTCCCACTCGCCGAGGATGGCGTCCCGCCGCGCCTGCAAGAGCTCGGAGAGGCGGAAGCTCCCTGGCTCCTGCTCTGGCGGCAGATCCTGCCCTTGAGGATACGTCTTGCCACGCGGATCCATCACCCTCTCCTTTGCTCTCGGGCGAGGAGCTGTTCTTCCTCCTCGGGAAGCCCTGGCTGCAGGAGGAGGAACGAGCACACGTCACTCCCCTCGGGCGATGGGGTGACCCATCGCTGGAGACCGCGGCCACGGTATCCTTGGAGAAGAGCAAAAGCAGTGCCGCGAACTGCTCATCTGCGTCTGTACCGGCGATCCATGTTTGGGGGGTTGGAACCCATCGATCTCGGTGATCCGGGGCATCGGGGGCGCGGTATGGCGCTCGCGGCTTGCCAGCAGTGACTCGGCTGCGGTAACCCGGGACCCGTGAGCCACGATCCCCTCGCCACCCCAGCCCCCCCGGCGCCGTCCGATCCCATCCGGAGGGGCCCCGCCGCATTCGACTACGACGTGGCCATCGCCGGGGCCGGCCCGGCCGGCGTGGCCACCGCGGTGGCGCTCGTGCGGCGCGATCCGTCGCTGCGCGGGCGGGTGCTGCTGCTCGACCGTGCCGGCTTTCCCCGCGACAAGCCGTGTGGCGGGGGGCTCACCGGCCACGCGCACGAGGCCCTGGCCGCCCTCGGGCTCGAGCTGGTCGTGCCCTCGTTCCCGTCGCCGCGCGCCGAGGTGCGCTACGGCGGGCTGCGCCGCGAGGTGCGCCTCGGGCGGCCGGTGCGCGTGATCCGGCGCGAGGCGTTCGATGCGAGCCTGGTGCAGCAGGCGCGTGACCTCGGGGTCGTCGTGCGCGAGCACACGCCGCTGAACGGTTTCACCGTGGAGCAGGGCGGCGTGACGCTCGGCCTGCCGGCGGGCGCGGCGCGGGCGCGCGTGCTCGTGGGCGCCGACGGGGCGGGGAGTCAGGTACGTAAGCACCTGGTCGGCCACCGGCAGGGGCCCCTGCGGCCCGCCATCCGCCTGTTTCGTGCCGAGGTGCCGGCGCGCGGGCGGACCGCGGACGCCATGCTCTACGACTTCACCCTGATGCGCGAGGGGCTGCGCGGCTATTTATGGATCTTCCCCGTGCCGGGGGATCGCCTCAACGTAGGGCTCATGCACTATCCCGCGGGGGGCCGGGCCGCGTTCTCGGGGGCCGAGCTGGTGGCGCTCCTGCGGGCGGGCCTGGCGGAGCACGGCATCGCCCTCGGGGACAAGGACCAGGACGCCGGGGCGCTGCGCGGCTGGCCCGCCTGGGGCTACCAGCCCTCGACGACGGTGGCGGCGCCGCACCTCCTCGTCGTGGGGGACGCCGCCGGCATCGACGCGCTCACCGGCGAGGGCATCGCCGTGGGGATGGAGCAGGGGATGGTGGCCGCGCGCGCCATCCTGGCGGCCTTGACGAGCGGAGACTTCGGTTTTGCCGGCTACCGCCGGGCGCTGCGGCGCGCCACCGTGGGGCGCGAGCTGGCGCTCGACCGCTGGCTCGCGCGCATGCTCTACGATGGGGACGATTACCGCCGCTGGCTCGCGCTCGTGCTGCTCGACGCCAAGATGCTCGAGTTCTACGCCGCCCGGGTATCGGGCACGCTGGTGCTCGCCGACCACAAGCGCTACCTGATGGCCGCGCTCGGCCGTCACCTGTGGCACGGCCGAGCGCGTTACCGCCAGCTGGAGGAGGCGATCGCCGAGGCGGCTCCGCCGACGGCGCTGAAGTCTGGAGTGAACGGGTAGCGGGCGGCGGGGGTGGGGGCAGGTTGCGGAGAGGATGCTTCAGGCGGCGGGGGGCGTGGCGGCGCGGGACTCGGGCTCGGGGCGCTGCGCTTTGCGCTCGGATCCGGGGGAGGCCTTCGGGGCAGCCGATCGCGATGGCGGCGCCGCCCGCTGGCCATCGGCGGTGCCGGTCCGGGGACGCATGTTCTGGTAGAGGATCTTGAAGGCCCGGTCCATCCGCGCCCAGCTCGACCGCACCGCCAGATCGAGGCAACCGAGCCGCTCGCGCAGGCTGCCGCCGCCGCGGGCGAGCAAGATGTGACCGGTCGTGCCGAAGAACACCCGCAGGTACTCGGCGACGAAGCCGACGACCCGCTCATCGTGGCCCGAGAGCACGCCCACCGAGGCCGCGCGGGCCCGCCGGCTGCCGCGCCAGTACCGATACATGCCCTCGCGCAGGGCGTTGTTGCCCGCGTCGGCGGCCCGGAACACCTCGAAGAGCGCGTCCGAGAGCACCTCACGGCCGCGCGCGAAGCGGTAGCGCCGCCGCTGGTAGGCGGCGAGCGCCTCGTCGATCGTGGCCTTCTGGGCGAGCTCCTCGGCGAGGATGCGCACGTCGCTCAGCACGACGGTCATGCCGCTCGCGGCGAGGGGGTGCGAGCAGCCGGCCGAGTCACCGAGGAGCGCGAGCCCCGGCTGCACGCACTCGCTCGTGTAGATGGCATGGTTGGCGCACATCTCCGGCGCCTCGGCGTCGAGCGAGGCCAGCATGCCGCTGCGCAGCGGCTCGGGGACGAGCGGGGCATAGCGAGTGCGCAAGAGCTCCACCACGGCGTCGCGTCCCTTGGTGAGGTCCGAGGGGACGTCGATGCACATGCGCACCTCGTTCCGGCCGATGGGGTAGGCCAGGATGGGGCCGGGGGCGCCGAGGATGACGTGGCCGCAGCCCGGCTGGGGCAGCGTGGTGTCCTTGACCAGGAGCGCCGCGGTCCACGACAGGAGCCGGCTCTCCTCGCGGAAGCCGGCCGCGCTGCGCAGCTTGGAGTGGCGGCCCTCGGCCACGACCGTGAGCGCCGCGCGATGCTCGGTGCCGTCGGCGGTGCGCACGCCCACCACGCGGTCGCCCTCGCGCAGGATCTCGGCCACCCGCTGCCCGGTGCGCACCTCCACGCCCGGGCGCTGGGCCGCCTCCTGGCGCAGGACCGCGATCATTTCGCGGTGATCGATGGCAAAGCCCCTAGGGCGTCCGCCCTCGACCTCGCCATACGGCAACACCACCGCGTCCGGATCGCCGGCCGGGATCACGGCAAAGCCGGTGACATGGAAGCCCCCCGCCCGGTCGAGCGGGCCGAGCAGGCCGAGACGTTCGAGCACCGAGACGCCGGGCGGGTGGATGAGCTCGCCTCGGAAGCGCGGGTCCGGTCCCGAGCGCGCCTCGAGCAAGAGCACGCGCCGGTTCCCATTGGCGAGCGCCGCGGCCAACGTCGAGCCGGCAAAGCCACCGCCAGCGATGATGACATCCCATGAGGTCGACATGGCCGGGAGCTTACCCGCAGTCAGGGTGCAGGACAAAGGCCCAAAGGGCCGGCCGGCCGGCCCCCGAGCCCACGAGCCGCGCAGCGTGTCGCGAGTTGCGAGACGCCGGGCGCCGTGCGGCATCGCATACAAGCTGATGGGGTGCCCTCTTTTCGCATAGGGAGTCGCCTTTTCGGCACAGGGAGCCGCCCCGTTCGCGTAGGGAGCCGCCTTTTCGGCACAGGGAGCCGCCCCGTTCGCATAGGGAGCCGCCTTTTCGGCACAGGGAGTCCCCCGTTCGCATAGGGAGTCGCCCCGTTCGCATAGGGAGTCGCCCCGTTCGCACAGTTCGCACAGGGAGTCGACCCGTTCGCACAGGGAGTCGCCCCTTTCGCGCAGGGAGGACCCCCTTTCGCGCAGGGAGGACCCCCTTTCGCGCAGGGAGGACCCCTTTTCGGACAGGGAGGACCCTCTCTCGGACAGGGAGGACCCTCTTTCGGACAGGGAGGACCCCCGTTCGCACAGGGAGTCCCCTCTTCCGGCCGCGGGGCACCTCAGACCGGCCCCTCACGTCGTGGTATGTAGGACCCCGCGATGACGACGCGTCTTGCGAGCCTGGCGCTGGCGTTGCTCCTCACCGCCTGCCGTGACGATCCGGACGCGCTGCGCGGCGACGTCCAGATCGTCGTGGCGCACGAAGGGGAGATGATGCAGGCCGCGACCCGCCGCCTGGTACGCCACGGCGTCGCCGCCCTGCCGCCGATCGAGGCCGCCCTCCATACGGCCGACGAATCCGGGCGCGAGCACCTCGTCTATGCGCTGCGTGAGATCGGTGAAGCCGAGGCCATCCCCCTCCTGCGTCACATCGCGCTCCACGATGCGGCCGAGGGCGTGCGCCGTGAGGCCCTCCTGACGCTCGAACAGTGGGCCGCGGCCAAGGACCAGGAGGCCCGCGCCCGGCGGGCCCGCGCCGCGGTGCGCGAGATCCAGGAGCGGCCCGGGTAGTCTCTCCTTCAGATGGTACAATCTCACCGAAGACCTACCAGAGACCCCGCCAGGAGACAGGCACGGTCCCAAGGAGGTGTGACGTGAAGAGGAGATCCACGCGGGCCTTTCACTCCAGCCGACGCTCGGGGGGGCCGAGCCGGCCGGGGCGCCTGTCCTCTCTCCTCGGCTCCCTGGGGAGGCCCCTCTTCGCCGCGTTCCTCGTTTCGATCTCGCTCACGCCGAGCCCCTCGCGGGCCGAAGCGTCGCCGTCTCCGGCGCCCCTCAAACCCCGGGTGCCGGCCGGGCTCGTGGGGGTCGTCTCCGAGCGCGCCCGCGGGCTACGCCAGCAGCACGTGGAGGTCTACGCCTGCACCGGCTTCGTCGTCGCCACCCCGCGCGGACAACATCTGGCCACGGCGCGGCACTGCCTCAAGCCTCGGGCAGGGATGCGGATCTTCGACGGCACGCGCGCGGCGCAGGCGCAGGGCGCCCGGATACCGGATCACGGCGCCGATGTGGTGCTCGTCGGGCTCCAGGGACAGAGCCGCTTCTCCGAGGCGCGGCTCGGCGATTCGAGCCGCCTCCGCCACGGCCAGCGCCTGTGCGCGTGGCGCGTGCGCGAGGAGGGCAACACGCCCTCCTGGGAAGCGGCCTGCGGGCGCTTCCTCGGCCGCAGCGTCATCGACGCGGGCCGCGGGGAACACCCGGTGCTGCTCATGGAGCACGTGCTCAGGCCGGGGTTCTCCGGGGGGCCGGTGGTCGACGAGGCCGGCGACGTGATCGGGGTCGCCGTGGCCGCCGCCGATGACCTCGAATACGACGCCGTCGAGCCCATCGAGGCCGTGACGACGCTGGCGGATCTCGGCCCATTGCCCAAGGCGCCGCGGACGCCGGACGGCCCTGCGACGGGCCTCCCGCCGTCCGCCTGGACGCCGGCTCAGGCGACCGGCGCGGCGGCGCGGCCGGCCGACGCTCCGTCCACGAGCGGCGCGAGCGGCGGGATGCCGTAACGAGCCCGCACCTCCTCGAGCGGCAGCCCCACCACCTCCCAGAAGTTCCAGCGGTCGCTGAGGTCCACGCGGCAAGCGGCTCCCCGGGCCAGGGCGCGGAGGACGCGCTGGGGGTCGAACAGGCCGCGCTCGGCCTGGGCGATGGGGGTGATGCGGATGCCGAGGTGGAAGTGCACGAGCACGAAGCACAGGACGGCGAAGCCATCCTGCCGGATGAAGCCGGCCTGGAAGGCCCCCTGCTGGATCTCGCCCTCGGCGTCGGTGTCGTAGCCCGAGAGCACGTGGCCGAAGTCATGGAACACGAGGCGCTCGGGGATGCCGCCCTTCTCGCCGGGGAAGCCGAAGTGGCGGCGGGTGCAGTGCTCCCAGTAGACGCGGCCGAGGGTGCCGGCGGGCAGGAGGCCGAGCTCGCGGTAGCGCCACGCCACCTCGGGATCCTCGCCGCCGCCGAGGAGCAGCGGGCCGAGGACCCTGCCCACGCCGGCCAGGCCCTCCTCCTCGTAGGCGGTCTTGAAGATCCCGCCCGTCAGGCGCCGGGCCACGTCGAAGCGCACGAGCAGGCGGTGATCGGCGGTGAGGTGGTGGAGCACGCGCAGGGACCTCTCATCGATCTCGAGGGCCGTGGCCAGGGTCCGCACGGCCTCCTCCTGGGCCGGCGTGGGATCGCCATCGACCATCGAGGTGACGACGGCGAGCTGGACGAGGCGCTTGCGGCGATGGGGCGTGGCGATGGTGCTGCGCAGGGTGTCGGCCGGCACGTCGGCGAGGGCGTCGAGGTCGAGCGTCACGCCGTGGAGCTGGGCGATGATCTCGAAGAGCTGGCGCTCGGTCTCGGAGACCGAGCCGTTGGCCAGGGCGACGGTGCGCAGGGCGCTGATGACGACCGGGAGCTCGGTGCGATCGAAGACGGCGATATCCATGAGAGACCTCCTTGATCCCTTCTGTGAGCAGAGCGGTCCCCTGCACGCCGGGCACACGTGTCCGGCGCGGACCGCTCCGCGATGTAGCGCTGCCGTCGCTCGCTCTAGCGGCGGCGGAACTCGGCCAGGACCGCGGACATCAGCTCGCTCAGGCGGCCTGGCAACGACCGGGCGGACTCCTCGACCACGGCCACGCGCTCGATGCTCGCGCGCTCGATGAAGCGGCGCCCGTCGTCGCTGAGCGAGATCACGCGGGCGCGGCGATCCTGCGGGTCCTCGGCGCGCGTCAAGAGGCCCCGCTGCACCAGCCCATCGACCAGGCGGCTGCCCGCCGACGCCGACAGCCCGAGCGCCTCGGCCAGCGCGCTCACCCGCAGCGTGCCCTCCTGATCGACCAGGTGCAGGGCCGCGATCTGGGCCACGGTGAACTCCTCGTCTCGCAGCGTGCGCGCCAGCCCGGTGATGATGCGGGTGAACATCATCCGGGTGAACCGCTCCATCGGCGAGCCGAGGAGGCGACGACTTCCTTGCGTGCCCACGATGATTTCTTTAGTGCATTGATTGCGTGATCGCAAGTATTTCTCGCCGGCGTCGACCGGCAGAGGAGCGGCTCCGAAGGGGAGCAGGCGGGTCGCGAGCGGCGGGGAGCGAGCGGGCAGGGCGGGGATGACTGGCGGGGTGCGGCGGGGCGCGCGGAGGGGACGTTACGGTGACGTCACCTTGGGCGTCACCGGGAGGAAGAACTGCTCGGCCTGGAGCACCTCGGCGTCGCCGGCGGGGCCGGCGTCCTCCACCACCACGTTGTGCCCCGACGCGATGAGCCCCTGCCCGCGGGTGTAGATGGCGTCCTGCCCGTGCTCGCGATCCTCGTCCGTCCCCGGGGCGGTCGTGAGGTCGACGTCGCTCACCGTCTGCCGCTCATGGGTGTTGAGCTTCTCCTCGTCGATGTTCGGGCAGGGGAAGGTGATGCACACCCGGCCGTCGAACTCGGCGCGGTAGAGCGGCTCGGTCGGCCGCGTGTCCGTCGGCGCGCGCCAGGCCGCGCGGCCCACGAGATCCGACACGCCCTGGAACCCGCGCCGCGGGGCGAGCCGGCCGAGCACGACGGTGTTCCCCGCGATCACCGTGGCCGCCTGGCCGGGATCGAGCCCCATGGCCGAGAGATCGACGCCGGCGACGTAACAGGTGGCGCTGACACCCCCGTTGGGGCACTGCATCGTCTTCTGGTTGGCCAGCGAGATGAAGAAGCCGCCGCAAAAAGGCGACGCGCAACGGCGCAGATCCCGCGCGACAATGAGGTAGTAGGACTCGCGCTGGCTCGTGCCCTGCCCCGGCCGCTGGCAGGTACCGGGGACGTCCACTTCGGGCCGCCCGCCCATGCAGCGCAGCCCCGCACCGCAGGGCTGGAGCCCGCGGCTGCCGCACAGCGCCCCTTCGCCGCCGCTCTGCGCCTCCGCCCGAGACGCTCCCCATGCCACCAGACCGACAACCATCATGAAGATCCCTGCGACTCGCTTGCTCACCGACTCATCTCCTCTCTGCTGCGCAGGCGCAGACGCCTGCAGGCGTGGAGCCGCTGTCAGATACAGACAACAGCGATTCGGCGGGTTCGCTTTGCAGGACGTGGACCACCCGTGAGGGCGATCGAGAGTGATTCAGGGGCTGGAGGGGGAAGGAGCGAGCGGCGGCGGGATCAGGGCTGCTTGGGTTGCTGCTGCTGTGGAGGTTGCTGCGATGGAGGTTGCTGCGATGGTTGTTGCTGGGGTTGCTGCTGTGGTTGCTGCTGCGGCGGTGGCTGCTGCGACTGGAGCCGGTCGCACACGGGGGGCGGAACGTGGGGCCCGAGCAAGGCCCGGAGCTCGCCCTGATAGGACGCGGGCGGGGGATAGCGCTTGGGCGAGGTCTCCGAGAAGGAGACGCGGGCGTTGCGCGGGCACTTGAAGTTGCGCGCCTCGTAGGCGCGCGTCTCGAGGACACGCCCGGTCTTGGCCTCGCGCAGGGTGGCGCGATAGCGGGCATTGTAGAGCTGCAGGGTCACGTCGTCGATGTAGCACTCGCGCGCCAAGGTCTCCTCGGTCTGCTCCACGCACAGGACCAGCGCGGCGCGCTCGTAGTTCTGTCGCGTCGCCGGGGCGAGGCCCGCCTCGCGGAGGGACTTGGTGAGGAGGTCCTGGTTCCAGAGCCAGCGCTTGGCCTCCTGATCCTTGAGGGCCGTGAAGACGGGGACGTCGGGGTCCGGGCCCTTCTGTGGATCGTACGGCGGCGCCTGGGCGATGGCGCGGCCGTCGCTGCAAACGGCGAGATAGGCCGCCGGATCGAACTCATGGCAGCCGGCGGCAGACAAGAAGAGACCCACGGCGGCCAGCATCGGATACGCCCAGGTCCCGGGCCAGGGTCGGGACGAGGGGCCGAGCCAGGGGCTGGGCCACGGACCGTGAAAGACGGCTGACTTCAGGGCCTCGAGGCATTTCGTCGTCATGATCGCGATCCTGGCAGGCTTTACAGGCGACGATAGAGCATCGCCCGGACGCGGGCAATCCGGGCGCCGGCGCAAGGGGCTGCTCCCGCCCCGGACCCGTGGGGTCCCGCGAGTCCGGATCATTTGCGCCCTCCCGGCGAACCACGTAGCCTGGGGCACCGGAGGCCTCCCCCACATGTCGATGCCGATGTACTCGCTCGAAGGCAAATCCCTGCTCATCACTGGTGGAACCGGTTCGTTCGGCAAGCGTTTCATCAAGCACGCGCTCGAGCACCTGCGGCTCAAGAAGCTGATCGTCTTCAGCCGCGACGAGCTCAAGCAGTTCGAGATGCAGCAGACGCCGGCCTTCCGCTCGCCCGTCCTGCGCTACTTCATCGGCGACGTGCGCGACCGCGACCGCCTGCACCGCGCCTTCGCCGGCATCGACGTGGTCGTGCACGCGGCGGCGCTCAAGCAGGTGCCGGCCGCGGAGTACAACCCGTTCGAGGCCATCAAGACCAACATCCTCGGCGCCGAGAACGTGATCACCGAGGCCATCGACCAGGGGGTCGAGCGGGTGATCGCGCTGTCCACGGACAAGGCGGCCAACCCGGTGAACCTCTACGGCGCGACCAAGCTGTGCTCGGACAAGCTGTTCATCGCCGGCAACGTGTACGTGAGCGCCGAGCGGCGCACGCGCCTGGCGGTGGTGCGCTACGGCAACGTGGTCGGGAGCCGCGGCAGCGTGATCCCGTTCTTCCTCGAGCGCCGCAAGACCGGGGTGCTGCCCATCACCGACCCGCGCATGACGCGCTTCTGGATCACGCTCGAGCAGGGCGTGGAGTTCGTCATCGACTGCCTCCAGCGCATGCAGGGCGGGGAGCTGTTCGTGCCCAAGATCCCGTCCATGAACATCATGGACCTGGCCCAGGCCCTCGCCCCCGAGTGCAAGACCGAGATCGTGGGCATCCGGCCGGGCGAGAAGCTGCACGAGGTGATGGTGCCGGACGACGACGCGCGCCACACCCTCGAGTGCTCCGACCGCTTCATCATCATGCCGCAGTTCAGCCCCTTCGAGCTCGCGGCGTGGCCGGGCTCCAAGCGCTGCCCCGACGGCTTCCGCTATGCCTCGGACACCAACGACCGCTGGCTCAGCCGCAAGGAGCTGGCGGACATGATCGCCCACCTCGGCCTCGGCGCGGGAGGCGCGGCATGAGCGAGCGCTGGCTGCCGTATGGCCGGCAGACGATCGAGGAGGACGACGTCGCGGCCGTGGCCCGCGTGCTGCGCTCGGACTACCTCACCACCGGCCCGGAGGTCGAGGCGTTCGAGAAGGAGCTCGCCGCGTCGTGCGGGGTGAAGCAGGCGGTGGCGGTGTCGAACGGCACGGCCGCGCTCCATGCCGCCTATGCCGCGGCCGGGCTCGGACCCGGCGACGAGGTGGTGACCTCGCCGCTCACCTTCAGCGCCACGGCCAACATGGCGCTCGCGCTCGGCGCCCGTCCGGTGTTCGCCGACGTGCTCGAGAGCACGCTGTGTCTCGATCCCGAGGCCGTGGAGCGGGCGATCACGCCCCGCACCAAGATCATCGCGCCCGTGGACTTCGCCGGCAACCCGGCGGACATGGACCGCTTCGCGGCCCTCGCCGAGCGGCGTGGGCTCCTCCTCGTGGAGGACGCGGCGCACTCGGTGGGCGGGTCGTATCGCGGCCGGCCCGTGGGATCGCTCGCCCACCTGACGACCTTCTCTTTCCACCCGGTCAAGACCATCACCACGGGCGAGGGCGGGGCGGTCCTGACCGGCGATGACGGCCTGGCCGAGCGGACGCGCGATTTTCGCAACCACGGCCTCGTGCGCGATCGGGCCCGGCTGGCCCGGTACGATGGCCCCTGGTACTACGAGATCCAGTCGCTCGGCTTCAACTATCGGCTGTCGGACATCCATGCTGCGCTCGGGCGCAGCCAGCTCGCCAAGCTCGGGCGCTTCGTGGCCCGGCGCCGCGCGATCGTGGCGCGCTACCGCGAGGGGCTCATCGGTTGCCCGCGGGTCCGGCTCCTGGAGGACACCCCGGGGGCCGAGCCGGCGTGGCACCTCATGGCGGTGGTGCTGGAGGGGCCCCCGGGGCTCCGGCGCGAGGTCTACGCGCGCCTCGAGCAGCAGCGCATCCGGCCGCAGGTGCACTACATCCTGGTGAGCGACTTCCCGCTGTATCGCCAGCTCGGCCACGATCCCCAGACCACGCCCGTGGCCGCGGCCGCGGCCGAGCGGCTCCTGTCCCTGCCGCTCTTCCCCTCGCTCACGGACGAGGACGTGGACCGGGTGATCGCGGCGCTGCGCGAGGTGCTGGGATGAACTCCTCGGGTCCGTCACCGGAGCGGCCCGCGGGATGAGCTCGATCGCGTTTCGCACCACCGCCGGCAAGGGCATCGGCTTCGGACACCTGCGGCGCTGCCTGACCCTGGCCGGCGAGCTCGCGGCGCGCGGCTTCGAGCCGCGCTTCTGGCTCGACGGCGACGCCGCGGCGCTCGAGGTCGTGCGCGCGGCCGGGTACGTGCCGGTGGCGGTGAGCGGGGAGGCGCGCGAGCCCGGGTGGAGCCTCCAGCAGGTCGCGCGGGAGCGGCCGGCGGCGCTGGTTGCGGACAGCTACGCGCTCGACGAGGCCTACTTCCGCGCGCTGCGGCCCGAGGTGCCCCTGCTCGTGATCGATGACCTCGCCGATCGCACCCTCGAGGCCGACCTGGTGCAGAACGGGGCCGTGGACGTGGCCCGCCTGCCGTATCGCCTCGGCGCGAACTGCCGCACGTTGTTCGGTCCGGCCTACGCGCTCCTGCGCCCGAGCTTCCGCGACCTGCGGCGTCCCGTCGCGTTCCGGACGGCGGTGGAGCGGGTCCTCGTGACGCTCGGCGGCGCGGACCCTGCCGGGCACACGGACGCGGTGGTGCGGCACCTCCTCGGCGCGCTGCCCGAGGGCGTGGTGATCGACGTGGTGCTCGGCCCGCTCTTTGGCGCGGCGGAGACGCTGGAGGCGTTCGCCCTGGCGCACCCTGGACGGATCCGACTCCATCGGGCGCTCCCCGATCTCGCGCCGCTCCTGCGTGAGGCCGATCTGGCCGTGTCTGCCGGCGGACAAACCACCTTCGAGCTGGCGGCGGCGGGCGTGCCCGCGGTGGCGCTCGAGCTAGCAGACAATCAGCGCGTCCTCCTCGCCGGCTTCGCGCGCGCCGGTACGCTGCACGCGGTCGGTCAGGCGGCGGCGCCGGAGATGGGGCAGCGGCTCACCCAGGCCGTGGCCCGCCTGTGCCAGGATCCGGCGCTACGGCGGCGCATGAGCGAGGCCGGGCCGGCGCTCGTGGACGGCCGCGGCGCCGAGCGGGTGGCGATGGCCCTCATCGAGGCCGTGAGCGGCGTCACCCCGGCACGTAGCGCTTGATCCGCTCGAACAGCGTGTCGACGTTCACGGGCTTGAACAGGACCTCGCACGAGCCGAGGGCCTTCATGTCCTCGGCCTTGAGCCCGGCCCCGGTCATCACCACGGCCGGAATGGCGGCCAGCGCGGGATCCTTCAGCTGTTCGGTGCGGAACTGCCAGCCGTTCATGCCCGGCATCATGAGGTCGAGGAGGATGAGCCTCACGGCCTGGGGATTGGCGCGCAGGCAGGTCAGCGCATTCGATCCGCTCTCCGCGACCATCACCTCGTAGCCTTCCATCGTGAGGAGCTGACCGAGCAGCTGGCGGATGTCCTCCTCGTCGTCCACGACGAGGATGGAGCCGGAGTCTGGGTCTCCCGAGAGCATCATCGTGGCCTGACCTCCTCTTGTAGAGCCGCGCGGGCCTCCCGGCCTGCGCTCACCACGAGCTTCACCCGCATGGGTTCCCATGGATGCGCGCGAGTAGCGGCATCGCTATGCTCGATCTGCCTTCCATCGAAGAAAAGATACAGGAGTCATGTCCGTGCGCCCTGGCTCATTCAGGGGATCTGCCTGACCCGCCGGCTGGCATGCCTCTACCATGGCGCCGTGCACGGGCGTCGTTCAAGAGGAGAATCCACCCACGATGTCTGATTTTGAGATCACGCAACGGCTCCAGGAAGGGGAAGGGGCCCTCTACCGCGCCGTGAGACGACCCGGAGGGCAGCCCGTCCTCCTCAAGACCTACCGATCCCCCCGTCTCCCCCTGCGTGACCTCCAGCGCCTGCGCCATGAGCTCGCCATCGCCCGTGAGCTCGCGCTCGCCGCCGTCCGCCCCATCGCGCTCGAATCCTTTCGCGATCAACCCGCGCTCGTCCTCGAGGACTTCGGCGGCGAGCCGCTGGATCGCCTCACCGGCGGCCCGCTGCCGCCGGTGCGCTTCTTGCCGATCGCCATCGCCACCGCCCGGGCCCTCGCCGCGGTCCACGAGCACAACGTCATCCACAAGGACATCAAGCCGGAGAACATCCTCCTCGATCCCCGCACCGGGGAGGTCAAGCTCACCGGCTTCGGCATCGCCTCTCGCCTGCCTGCCGAGCACCAGGCGGTCCAGAACCCGAGCCTCATCGAAGGCACGCTCGCCTACATGTCCCCGGAGCAATCCGGCCGCATGAACCGGTCCATCGACGACCGCACCGACCTGTATTCGCTCGGCGTCACCTACTACCAGCTCCTCACCGGCCAGCTCCCCTTCAGCGCCAATGACCCCATGGAATGGGTGCACTGCCACCTCGCCCGGACGCCGCGGCCCCCCTTGGCGCTGTGCCCCGACGTCCCGGCCCCCTTGTCGGACATCGTCATGAAGCTCCTCGCCAAGGGAGCCGAGGATCGGTACCAGTCGGCGCGCGGGCTCCAGCACGACCTCGAGATCTGCCGCGACCGGCTCGTGGCCACCGGCCACATCGACCCCTTCCCGCTCGCCACGCACGACGTCTCCGAGCGCTTCCACATTCCGCAAAAGCTCTACGGCCGGGATCGCGAGGTCGCGGCCCTCCTCGACACCTTCGCTTCGATCGTCGAGCCCGGCCCCCCGGCCCTCATCCTGATCGCCGGCTACTCGGGCATCGGCAAGTCCTCGCTCGTCCACGAGCTGCACCGCCCCATCGTCGCCACGCGCGGCCTGTTCGGCGCCGGCAAGTTCGACCAGTACCGGCGCGGCATCCCCTACGCCACCATCACCCAGGCCTTCCGCGACCTCGTGCGCCAGATCCTCACCGAGCCCGAGGCCGAGATCGCCCGCTGGCGCGAGCACCTCACCGCGGCCCTCGGCAAGAACGCCCGCCTCATCGCCGACGTCATCCCCGAGATCGAGCTCATCCTCGGCCCCACCCCGCCGGTCCTGGATCTCGGCCCGGGCGAGACCCAGAACCGCTTCAACCTGGCGATCATCGCCTTCATCGGCGTGTTCGCCACCGCGCGTCACCCCCTCGCCTTGCTCCTCGACGACATGCAGTGGGCCGACGGCGCCACCCTGCAGCTCATCGAGACCCTGCTCACCCAGGGCGCGGTCGGCCACCTGCTCATCATCCTCGCCTACCGCGACAACGAGATCGACGCCGCGCATCCCCTCAGCATCACCATCGACCGACTCCGGGCCGCCGGCGTCAGCCCCCGGCGGATCACCCTCGGACCGCTCGCGCTCCCCGAGATCACCCGGCTCGTCGCCGACACCCTGCACTGCGAGGCCGCGCGCGCCGCGCCCCTCGCCCGCCTGGTCGTGCGCAAGACCCAGGGCAACCCGTTCTTCGTCAACGAGTTCCTCAAGACCCTCCATCGCGAGCACCTGCTCGAGCTCGATCACCAGAGTCGCCAGTGGCGCTGGGACGAGGCCCGGATCGAGGCCCAGGGCATCACCGACAACCTCGTCCACCTCTTGATCGAGCGCATGGCCAGGCTCGGCGAGGAGACGCAAGAGGCGCTCAAGCTCGCCTCCTGCATCGGCAACGTGTTCGAGCTCAACATCCTGGCCCGCATCCACGAGCGCGGCGAGGCCGAGACCCTGCAGTTGCTCGGCGAGGCCCTCCACGAGGGCCTGCTCCTGCCCGTCGGCGACACCCATCGGATCGCCGCGGAGCTCGAGCCCGACGAGATCGCCGGCCTGCGCATCTCCTATCGCTTCCAGCACGATCGGATCCAGCAGGCCGCCCATGCCCTCATCCCACCCGACAAGCGCAGCGAGGTCCACCTGCGCATCGGCCGCCTGCTCCTCTCCACCCTCACGGAGCAGGAGCGCGAGGAGCGCCTCTTCGACATCGTCCATCAGCTCGACCTCGGCATCGACCTCATCGCCGAGCCCGAGGAGCGCGAGGCGATCGCCCGTCTCAACCTCCAGGCCGGCCGCAAGGCCAAGACCTCCACCGCCTACGTGCCGGCGCGCGGCTACTTCGAGACCGCCGCCCGCCTCCTTCCCCCCGATGCCTGGGCGCGGGCCTACCCGCTCGCCCGCGACGTCTCGGTCGAGTACGCCGAGTGCCGCTACCTGTGCGGCGACTTCGCCGAGGCCGAGGCCCTCTTCGTCGAGGTCACCGAGCGCGCCGCCACCCCCCTCGAGAAGGCGCGCATCGCCACCTTGCGCCTCAAGCTCTATCAGGTCGCCGGCAAGTACGATGAGGGCGTCACCCTGGCCCTCGCCGCCCTCGAACTCTTCGGCGTCACCCTCCCCTCGGAGCCCGCGGCGCTCGACGCCACCATGCAGGCCGAGGCCGCCGCCATCCGCGAGGCGCTGCGCGGGTGCGACATCAGCGCCCTGGCCGATGCCCCGCTCCTCCGCGACCCGGCCATCCAGGTCGTCATCGACCTCCTCGCCAACGCCGCGCCTTGCGCCTACATCGGTCGCCCCGCCGTCTTCCCCCTCATCTCCCTCAAGATGCTCCACCTCTCGCTCAGCCACGGCAACACCGAGCAGTCCTGCTTCGCCTACAGCGTCTACGGCCTCATGCTGATCGGGGTGTGGGACGACATCCCCACCGCCTACGCCTTCTCGGAGATGTCCATCCGGCTCAACGAGCGGCTCGGCGACGCCAAGCTGCGCGGCACGCTCCTCCACCTGCACGGCGACCACATCAACTTCTGGAAGAACCCCATCGCCACCGACTTCCCCATCCTCGACAAGGCCTTCCTCGCCTGCATCGAGGTCGGCGATCTGGTCTACGCCAGCTACCTCGCCTTCGAGACCGTGTGGCAGGCCGTGGAGCGGGGCGACGTCCTCGAGGACGTCTTCAAGCTCTCGCAGCGCTACGCCGCCTTCGCCCGGCAGTCCCGCAACGAAGCCGTGTTCGAGACCATCCGCGTCGAGCAGCAGTTCCTGCGCAACCTGCGCGGCCTCACCCGCGGGCGAGACACCCTCGAAGACGGCGACTTCGACGAGGCCCGCTCCGTGTCCATCATCACCCGGGCGAGCTTTGGCTGCGGCGTCGTGTTCCACCACATCCTGCGGATGATCCTCCACTACACCTACGGCGACTACGCCGCCGCGCTCGACGACGCCCGCGCCGCCGAGCCGCTGCTCGGCGCGGCCATGGCCATGCCCATCGTCGCCACCTACGCCTTCTACCTGGCCCTGGCCGCGGTCGCGGTCGCCGGCCAGGCACCGCCCGAGCAGCGCGCCTCTTACGATGACCTCCTCGCCGCGCAGGAGCGCAGGTTCGCCCGCTGGGCCGAGCACTGCCCGGCCAACTTCGCCGCCCGCCTCCTGCTCCTCCGCGCCGAGCGCGCCCGCCTCGACGGCCGCGACATGGACGCGCTGCGCCTCTACGAACAGGGCATCCACGCCGCGCGCGAGAGCGGCTTCGTCCATCAAGAGGCACTCGGCCACGAGCTGGCCGGGCAGTTCCTCCTCGGCCAGGGTTTCGAGCTCATCGCCCACGCCCACCTCCGGCAGGCGCGCAATGGCTACCTCGTCTGGGGAGCCGACGAGAAGGTGCTGCAGCTCGACGAGCGCTACCCCGGCCTGTCCGAACAACCCGGCGCGCCCGAGCCGCGCCCCAAGGGCTCGCCCGCGGCCGGCTTCGTCAGCGCCCGCGTCGAGCAGCTCGATGTGTTCCCCGTCCTCAAGGCCTCGCAGGTCATCTCGAGCGAGATCGTGCTCGCCCGGCTCCTCGAGACCCTCATGCGCACCGTGATCGAGCCGGCCGGCGCGCAGCGCGGCGTCCTCCTCCTCGCCGGCGAGCACGACGACCTCAGCATCGAGGCCGAGGTGCAGATCGGCGACGGCGAGCGCGTCCTCGTCGCCTCCCGCCCCCTCGGGGACGACGATGACCTGCCCCACTCCATCCTCCACTACGTGCGGCGCACCCGCGAGAGCGTCATCCTCGCCGATGCCAGCGCCGGGGGGCCCTACTCGCGCGACGCGTACATCGTGCGGCGGCGGCCCCGGTCCCTCCTCTGCATGCCCCTCCTGCGGCAAGCCACGCTGCGGGGCCTCCTCTACCTCGAGAACCACCTCGTCCCGCACGCCTTCACCCCCGAGCGGCTGGCGGTGCTCGAGCTCATCGCCTCCCAGGCCACCATCTCGATCGACAACGCCATCCTCTACCAGCGCGCCCAGGAGGCCATCCAGCAGCGCGACGAGTTCCTGTCCATCGCCTCCCATGAGCTGCGCAACCCCATCGCCGCCATGCAGCTCCAGATGCGCGTCATCGAGCGCGGGCAGAGACACCAGGGCTCGGGCGCCTCCTCGCTCACCGTCCCCCGCGACGCCATCGCCCTGTTCGGGCGGCACCTCGAACGCCTGGCGCTCCTCGTCCACCAGCTCCTCGACGTGTCGCGCCTCCGCGTCGGCTATCTCGCGCTCCAGCGCGAGCCCACGGATCTCGGCGACCTCATCAAGGACGTCGCCAGCCGCCTCGCCGCTCAGGTCCAGAGCGCCGGCTGCACCCTCGCCATCCACGCCGCCGACGGCGTGATCGGTCCCTGGGACCGCAGCCGGCTCGAGCAGGTCGCCGTCAACCTCCTCGGCAACGCCCTCAAGTACGGCGCCGGCCAGGCCGTCACGGTGCGCGTCGAGCGGGCCGGCGATCGCGCCCGCCTGATCGTCAGCGACGCCGGCATGGGCATCGCCAAGGCCGATCAGGCGCGCATCTTCCAGCGCTTCGAGCGCGCCGTCTCCGCGCGCCACTACGGCGGCCTCGGCCTCGGCCTCTACATCGTGCACCAGATCGTCGAGGCCCACGGCGGCACCATCCGGGTCGAGAGCGAACCCGGCCAGGGCGCCACCTTCACTGTCGAGCTCCCCCTGGAGCCCCCCGCGGACCCGCGAACCCCCACGACCGCGGCCCCGCGTTGACGGCGCCTCGTGGCCTGTGTAGCGTCACGGCCATGGTGCGATGGGCGCGACGCGCGTACTGATTGCCGACGACGAGGCCAACCTCCGCAAGGTGCTGGGGGCCATCCTCGCGCGCGAGGGCTACGAGGTGGTCGAGGCCGCCGATGGCGAACAGGCGCTCGGCCTCATCGGCCGCGGGGTGCAGGTGATCATCACCGATCTCCGCATGCCGCGGCTCGATGGCATGGGCCTCCTCCGCCGCGTGGCCATCGACCACCCCCAGATCCCGGTCATCGTCATCACCGCCCACGGCTCGGTCGATTCGGCCGTCGAGGCGGTCAAGCTCGGGGCCTTCGACTACATCGAGAAGCCCTTCGAGCAGGCCCAGATCCGCCAGATCGTCGACAAGGCGGCCAAGACCTACGAGCTCGGCCGCAGCGCCCCCCGCAGCGAGCTCGCCACCGTGCCCGCGGGCAGCCACGGCGCACCGCCCGGCCGCTTCGGCCTCATCGGCGTCTCCGAGAACGTGCAGCAGATCTTCGCCGTCATCGAGAAGGTCGCCGACACCCCCTCCACCGTGCTCATCACCGGCGAGTCGGGCACCGGCAAGGAGCTCATCGCCCGCGCCCTGCACAGCAACTCGAGTCGCCGCGCCGAGCCCTTCATCAAGATCAACTGCGCCGCCATCCCCAAGACCCTCATGGAGTCGGAGCTCTTCGGCTACGAGAAGGGCGCCTTCACCGGCGCCGTCGGCTCCAAGCCCGGCCGCTTCGAGCTCGCCGACCGCGGCACCCTGTTCCTCGACGAGATCGGCGAGATCCCCATCGAGATGCAGGTCAAGCTCCTGCGCGTCCTGCAGGAGTCGGAGTTCGAGCGGGTCGGCGGCATCAAGACCATCAAGGTCGACGTGCGCCTCGTGGCCGCCACCAACCGCGACCTCACCAAGGAAGTGGCGGCCGGCAACTTCCGCGAGGACCTCTACTACCGGCTCAACGTCGTGCCCATCCACCTGCCGCCCCTGCGCGAGCGGCGCAGCGACATCCCGCTCCTGGTCGAGCACTTCCTGGCCAAGTTCAACGAGCGGCTCAAGAAACGCATCACCCGGGTGGAGCCCGAGGCCATGGAGCGGCTGATCGGCTATCACTGGGGCGGCAACATCCGCGAGCTCGAGAACGTGCTCGAGCGCACCATCCTCTTCTGTGAGCACGCCACCATCCGCATGGTCGATCTGCCCCCCGAGGTGCAGGCCGCAGGCACGATCTCGCCGGCCCCGCTCCCCTCGGGCGGCATCCCGGCCGTCACGCCGCCCGGGGGACTCCCCGTGGTGAGCCGCGATCCGTCTCCCAAGGATCCCCCCCTCAAGGAGCCGTCCGTCGCCCTCAAGGAGCCGTCCCTCCGGGAGATCGTGCGCCAGGAGGCCGAGCGCGTCGAGCGCGAGCTCATCGTGCGCGCCCTCGAAGAGACCGGCGGCAACGTCACCCAGGCCGCGCGCCGCCTCAAGATCAGCCGCAAGAGCCTGCAGAACAAGATGAAGGAGTTCGGCCTGCGCGACGAGAAGTAGGCGTCCGCCCGGCCACCTCCCCCCACGCCCGGACCCCTTGGCGTCCCCTGGCCACCCGATTGACAAGCAGCTGAACGGCGAGCATGACTTGCCGCAGTGGAACCAAATCGCCTCGCACCGCTCGTAACCCTGCTCGTCGCCCTGCAGTGTTCCGCCCTGGCGGCGCCCCCGCCGCCTCCAGGCGAACCCTCATCGCCCGAGGCCCAGCCGACGCCGCAAGCGCCGCCACCCGCCGCCCCCGTGCCCGAAGGTGCCCCCGAGAAGCCGGACGCCCCGCCGCCCTCCGACACGCCCGCGACGCCGGCCCCCCCGCAAGAAGCGGCGCCTCCCGCCGGCGTCCCCTTCAGCGGCCGGGTGCTGCGGCGCGGCGACCGGACCCCCGTGGCCGGCGTCAGCGTCCTCATCGACGGCGGCACGGTTGAGGCCACGAGCGACGCCGACGGGCGCTTCTCCTTCCCCGACCTGCCGGTCGGCGAACACCGCATCCAGCTGCTCGGCTCGCAGACCGTGCCGGCCGAGGTCAAAGAGACCCTCTCCCCCAACAAGAGCCTCCAGGTCACCTACTACGTCGAGATCCTGGAGCGCTACCGCACCACCGTGCGCGGCCGGCCCATCGAGCGCGAGGCCGTCGAGCAGACCCTGCGCCCCGAGGAGTTCAAGCGCATCCCCGGCACCCAGGGCGACACCCTCAAGGCCCTGCAGAGCCTCCCCGGCGTGGCCCGCACCCCGTTCTTCGGCGGCCAGCTCGTCGTGTGGGGCTCACGCCCCCAGGACACCCGCACCTTCGTCGACGGCGTCTTCGTCCCCACCCTCTATCACTTCGGCGGCCTGCGCTCGACCGTCAACGGCGAGTTCATCGACGCCCTCGTCTTCACCCCCGGCGCCTACGGCTCCGAGTACGGCCGCGGCATCGGCGGCCTCGTCGAGATCCAGACCCGCCGCCCGCGCGACCAGGGCCTCCACGGCTACGTCCAGATCGACAGCCTCGACGCCTCCTTCGCCCTCGAAGGCCCCGTGTCCAAGAACGTCTCCGTCGCCGTGGGCGGCCGCTACAGCCTCATCCAGTTCATCCTCCCCGCCTTCACCCCCAACAACTTCCAGCTCACCCCCGCGTACTGGGACTACCAGGCCAAGATCCACTGGAACGCCAGCCCGCGCGACGATGTCGACCTCTTCATCTTCGGCTCCGACGACACCATCAAGCTGTCCACCAAGAACCCCAACCCCGCCGCCCAGGCCCAGTTCGACTCCCATACCTTCTATCACCGCGGCCTCGTGCGCTGGCTCCACCGCTTCGCCGGCCGCGTCACCCTCCAGGTCACCGCCTCGAGCGGCTACAACGTCCCCTTCCAGGTCCGCGCCAACATCGGCAGCATCCCCCTGCGCATCGACGCCCGCGTCACCCCCTACGTCCTGCGCGCCGTCGTGCGCGCCCCCCTCACCTCTTCGCTGCGCCTCGACGCCGGCCTCGACTTCGAGGGCGCCACCAACGTCATCGACGCCGCCCTGACACAGAACGGCGCCCCGCGGGAAGGCGACGCCCCCGGCCCACCGCGCGGCGCCGGCTTCGCCACCGAGACCACCACCCAGCGGCCCGCGTACCTCGCCCCCTTCGCCGCCTTGCGCTTCAGCGTCCTCGACCGCCGCCTCACCATCGTCCCCTCGGTGCGCGTCGAGATCTTCAACACCTTCTCGAGCTCCCGCTACGCCCTCGGCGGCAAGACCGGCCGGAGCGACGTCACCACCAACTTCATCCGCCCCTCGCCGCGCCTCACCCTGCGCTACCGCGTGAGCAGCCTCCTCGACCTCAAGGCCGCCGTCGGCGTCTACTACCAGTCCCCGGATCCCACCGCCATCTCCTACAGCTTCGGCAGCCAGCGCATCCAGCCCGAGTTCAGCATCCACTACGTCGCCGGCGTCGAGATCCGCCCCACCCCCACCCTCCTCATCGAGGCCGAGGGTTTTTACAAAGACCTGCGCAACCTCGTCGTGCGCGGCACGAGCGCCCAGGACCCGCCCGTCATCAACGACGGCATTGGCCGCATCTACGGCGGCGAGCTCCTCGTGCGCCAGGAGCTGTTCAAGGGCTTCTTCGGCTGGCTCGCCTACACCGCCTCGCGCAGCGAACGCGCCGACCACCCCGGCGACCCGTTCCGCGTCTTCCAGTACGACCAGACCCACATCTTCTCCATCATCGGCAGCTACCAGTTCCGGCGCGGCTACCAGGTCGGCATCCGCTTCCGCTACGTCACCGGCAACCCCTACACGCCCGTCACCGGCGCCTATTACGACATCAACGAGGATCGCTACACCCCCCTCTACGGCGGCACCTACAGCTCGCGCCTGCCCGCCTTCCACTCCCTCGATGTGCGCTTCGACAAGACGTGGACTTTCAAGCGCTGGCGGCTCCTCGCCTACATCGACATCCAGAACCTCTACAACCGGCGCAACCCCGAGGGCATCACCTACAACTTTGACTACAGCCAGCGCCAGCCGGTGAGCGGCCAACCCCTCTTCCCCGTCTTCGGCTTCCGCGGAGAGTTCTGACATGCGGCGCTCCTCGATCCTGCTCCTCCTCCTGTTCCTCGGCGGCCCCGGCTGCGGCAACGACTTCAACCCCCGCTCCTACCTCTCGGGCCTGCGGGTGCTCGCCGTCCGCGCCATGCCCCCCGAGGTCGGCCCCGGCCAGACCGCGCAGCTCGACGTCCTGTCCGTGGATACGCGCGGCCGCCCCGTGGACTTCGCCTGGGCCGTGTGTCGGCTCCCGCCCATCCCCGGCGGATCCTCCGTACGGTCCGAGTGCGCCACGACCGACACCGCGCCCTTCCTGGAACAGCTCGGCGGCGGCAGCACCAAGGCCGTGACCATGCCCAACGTCGCGCCCACCGACCTCGGCCCGCCCGACTACACGAACGGCTTCTACCTGCCCGTGCGCCTGCGCGCCGAGACCACGGCCGGCGATCCCCAGCGCGTCACCTCGATCTACCGCCTGCGCTACGCCCTCGGCACCCCGCCCAACCAGAACCCGCGCATCGCCGACGTCGCCGTCGTGCAAGACGGACAGGCCGTGCCCCTCGTCGAAGGCCAGCCCCTGCCCGTGCGCATCGGCGCCAAGATCACCCTGCGCGCCACCCTGGCCGCCGGCAGCGTCGAGACCTACCAGGTCTACAGCGGCGATCCCCGCACCACCCCGCCCGAGACCGTGACCGAGACCGTGAGCGTCGACTGGTTCGCCCCCGCCGGCGACTTCGAGAACAACGCCACCGGCGAGGCGGAGCCCGACAACACGCTCGATCTCGGCCAGCGCCCGCCGAGCGCGGGCGCCACCATCGACCTCTTCGTCATGGCGCACGACGAACGCGGCGGCATCGACTGGGCGCACCGCACCCTGGTCGCGCAGTAGCGTGCTCGCGGCGAGATCCCCCGAAGCGTCTCACCTCGCGGGTCGTGCAGGCGGGGCGAGCACCTGGACCTCGCCGGTCCCTGGCGAGATATCGATCACCGTCGGCGCGCGCTCGCACTCCCAGGTCGTGCAGTTGACGAACGTCGTGCCGTCGATGTCCCAGGCGCCGCCGTCCTCGTGGATGTGCCCGAAGAGGTGCAGGCGCGGGCGCACCGCGGCCACGCGCTCGCGCAGGTCGGCGCAACCCGCGCGCCTGGCCCCGTACGACGTGTGGTCGCCGATGCCCTTGGGCGGGCCGTGCGTGACGAGCACGTCGAGGCCCTCGGGGATGAGCGCCCACTTCTCGGCGAGCTCCGGGCCGCGCGGCAGGTTGAACGCCCAGTCGTTGAACGCGGGCTGCCACGGAGAGCCCCAGAAGCGTAGGCCCTCCACCGTCGTGCCGGTGTCCTGCAGATAGATGATCTCGGGGCCGAGCAGGCGGCGGGCCGGCTCGGGGTGGCTCTGGAAGGCCCAGTCGTGGTTGCCGGCGATGAAGATCTTGATGCGGTGGGGGAGCGCTCGGAGCCAGCGTGAGGCCTCGGCCAGCTCGTCGAGCGAGCCGGCGCGACAGAGGTCGCCGGCATGGATGAAGACATCGCCGTCGGGGATGACCAGCTCGTCGTGAAAGAGGTGCGTGTCTGCCACCGCGACCAGGCGCATGGCCCCAGGGTACAACGCCCATCCCATGATGGAATCGCGCAATCTCTTCGTCAGGCCGCGCCGTCGCTGGAAAGTTTTGCGGCCCTGCGGGCCCCGTTGGAGGGCGCCGCGCATGGAATGGCCTCTCATCCTGGCCTGGCACTTCACTTGCTCAAACCGCGCGTATGAGCACCACGGCACGCGAAGTGATTGACGATTTCCTGGCCCAACGCCGCATCGCCCTCGTGGGCGCGTCGCATGACGAGAAGGACTTCAGCCGGCTGGTCCTGCGCGAGCTACGGCAGCGTGGCTACGAGGTCCTGCCCGTCAACCCGAAGGTCGAGCGCATCGACGACCTCACCTGCTACCCGCGGGTGCAGGACATCCCCGGTTCCGTCGGTGGCGCGATCGTCATGACGCCGCCGGAGGTGACGCGGCAGGTGGTGGCCGACTGCGTCGCGGCCGGCATCCCGCGGGTCTGGATGCACAAGGGCGGAGGGACAGGGGCGGTCGATGAGCAGGCGATCGAGCTCTGTCACCGCCAGGCGATCGCGGTGGTCGAGGGGGAGTGCCCTCTCATGTTCCTCCAGAACACCGGCTGGGTTCACCGCGCGCATGCCTGGTTCAAGAAGCTGCGCCACACCTACCCGCGCTACCAGAGCGAGTCCCACGCCTCGAGGTGACGCAAGCCTCCTCTGCGGCCGACCTGCTGACGTCCAAATTTTGTGACTCGTGCCGGACTGTGTAATTCCTCGTCATATGAGAGAGCGCAGGACCGGGGGACAGCTCCTAGGCAAACGTAGCGATGTTCGGTCTCCGGGCGGTACGGATGGGAGGGCCCCTGAGGCTCTGCAATGCAGCTCCGGAGCCGCTCCATGATCGGGCGCACCGTCGGCAACTACATCATCCGGGAGAAGATCGGCGAAGGCGGCATGGGCGCCGTCTATCGCTCCGAGCACCCGCGCATCGGCCGCAGCGTGGCCATCAAAGTCCTGCGTCCCGAATACAACCAGGACCCCCAGATCGTCGCTCGCTTCTTCAACGAGGCCAAGGCCGCCCACGACATCGGCAACGAGCACATCGTCGAGATCCTCGACTTCGGCGAGCTCGACGACGGCACCTCTTACATCGTCATGGAATGGCTCTCCGGCCAGAGCCTGGCCGCCCTGCTCCGCGCCGAGCCGCACCCTCCCCTTGCCCGCACCCTCCATATCATCACCGGCATTGGCCACGCGCTCGCCGCCGCCCATGCCCATGGCGTCGTCCACCGCGACCTCAAGCCCGACAACATCTTCCTCGTCCAGCGCGGCCAGGATCGCGACTTCGTCAAGGTCCTCGACTTCGGCCTCGCCAAGCTTCTCCAGCAGAGCGATTCGCAGCACCACCTCAAGACGCGGACCAACGCGCTCTTTGGCACCCCGGCCTACATGTCTCCCGAGCAATGCCGCGCCGACCACCGGAACGTGGACCAGCGCAGCGACATCTATGCGCTCGGCGTCATCCTCTACGAGATGGCGACCGGGCGCCGGCCCTTCATCGCCAACGACTTCACCGGCCTCCTCCTCGCCCACGTCACCGAGGCCCCACCCGCGCCGCGCTCGCTCGATTCCTCGCTGCCCGAAGCGGTCGAAGCCACCATCCTGCGCGCGCTCGAAAAGCAGCCGGAGCGCAGGTTCCAGAACGTGGGGGAGTTCCTCCACGCCCTCACCGGCATCGCTCCACTCGCGATTCTTCATGACCGCCCCCGAGCCGTGTCCTCTCCCCCTCGTCTCATCGAACCCGCGGGCCAGGCGCCCCCTTCCGTCGGTCCCACCGCCCAGGGCTTTGCCCCCGCGGCTGTCGCAGAAGGGGCTTTGGATTCGACTACATTGCGGTCCGCCGCTGCAGAGGCCGCGATACCTCCTCGTGCTCCCGCGTCGCGGCGGGGCCTTCTGATCGGTGGCGCCGCCGCACTCACCGCCGCTGCCCTGGGCATCCTGCTCTTCTTCCGGTCCTCCTCGCCCCCTCCATCCCCGCCGAACCCTGCCGATCGTCCCCAGGAACAGTCCCCTACGCCTGCGGCGACGGCCTCGGTCCGAGTCAGCCTGCGCACCGTAGGGATTTGCGCACTTGATCCATCACCTCCAACCAATAGCGTGTTTCCTTTTGCTCTACGGGACGACGATCCTTCCTTTGGCCGGCGAGCGCTCTGTCCGGGCCCAGAACTCCTGACCCAAGACCCCAGTAGGTGCGGGAATCCCGCACGTCCGGATCTGTGGGAGCCCCGGGCGCAGTCAAGGCCCGGGGCCACCCGGCGAGTTGATCTAAAGTTGTGCAAGAAATCTTGCATAGTTCGCCGTTTCCCGACATCTGCTAGGTAGAAGAGATAGCTCGTTTATTCATGAGCTGATCTGCTTTCTTCATCAAGAAGGCAACATGCGTGCAGTCTTAGGGCAGATTGCGGTCATCATTGTCGTCTGTTATGCCGCGGGAGCGAGGGCCGGGGAGTCTCACCCCGTGGAGCAGCTGGCACAGGCACAGAAGGAGCTGGAGGAAGTCGAGAGGCTCGGACAGGAAGGGAAGTATGCCGAAGCGCTGCCACTGGCTGAGCATGCGGTCCAGCTACGGGAGAAGGCGCTGGGGCCGGACCATCTTGCGGTGGCCGAATGTCTTGATGCCCTCGGCAAACTTCATCAACGACAGGGGAACTTCTCACAGGCCGAACCTCTATATCTGCGTGCTCTTAAGATCCAGGAAGCGGCCCTGGGAAAGAATCATCCCGACGTCGCCATATCCCTCAACGACCTCGCAAGCCTCTATCGGGCCCAGGGGGCCTACCAGCGCGCCGAGCCGCTCTATCTGCGTTCTCTGCAGATCCGGGAGGCGGTGCTGGGAAAGAATCATCCCGATGTCGCCATATCCCTCAACGACCTCGCAAGCCTCTATCAGGCCCAGGGGGCCTACCAGCGCGCCGGGCCGCTGTTTCAGCGCGCTCTCCAGATCCAGGAGGTGAAGCTAGGAAAGAATCATCCCGACGTCGCTACAGTACTCACCAATCTCGCTCTTCTCTACATGAACCAGGGGGAGTACGGACGAGCTGAGGCGCTGTATCAGCATGCACTCCAGATCTTGGAAATGGCCTCGGGACAGAGTCAACTCCGCGTCGCCGCAGCACTCAACAATCACGCTCTTCTCTACAAGACTCTGGGGGCGTATGCTCAAGCTGAGGTACTGTATCAGCGTGCACTCCAGATCCTAGAAACAGTCCACGGAAAAGGTCATCCTGACATCGGAATTTCAATCGATAATCTTGCAAATCTCTACAGGGTTCAGGGGGAGTATGGGCGAGCCGAGCCGCTGTATCAGCGCGCTCTCCAGATCTTGGAAGCTGCCCTAGGAAAAGACCATCCCGATGTCGCTACAGTACTCAACAACCTTGCTCTTCTCTACCAAGACGGAGGGGAGTACGCGCGAGCCGAACCACTATTTCAACGTGTGCTCCAGATCCGGGAGGCGAAGCTAGGAAAGAATCATCCCAGCGTCGCCATATCAATCGATAATCTCGCCACCATTTACACGGACCAGGGGGCGTATGAGCGTGCCGAGCCACTGCTTCAGCGAGCTCTCAAGATATTGGAAGCAACTTTAGGAGAGAATCATCCGGACGTCGCTACATCACTCGGCAACCTTGCCAGTCTCTATTATTATCAGGGGGCCTACGATCGCGCCGAGCCACTGTTTCAGCGTGCTTTCCAGATCTGGGAGGCGAAGCTAGGAAAGAATCATCCGGACGTCGCTACAGTACTCAACAATCTTGCTCTTCTCTACGCGGACCAGGGGAAGTATGGGCGAGCTGAGCCGCTGTATCAGCGCGCGCTCCAGATCACGGAAGCTACCCTAGGAAAAAATCATCCCAATGTCGCTACAGTACTCAAAAATCTTGCCCAACTCAACCTCGCCCTGAACCGCTATGGCTCCGTGTTGCCTTTGTTCGAACGTGCCTTCGCCATTTCTGAACAGCGTCTCAGGAAAGAAGCCCTTGGCCTTTCGGAGGCACGCTTAGCCGATTTGCTCAGTCTGCTGCGATATGAAGATGTCACCCTCTACAAATTGCTCCTTAAACGACCTTCGGAATCCGCTGTTCGCCGTCTAGCACTCATCGGCGCGCTCTTGCACAAGGGACGCTCGGTAGACGAACTCGCCGATATCTCGCGGACCATTTACCGCAGTCTGGGCGAGGCGGACCGTGAAACCTTCCAGCGCCTAAGAGCCCTACGAACCCAGCTGTCGGCCCTGTCGTATAGCGGTCCGGGCCAGTTCTCGCCCATCGCCTACCAGGCGCGCCTCAAGGACCTGGAGATCCAGGGCGATACCCTAGAGGCCGAACTCGCCCAGCACTCAGCGGTCTTCCGAGCCCAGCGCCAGCTTCCCCTTCCCGCCGATGTGATCGCACGCGCGGCGGCCGCGTTGCCCACCGATGGCGCGCTCATCGAGATCATCGCCTTTACCGCCCATCCCCTCGTGCCTCTGCCCGGAACTGACCCTTCCAAGATCCACATCACTCCGGTTTACTTTGCCCTGGTCCTACTCCCCAACCGCGATATCCGAGTGGCCGATCTCGGCCCCACCGCCGCGATCGACAACGCCGTCGCCCGCCTGCATGACGCCCTGGCCCATCGCGATGCGGCCTACCTCAAGGCATCCCAAGAGCTATATCATCTGGTGTTCCAGCCCATTGCCCCGCTCCTCGGTTCGCAGCGCCAGCTGTTCCTCTCTCCGGACGGGCAGCTCAGCCTCATACCCTTCGCCGCGCTCCATGACGGCACGTCCTTTCTGGTCGAAGCCTACGACCTCACCTATCTCACTTCGGGCAGGGACCTCCTGCGCCGTAACACCGACATTGCGCCCTCGCACTCGGTGGTCGCCCTTGTCGATCCAGCCTTTGACGCTGCTCCCTCTCACTCGCCGACCGGTGCCCTTCCTGTCTCCTCTGCGCTCGAACCTGCACGACGCTCGTATGCCTTGGAGCGCCTCTTTCCCCAAAACCGAGACTGGATGAACCACCCCTGGGCGGCCCTGCCGGGCACATGCCGAGAGGCCGAGGCCATCCGTAAGCTCCTCCCCCAAACGCTAATTCTAGCGGGCCCCGACGCGACCAAGCAGGCACTCCTCGACCTCACGTCCCCAGAAATCCTCCACATCGGCACACACGGCATCTTTCTCCAAGACCCCACACCACTGCCCGCACCCCTAACATGGGCCACGCGGAAATCCTTCGACCCTGATCTGCCAGGCGCAAAACCGCAGCACATCCCCCCCGACCCCCTGTTGCGCTCTGCCATCGTGCTGGCCGGCGCCAGCGTACCAGCCCACCAAGGCGATGCCGCCCCCTCCCGCATCGAAACCTCTCTGGTGACAGCCCTGGAGGTCGCCGGCATGAACCTGTGGGGCACGCAGCTCGTCGTGCTGTCCGCTTGTGCGACCGGCCAGGGCGACGTCAAGGTCGGCCAGGGTGTTTACGGCCTGCGGCGGGCCTTTACTGTGGCCGGCGCCGAGACCGTAGTGACCAGTCTGTGGAACATCGATGACGAGACCACCCACCCCCTCATGGACCTCATGGAGGGATACTATCAGCGACTCTTGCAAGGGCAAGGACGCGCCCATGCGCTACGCGAGGCTATGGAGGCCGTGCGCGCCGAACATCCCCATCCGTATTACTGGGCACCCTTCATTGTCGTGGGTAATGGCGCGCCCTTGCGCGGCTTTGCCACCTCGGTACCAGCGGTCCCGCGGCAAACTCACTGATCTTATCTTCATGGTCACCGGTGGCTTCAACCTTACCTGCATGGCTGGGGTTTCACGATAGAGACCCGGCAGGGACTCTCCTGTGCCCTCATAGGGGAACCGTCGTAGGCGACGCCTGTAAGATTGTGCGTGTCGTAATTTCAATTACGCTACCGTGGTCCCGTCCAAACGGTGTTACCGCGTGTTACAGATCGCTTTCCATGACATCCTGCTCGCCACCTTCGACGTCATCGTGTCGGAGATCGGGATCGACATGTCGCGGTTTCCCAGTGCAGCACACCTGATCTCGTGGGCGGGGTTATGCCCGCGAAGTGATGAGAGTGCGGGCAAGCGGCGTTCGACCCGGATCCGTAAGGGGGCCCCTTGG
>DATAGU010000094.1:0-15976 GCA_036263495.1 Polyangia bacterium | reverse complement strand
TCCGTTCTGTGACGTTCAGCCCCGACGGCCGTACCCTGGCCTCCGCTTCGGACGACTGGACGGTGCGTCTATGGGAGGTTCCAAGCGGCAAGGGGCTCCGCCGTCTTGAGGCGCACTCAGATAGGGTCCGTTCTGTGACGTTCAGCCCCGACGGCCGTACCCTGGCCTCCGCTTCGGACGACGGGACGGTGCGTGTATGGGAGGTGGCAAGCGGCAAGGAGCTACGCCGTCTCGAGGCGCACTCAGATTTGGTCTATTCGGTGGCATTCAGCCCCGACGGCCACACCCTGGCCTCCGCTTCGGACAACGGGGTGGTCATATGGGAGGTGGCAAGCGGCGAGTTACTGCGCCCTCTTGAGGCGCACTCAGATTGGATCTATTCGGTGGCGTTCAGCCCCGATGGCCGCACTCTGGCCTCCGCTTCGGACAACGGGACAGTATGTATATGGGAGGTGGCAGGCGGCAAGGAGCTTCGCCGTCTTGAGGGGCACTTAAAAAGGGTCTTTTCGGTGGCGTTCAGCCCCGACGGACGCACTCTGGCCTCCGCTTCGGACAACGGGACGGTATGTATATGGGAGGTGGCAAGCGGCAAGGAGCTTCGCCGTCTTGAGGGGCACTTAAAAAGGGTCTTTTCGGTGGCGTTCAGCCCTGACAGCCGCACCCTGGCCTCCGCTTCGGATGATGGGACGGTGCGCATATGGGAGGTAACAAGTGGCAAGGAGCTTCGCCGTCTTGAGGGACACTTAAAAGGGATCTATTCGGTGGCGTTCAACCCTGACAGCCGCACCCTGGCCTCTGCTTCAAACGATGGGACAGTTCGTCTATGGGAAGTAGCAAGCGGCAGGGAGCTTCGCCGTCTCGAGGCGCACTCAGATTTGGTCTATTCGGTGGCGTTCAGCCCCGACGGCCGCACCCTGGCCTCCGCTTCGGACGAAGGGGCGGTTCGTCTATGGGACGTGGCAAGCGGCGAGGAGCTGTATCGTCTTAAGGTGTCCTCAGATGTAGCCTTTTCGGTGGCATTCAGCCCCGACGGCCGCACCCTGGCCTCCGCTTCGGGCGACGGGACGGTTCGTCTATGGAATCGCACCACGCGCCAGCCGATGGTTCAGTTTAGCGAAGGCCTATCCGGCTGGATAGGCCAGGTCCCTGGCCAACGGCTCTTTTATCGGAGAGATGGCGGCCGCTTCCTCACCCGCCGTCTTCCCGATGGCCGGGTCGAGCCCGTCCTGCCTCCCAAGCCCACCCGCCCACCTCGCCTCTCTCTCTCATTCTCCACGACTCGCCTACCCGGCGAATCCAAGCCCGGCACCGTAAGGCTCTACATCGCCAACGGTCCAGAGTCAGTCGCCGGCCGCGCCTATTGGCTCGAAGCCGAGGCACCGTCCCTGCCGCCTGGCTTCACGCTGAATTCCCCCTTGATCCAGCGTCTCGACCCTGGCCATGCCGTCGATCTCGACGTCACCCTCTATTCCTCCGCCGGCACCGGATCCGAGGGCCGCCAGCCCGACTATACCGGTCCTCGCCCTCGCCACATCACCCTCGACCTCATCCTACGCGACGCATTCGGCAATACATGGCCCTTCCAGGTCCCCCTAGACGTCCATGCCCCCTGGATCACCCTCACCAATCCGCGGGTCCACACCGACCGCCAGGAAGCCTTTCTTATCATAGATCTCAGCAACGCCGGCAATCAGGACTCGGGCGACCTAGACGTCGCCGCCGAATTCTGGCGCGCTGGCCACCTTATCGCCACCGCCCCTCGCCAGCAGCTCCCGTCCCTGCAACCCGCCCAGACCTCGTCTCTGTCCTTCCCCATCCCGCAGCCCCTGCGCGACCGCCAGCGCTTTGACGTCCACCTCACCGTCCGCGGCTCCATCTGGCCCTCGCATGTCTGGCCGCTCATCGCACCCGACCTGCACGTGGGCCTCCCCATCTACTTCTATGTCAGCTCCACCCTCCTCGCCCTCATTCTCGCCGCCGGCCTCATCGTCCTCCGCCTCTACCGCGACCCCACCGTCGTCAAAGTCGCCCGCGCCCCCGAGGTCCTGCGCAGCTTCCCCCTGCATCAGCTGCCGACCGTGGATCGCGCCCTGCGCCGCACCGGCCGCCTCGACGGCGCCATCACCATCAACCACATCTCCCACGAACGCTGGACCGCCCTCATCGACGCCCTGCGCACGGGACCCGACACCCTGACCCTGCTCTTTGCCCGCGCCATCGGCGCCACCCGCGGCGCGCGCCTCGACCGCGCCGCCCTCCCCGCCTGGCACCTGCACCTCCCCTCCCTCGACCTGCGCTTCGGCCCCGAGACCACGCTCGCCGTCCTCACCGGCCCCGCCCTCGAAGACGGCCCCGCCCGCCAGCTCGCCGACGCCATCTTCGACAACGGCCGCGGTCCGAGCGTGGCCCTGGCCCTTGATCTCACCGACACCCAGCGCGCCGCCCAGCTCCTTCACAGCCTCCCCCGCGTGGCCTTCGTCACCCTCACCGCCGACCAGCTCCGCGACCTCCTCTTCGACGAGCGCCCCGAGCGCCACCTCATCCGCGCCATCGCCGCCCAGCGCCCCGTCGCCGAACTCTCCCCCTACCAGACCGGCGGCGCCATCGAAGACGACGCCCTCTTCGTCGGCCGCGAGCGCGAGCTCCGCGTCCTCGGCGATCGCCGGCCCCGCAACCACTTCCTCGTCGGCGGGCGGCAGATGGGCAAGTCCACCCTCCTCAAGGCCCTGGAACGCCGCATCAAGGCCCGCGGCGACGTCGACGTCAGCTACGCCCACGTCACCGGCGACGATCTCGCCGCCACCCTGCGCGACGCCACCCAGCAGCCCCTCGCCGCCCCCGCCGACCTCCGCCGCCTCGCCGGCACCCGCGAGCGCCCCCACCTCTGGCTCCTCGACGAAGTCGACCGCTTCATCACCGTCGAAGCCACCGCCGACTACCCCTGGTGCCGCGAGATGCGCGCCCTCGCAGAAGAAGGCCGCGCCTACTTCATCCTCGCCGGCTACTGGACCGTCTACCGCGCCGCCGTCCTCGAAGCCCACAGCCCGCTCCGCAACTTCGGCGAGGTCCTCCGCCTCGGCCCCCTCGACCGCGCCGCCGCCCACGAGCTCGCCACTCGCCCCATGGCCGCCCTCGGCCTCGGCTACGACCCACCCGCCCTCGTCGATCAGCTCCTCGCCGAGACCGGCTGCCGCGCCAACCTCATCGCCATCGCCTGCGCCAGCCTCATCGACATTCTCGACGCCCAGAGCCGCGTCTACACCCAGGCCCAGCTCGACCGCGTCCTCTTCGCCCCCGGCTTCAACCCCCTCCGCCAGCAGCTCCAGTACTGGCGCGAGATCCCCCTCGACCGCCAGGTCGTGCGCGCCGCCCTCGGCGATCCCCCCACGCCCACCGAGCTCGCCGAGCGCCTGCGCACCGCCGCCGTCCCCTTCGCCCCCGCCGACCTCGAGGCCAGCCTCGAACGCCTCGAACTCGGCTACGTCCTCATCCGTGGCGAAGACGGCCGCCTACGCATCCCCGTCCCTCTCCTCCAGCGCATGGTCGAGGAAGAGGCCCACGCGTCCGTCTGAAATGCCTCGCACCGGCGGCGCGTCGACCGCCAGCAGCGGAGCAAGTTGGTTTCTTTAATACCGTCACCCCTGTTCCTCCAGCGCCTCTTCCGCCGTCGTCGCGGTGGCCGCCCGCTGTAACCACCGGAGGAGCCGCGCCTCCTCCTGACAACCGAGGACGCGTGCGCGCATCGCCTCATCCACCGGGATCCCTCGCGCCGCCAGCACGGCCAGCACCGCCTCGGCCTTGCCCTCGATGATCCCCGCGGCCTTGCCCCGTCGCTCGCCTTCCGCGATCCCGCGCGCTTCCCCCTCGATGATCCCCTCGGCCTTTCCCTGCTCGCGCCCCCGCTGCTCGCTGCGCACGATGAGCTCGCGCTTCCAGCCCTCGATGGCCGCGGGCTCCGCGGGCATCGGCAGCGCTTCGAGGAGCGGCTCGTCGAGGGGCGGCACCGCGGGCAGGTCCGTCCGCACCGCGTCTTTGCCACACAGGCTCTCCATGCGCTCGATGCACGCCTTGCGGATGCGGAGGGCCAGCTCGCGCACCCGGCGATCGAGCTCCCCCAGCTCCTCCCGGGTGATGCGGTACGATTTGCTATATCGCGCGTCGATGTACGCCCGACGGAGCAGACCGAAGAGCCGCTCGTCCTCCTCGCTGCCCTTGCGCGGCAACGCCCCGGCCAGCGCGGGGCAGGCCCGCTCGATGCGCTGCCCGAGATCTTCGAGATCGTGCGTGCGCGGCTTGTAGGCGGTGAACACGAGGAGCAGCGCGTGATGGTAGCGCTCGGTCGCCTGGTGCAGGAGAAAGGCCGCCTCGGCGAGTCGCCCCTGCACGGCCGAGTAGCGGCAGTTCTGCACGAACACCGACGCGCTGCCGTACCAGTACGTGAAATTGTGTTCGGCGAGCGCGAGCATCTCCTCGCGGGTGAGGGCCTTGGGGCGCGCCAGCTGGAAGCGGCGCGAGTCGTAGAGGAGGACGCCCTCGCGCAGGATGTCGACGAAGAAGTAGTTGCCGAGCCGGATCTCGGCGTTGAGGTAGCGGAGGTCGTGGGCGATGAGCTGCACCGGGATGCCCCCGGCGAGGGCTCGCGCCCGCGCTGTGGCCTCGGACCACAGGGACAGGTCGCTCGCCACCGTCTCGCTCTCGACCACGGCGAGGAAATCGAAGTCGCTCGTGTAACCGGTCTCACGATCTTCGACCCAGTCGCCGCGCGCGTGGGAGCCAAAGAGGATGAGGAACTCGAGCGGTACGAAGTCGACGAGCGCCTGGGTGATGGTGCGCAGGCGTTCGCGCCGTTCTTCGGGCAGGTGGTCGAGCGAGGCGTTGAGCATCTCGGCGGGCGGCATGGCGTCTTCTTCACAACACCTTTCGCCGGCAGAACCTAGCATGGGCAGCGATCGCGGTCGTCCGGCCGGCGTGGGACCTCCGAAGTCCCGAAGTCCCGAAGTCCCGAAGTCCCGAAGTCAATCGTTGGCTCGCTGAAGTCCAGCGTTGGGTCAGGTGAAGCCAGCGTCGGCTCGCTGGCGCCCATCGCTGGGTCACGCGGCCACCGCCCTGACACGCCTTCCACCGGCGGCACGAGAACCCTCCACCCGCCGGATCGCCCGTCACCACTGTGTCCCCGCGCACCACCCAGTAGAGTTCGTGCCCCCCTCCTGCGTGCCCTGGAAAAAGGCGTAGCCGGGCGCGTGCGCGTCGAGCGGCTCGCTCTCGAACTCGATGCCGGGTTGCCGCTGCTTGAGATGACGCTCGAGGACCTCACGTGCGGACTGCATGGAATCTCCCTGTTTCGGCCTTCCCGAGTTGGCTTGGGTGGCGGCGCCCGACGGTGGGCCTGCGGCCGGCCGTGAGCGCGGGCACCCGAGCGCGCCGGCCACGAGGACCGCGCCAGCGAGCCAGCTCCGCACGCCCTGATGAGACGTCGGCTTCACGCGTCAGTCCTTGTCCTTGCCGAGCGCATACTCTGTCTAGCCTGAGAGCTGGCGGAAGCTCTCCCTGCTGCTGTGCTTCTTGCTATCGTCGACGCGTTGGTCGAGTTCGTGGACGGCCGTGGTGTCCATCACGTTCATGCCGCGCATCTTGTCGCCCAGGTGGGCGTAGGCGGATCGTCATGTGAGGCATGAGGGGTCACGAGCGCCATGTGCGTCACAAGCGGCTGGCGAGGGCCCGCGCCTGCGCGTGATCCGGTAGCGCCAGATAGCGCTGACGCGTATCGGGATCGGACATGCTCGCGGCCCGCCGCTCGATGAGATCGCAGGCGGTCCGGGCCGCGCTCCGCGCCGCCTCTCGATCGCCGCCGGCTTCGTGGGCCTCCGCGGCGGCCACGTACAGCCGCACGTCCATCCAGCCCGTGCCGCCCAGGTTCGCGAGCGCCCGCAACCCCTGGGCCGCGGCCGCCTGTGCCTCCTCGATCCGTCCCTGCCGGAGCAGGATCCGGATGAGGATGCCCGAGGCCACCTGGCTTCCGAGCGGCATCACCCTGTGGGCCTCGATGGCCTTGCGCGCCGCCTGTTCCGCGGCCTGAAGGTCGCCCTCGGCCGCGTGGACGCGGGCGAGGACGCCGTAGCTGAGCGCGGTCCAGTAGTTGGGGTCGGGGACGGTGGCCAGGACGGCCTCGGCGAGCGCTCGCACCTCGCCGAGATATTGTGGATCGCCGGTCTCGAGCAGGGTCACGCCGACGAACACCCGGGCCGACTGGAGGAGCAAGGGCTCGCGGATCCGTTCCACCGTGGCGAGCGTGTCGCGGAAACGGGCGCGCAGAGGCTCATAATCGCCCAGGTTGGCCTGGGAGACATGACGCTGGAACTCGGTGTTACAGAGATAGCGCCGCTCACCGGCTGCGGTCAGCGCGACGCACGCCTGCTGGCTCACCAGGCGATGGGTCCAAACATCCCCCTCGATCTGGAGGGCATACCAGGCGGTCATCATGTACAGGATGCCGCGGGCGCGCGCCTCGTTGTCCCCCAGACGCGTGCTCACCTCCTGCATGCGCCGGAGGAAGGTGCCCGCCATCTCCCGCATCCCCAGGAAGCCGGTCATCGCCACGACGGCCATCCCGGCCTCCATGAAGGCCGCCGCGCCATCGGGACCGGGATCGACCCGGAAGAGGGCTTGGATCTGTTCGCGCACCATGTCGAACCGGCGGAGGAAACCGGCCGCGCTCAGCACCGACCCCACGCAGCGGTACCATTCCGCGCTGCCCTCGGGGAGGAGGCTGAGTCCCTCGAGGGCCGGTTGCAGGGCCTCGCCAAACCGGCGGGCCCACAGGTGCGCCCAGGACTGGAGGCTCCGGAGCAGGCCCAGTGTCTCGCGGGTCGCGCCACAGGCGATGGCTCGCTCGGCCATGTGCAGCGCCCCTCCGGCGTCGCTGCCCTCGAGGGCCCGGGTGGCCGCCCGCGTATAAAAAGTCGCCGCCTGCGCGAGCGCCCCGCCGCGCTCGTGGTGCTCGGCCAGGACCAGCGGGTCGTCCTCGCCTGCCCGCTCGAGAAACTGACCGGCCAGGAGGTGCCCGCGTCGCCGGTCCTCCTCGCCGAGCAGGCTGTAGGCCGCCTCGCGCAGGAGGTTATGACGGAAACCGAACTGCGTCTCGCCTACGAGCCGACTCGGCGTCTGGTGCGTGATGATCTCGGAGTCGACCAGGATCGCCAGCCAGCGATCGATGTCTGGCTCCACGTGCGCTTCCCCGGCCAGGAGCGCGAGCACGCCGCCGCGCCAGAAGGTCTCGCCAAAGAGGCTTGCCGCCCGGAGGAGCCGCCGCACCTCGAGATCAAGCCGCAGAAAGCGCGCCTGCAACATCGCGAGCAGGGTCTCCGGCAGCTCTTCACCGCCCCCCTCGGCCACGGCGCGGATGAGTTCCTCGAGATAGAGCGCGTTGCCGCCGGCCTGCGCGGTGATGCGTGACACCACCTCGGGCGTGGCCTGGGCCCCGAGCACTTCGCGCACCAGCCGCTCACTCGCCCGCCGCCCGAGCTCCCCGAGCCGCAGCTCCTGCAGCTCCCGCCCTGCCCAGAGCTGGGGGAACAGCCGGTGGACCTCCGGCCGACCGAGGCCCAGCACGAAGAACGGCAGCTCGCCCAGCTCGCGCAGCGCCGTGTCCACCAGGCGCACCGTGGCCGCATCGCCCCAGTGCAGATCCTCGAGGATGAGGATGACCGGCTGTTGCGCGCACTCGGCGCCGAGCCAGGTGAGGAAGGCATCCGTCACCTGATCGCTCATGAGCCGCGGGTCCTGCCGTGCCGCCCGCAGCCGCGCGCTGCGCTCCTCGGGGAAGGGGAGCCCACACAGCTCTCCCAGGAACTCCGCCACCCGCACCCGATCGGTCTCGGCCACGTGCCGCCCCACCGCCACCGCCAGCTGCTCGCGCCGCCGCTCCGGCTCCGCCATCTCCTCCACCCCGGCCCAATGCCGCAGCGCTTCGCCAAGGAGGCCATAGGCGGCGCCGGCCTGCATCGGATCGCCTCGCCCGAGCAGCAGCGTGAGTTCCTGTGCCTCCCCTTGCAGCCGCCGCATGAACTCATGCCGCAGCCGCGACTTGCCCACCCCCGGCGCGGCCACCACCAGCACCGCCCGCGCCGTCGGCTCCTCCACGCAGCCGCGATACACCATGCCGATGAGCTGCAGCTCCTGCTCGCGGCCCACGCAGGGTGTCGGCTTGCCCAGGAGCGGCCGCGCCAGATCCACGACGCCGGTGATGGTCCTCGCCCCTGCCCCTGCCCAAGCCCGCTGCTCGAGCGCATAGACGCCCGTCGCGAGCCGCTGCACCTCGAACCGGCTGTCGAGGAGCCCCGCCGTGAGCTCATCCATCCAGACCCGGGGCCCTGCATCGGCCTGTGGCTCGTCCTGCCCCACCAGGCGCACGGCCCGCTCCACCGCCTCGCCCACCGGTTGGGCTCCGCTCATCACGCCGCGCCCCGTCGCCACCACCACGGTGGCCTCGGGTTCCTGCTCCTTGAGCAGCCACGCCGCCCGCACCGCCTGCGCCGCCTGATCCTGCGCCGTCTCGCCGGCCTGCGAGAGCGTGGCCACCAGGGCGCCGCTGGCCAGGTGATCCACTCGGGCACCGATCGGCCGAAGAAGCCCTGCCAGCTTGGCGGATCGCGCCTCGAAGCGATCGCTGTTGTCCACCGCGAGCCGGGCCCCGGTGTCGTCCATCGGGTGGAGCGCCAGCACCACGCTCACCAGTTGCTGCTCCGCACCCAGCGTCGCGGTGGACAGCGACGCCCCACCAGCCGCCCGCGCGTCTCCCTGCGTCGCTGGCGCCCCGTCGACCCCGAGGAGTTCGGTCTGCCCGAGGACGCCCAGGGCATCGATCGCCGCGAGCAGGGCCGCGCCGTCGGGGTAGCGCTCCGCGGGCTCCTTGGCCAGCATCCGCCCGACCAGCTGCTCGAGCGCCTCGGGCAACTCCGGACGTGTCCGTCGCAGCGGCGGCACCTCATCGCACAGGATGCGCGTCAGCACCACGGCGACGTGCCCGCCCGCGAACGGCGGTGCCCCGAGGAGACACTCGTGGAGCACGCAGCCGAGCGCGAATACATCGGCGCTCGGTCCCACCTGCCGCTCGCCCCGGGCCTGCTCGGGGGCGATGTAATGCAGCGTGCCCACCACCTCCCCGGTCCGCGTCACCGACCCGCGATAGAGACCGCTGCGCGCGATGCCGAAGTCGAGCAGCGTCACCCGCTCGACCTCGGCGTCGCGCAGGAAGAGGTTGCCCGGCTTGATGTCGCGATGGACGATCCCCTGCCGATGCACCGTGGCCAGCGTGGAGGCCACCACTTTCAATAGGGTCAGGACCTCGCCGAGCCCCAGGCGCTGCCGCCGGAGACGCCGGCTGAGATCCTCTCCTTCCAGCCACTCCATGGCGAGGAAGATCTGGCCCTCCACCGTGCGCCCGTGCGAGACGTACGCCGCGATCCCCGGATGCCGCAGCTCCGACAGCGTCTGCGCCTCCCGCAGGAGGCGTTCGGTGTCGTGCTCACGCGGCTCGGCCACGAGCATCTTGAGCGCGACGGGCCGCCCCGTCTGTCGATCATGGGCACGAAACACCATGCCCATCCCCCCGCTCCCCGCCAGAGCCTCGATCTCGAAGCGATCGGCGACCAGCGCGCCGGGGCTCATCATCACGATTCCATCCTCCAGGCCGGGGGCGACATCGCCCTCAACCGGCGCGGTTCGAGGTCGGTGAAGGCCATGGTGCAGGGCCCGTCAGAGAGAGCCTAGCTTACATTGCTTCCGGCAGAGTCGCACGGCGGGGGGGAGTAGGAGCGGGAAGCGGAGCCGGAAAGAAACGACCAGGTCCTGCCCGCGGCAGCGCTGCTGCTACGGATAGGCCTGCGGCTCGGTTTGCTGCTGGTTTGCTGCTGGAAGATGAGAAGCCGGTTCGAGCCCTGACTGAACTATCTACGTCACCATCGATGAAAGAGGGTCGGGGCGAGAGGATTCGAACCTCCGACATCCTGCTCCCAAAGCAGGCGCGCTACCGGACTGCGCTACGCCCCGTGGCCTTTGGATTTACGTCATCGGGGGGCGGCTTGCAAGAGTGCAGACCAAAGTTGCACGAGGCGCTGCGCCATGCGGTTCATGGCCTGGCCGCGATGCGAGATGCGGTCCTTTTCGTGGCTGGCGAGCTCGGCCATGGTGCGGCCCTGGGCGGGGACGTAGAACAGGGGGTCGTAGCCAAAGCCGCCCTGGCCGCGGGGTTCACGGGCGATCTCCCCGTCGCAGCGGCCTTCCTCCATGGCCAGGATCTCGACCCCTGCCCCATACGGAATCGGCCGGGCGAGCGCGAGCACACATGAGAAATGGGCGGGCCGCGGGGATGGCACGGCGGCGAGCGCTTCGAGGAGCTTGGCGCGGTTGGCGGCGTCGTTGCCATGGGCGCCAGCATAGCGGGCGGAGTGCACGCCCGGAGCGCCGCCGAGCGCGTCGACGAGGAGACCGCTGTCGTCGGCCAGGGTGGGCCGGCGGACGGCCTTCGCCACGGTGAGCGCCTTCTTGCGCGCGTTGTCCGCGAAGGTGGCGCCGTCTTCCTCGACGTCGCCGGTGAAGCCGACCTCATCCAGGGTGAGGAGGGTGACGGGGCTCGCCACCAGGGCGGCGAGGAGGGTGCGCATCTCGCCGAGCTTGCCCTGGTTGCGTGTGGCGAACACGAGTTCGAGCGGGAGGGTCATGGGCGTCCTCGGGGGATCCTCGGGGCCTCAGGGACGGGCGGGGGCGCCCGCCAGGACCTGCTGCTGGGCCACGAGCAGGCTGCGGATGCCGTGGGCCGCGAGATCGGTCATGCGCAGGAGCTCGTCGCGGGAGAAGGTGGCGTGCTCCCCCGTGCCCTGCACTTCGACGAGGCGCTCGCCGTTCGTCATGACGACGTTCATGTCCACCTCGGCGCGCGCGTCCTCCTCGTAGGCCAGGTCGAGGCACGGCTCGCCATCGACCATGCCGACCGAGACCGCGGCGATGGCCTCGCGCACGGGGGAGCGCGCGAGGAGCTTGTTCGCGACCAGGCGCTGGCAGGCCAGGGCGAGGGCGACGAAGCCGCCGGTGATGGCGGCGGTGCGGGTGCCGCCGTCGGCCTGCAGGACGTCGCAGTCGATGGTGATGGTGCGGTTGCCGAGCGCGGGGAGATCGACGGCGGCGCGCAGGGAGCGGCCGATGAGGCGCTCGATCTCCTTGGCGCGGCCGCCGCCGCCGCGAGGGCTGCGGGTGGTGGTGGAGCGGGGCAGCATGGCGTACTCGGCGGTGACCCAGCCCTGCTGTGCTTCGCGCAGCCAGGCGGGCACGCGCTCCTCGACGGAGGCGGTGCAGACGACCCAGGTACGCCCCATCTCGATGAGGGCCGAGCCTTCGGGGTCTTTAAGGTAGCCGGGGACGATGCGCAGGGGGCGGAGTTGATCGGGGAGACGGCCATCGGAGCGTGGCATGCGCGCACCATACGCTCTGGCCGGCGCGGGTCAAGTCTGTCGGTGGGTCGCCGCTCCCAAGTATCGGCGGGCAAGATGCGCGCGAAGCATGGGCTCCCACGGCCCGGGGGATACGATGGCGGCCTGTGGATGGCCTGAGCCGAGCTCAGCCGGTCAGGTTCTCCCTGACTTCGACCGTCAGTGAGCGCCGCTACGGGGCGCGGGGTGGATCCGCACCTTCCCCATCTTGATGTGCATCTCGGCGGGGGGTGCTGGCGCGAGTTCCCCCTGAAGCCTGATCAACTGCTGTGGCTCGGGCGGAATCGGCGCCAGGGTGGCAGGGACCGGATCCACGGGTCGCATGGCGCCCATGAGCCGCGGATGCGTCACGTCGTCCCAGCGTTCGATGAGCGTCCGCACGCCCCATACCTTGAGCCCGATCTGCAAGAGCCCCACGACGACGAGTGCCACCAGGAACGCCCACATCCCGCGCTGCCGCGCACGGCACAGGATCTCGCGACAGTCGCGCGTGACCAGCGTGCCATCGGGGCGCTGCAGCAGTCGCACGCAGATCCGGCCCTCGTGACGGGCCACGAGCTCGGCCGCCTCACGCCGGCTCATGGCCGACAGGTGGTAGACATTCTGCCGGCACTCCGAGCAGTGGCGCACACGGTCGTCCCCCTTCATGCGCGACCAGTCGGCCTCGCAGGGGCTGGCCACGCCAATGTTGTCGAGGATGCTTTCATCGAGGACAGGTAGATGGCGGCGCATGAGGTCTCTGACGCACGGCCGCGGCAAACGATCTGAATTCGTGGGGACCCATGCGGGATGAGGCGAGCGGGCCCCTGTGAGACCCGGGCCTCGTCCTGATGATACCCGGGCCTCGTCCTGATCGTACCCGGGCCTCGTCCTGATCGTGCTGGGCCTCGTCCTGATCGTGCTGGACCTCGTACTGATCGTACCCGGGCCTCGGCCTGATCGTGCTGGGCCTCGGCCTGATCGTGCTGGGCCTCGGCCTGATCGTGACGGGCCTCATCCTGATCGTGACGGGCCCCATCCTCACCATGACGGGCCTCATTCTCATCGTGACGGGGCCCATCCTCATCATGACGGGCCTCATCCTCATCCTCATCATGACGGGCCTCGTCCTCATCATGACCGGGCTTCGTTCTGATCGTGCCTGGGCCTCGTCCTCATCCATCCGGCCGGCAATATTTCAGCAAAGGTTGGTCTCAAGCCCACCCCCCGCTCACCCTCGGACAGTGAAAGTGTAAGTTGACAGCGCACGCAGACCAAGGGCACCCTGCGCCAACATGTCGCAACAATTCTAAGGAGGACCCCCATGCGCCTACTCAAGACAGGCCTCGTCATCGGAGCGCTGGCCGGGGCTCTACTCAGCAACCCTGCGGTTGCTCGAGCAGCCATCGGCGTGGTGTTCGTGCACGGCACGGGCGACCAAAGCCCGAGCTCTGCCCTCAACAGCTACTGGACCCAAGGGGGCATCGACTCCATGCGCAACGGCGAGCCCTACCTCGTCGTCGGCTATCCGGGCGCGACCTGCGCAGGCTTCAGCCAGTGCAGCTGGGGACCGATCGTCGATCAGATCACCTCGTGGATGAACGCCAACAGCATCACGAGCTTCACCGTCATCACCCACTCCAATGGGTCGAGCCCGGTGCGTTACCTCCTCGGCCACACCGGCGCGGTGAGCGCCAATGGCAACTCGGTGGCCAACGTGGTCAACCGCATCTCGCAGGTCATCTTCGAGGCCCCTGACCTCGCCGGCACTCCGCTCGCCAATCAGGTCACCACCTCGGGCTCCTTCCTCAACATCGCCAACGCCATCGTCGAGTTCTTCGGCGGCGGCAGCTACAACAACCCGGCCGTGGTGCAGCAGCGCACCGACAACATGAGCGTCTACAACTCGAACGGCACCTTCGCCGGCGGCTACGGCGCCACGGTGGTCGGCGGCAAGCCGATCTCGGTCGTGCGCGGCAACAAGGTCTATGCCAACCTCTTCTCGAGCGACGCCCACTGCGCCGGCTACCTCTACACCATCGGCCTCAAGGCCGCGGCGCTCCTCGGCTGGGGCAGCTTCGGCGCCAGCACTGACGGCTTCATCGGCACCGAGAGCTCGGGCTACTTCGGCCACATCATCATCGACGACAGCCGCCTCAACCACAACCAGTCGCGGCGCGGCTGCCACAACGAGGGCTCGAACGTGACCAAGCAGGTGCAGGCCGCGACTGTCCCGCCGCCGACCCAGCAGACCTTCCCGCCCGAGACCGCCATGCCGTCCGCGGCGCTCGCCTGTAATGCCTACGCCTCGGCCTACGCCACCGACTACATCACCAACCACACGGTGTGGCACTACGGCTGCAACTCGGCCTGGCTCACCGACGGATACCTGGATCCAGACTGCCTCATCGCCTACGGCAGCGACAGCGGCTACGCCATCCCCAGCACCGCCAGCTGGAACCCCTACATCAACTCTGCTTACTTCCCGGGCTGGACGCAGACATGCCCCGACTCCTGGCAGGGCGACGGCATCTGCGACGCGTGCCTCGTGGCCAAGTATGGCTTTGACGCGACCACCGGCTCGACCGGCTCCAACGACTGCGTGCAGGCCGCACCCGGTGGCTACAACTGGTGCGGCGATCTGGCCTACGACTACACCTATGGCCTGACCAACTACGCCGTCGTGCAAGCGCTGCACTAGCTCTGGGCCCGAGCCTGGAAGGAGAACGACCATGACAATTCGTCGCATTGCTACTTCCGCCGGCCTCGCGCTGGCGCTCGTGACCGTGGGCTGCGCCCGTGACAACTCTACGGCCACGGCCGGCTCTTCCCCGGGGACGACCCAGACCCCGCAGGAGACGGCCGTGGTGAACACCGAGAACGCCCAGCTCGTTCAGGGCGACGTGGCCCCGACGCGGCTCTTCCGCCGGCCACTCCAGCCGGGCGAGGTGCAGGGTTCCGGCCTGGTGTCGGTGGCGAACCCCGCCTCGCCGAAGGTGCCGCTCCGCCTGCCGACGCCGCCCGAGACGCGGCACTTCAAGGAGACGGTCATCCATGTGCCGGCCGGCTCCGCGCCGACCGAGGTTCAGCTCCCCATCGACGCCCCGAACGAGGCGTGGGTGATGTTCATCCCCAAGGGCAACGACGCGCAGCGCGGCGAGACGGCGCTGCGTAGCGTCACCCTGCGCGACCCGCTCGGCCGCCGCGCCGACGTCGAAGCCGCGCGTGAGGCGCAGTCGAAGCTCGAGCCCGATCAGGCCGAGCGGCTGGCCGCTGGCCGCATCAGCCGTCCCATCACCATGCTGCATCTCAACAACAACATGGCCCGCGGCACCTACGCCGTGCAGGTGGGGCGCGAGGCCGCGGCCACGGGCCTGGCCATCGAGGTGCGCCTGCCGAACTCGCCCATCGAGCTCAACCTGACCCCCTCGGCGATGCAGTTCTTCCCGGGCCAGGACAGCTGGGTTACGATCGGCCTCGGCGAGGGCGCTCGCATCGATCGCGTGGACTTCACCGCGGTGCTCTACGATCCCAGCTTCCGCGCGGCGCGCCGGGTGCCGGTCGTGCGCGTGGGCAACGAGTACCGCGCGCTCGTGTCGAGCGTGTTCACCGAGCAGGACGCCGTGGGCACCTGGAACCTCGAGGTGCGCGCCACCGGCGTCTCCGGCAATCAGCGCTTCGACCGTCTGGGCTCGACCGCCTTCGGCTTCGCCGTGCCCACCGCCCGCCTGGTCTCCGTCGGCCACCCGCGCTTCGAGCGCGGCCCCGAGGGCAAGATCACGACGCTCGCGGTGGACGTGGTGGTCGAGAGCGAGGCCCTCGACCGCTACGAGATCTCGGGCACGCTGGCAGCCACCACGCCTGACAGCCTCGAGCGGCCGGTGGCCGAGGCGCAGGTGACCGATCTCCTGGCCCCGGGCCAGCACACGCTGACCCTGCGCTTCGACGCCGGGCACGTGTCGCTCACCAAGCTGGGCGGGCGCTTCGCGCTGCGCGGGCTGCAGCTCTTCTCGCTCGGCACGAACACCCTCTATCACCGCCTGGCCAAGGGCCTCGACATCCGGTTCCCGGCGTTGCGCGTGGCCGATCTGGCGGCGCCGCGCGAGATCACGCCGGCCATCGAGCACATGATGCGAGCCGGCGAGTTCGACCTCACCACGCCGTAGTCTCCCCGCTTCCTCCCCGACAGACTCCGACAGCCCTCATAAGAACGCGCCGCGAGGCCAGACGCCTCGCGGCGCAGCGCTTCGAATCCTCCACAGCATGGCGGCCCGTTTGATGCTCTAGGCTTTGGCCGGCACTGCCTCCTCGCCAAGGCGACCCGCCTGAAGCCGCAGGCGTCGCGCCGACACGGCCGCGCAGAAGTCGAGGTCATGCGTGGCGAGGAGCACCGCGCCCCCGCGCTGTACGTGCTCCTCGAGGAGATCGGCCAGGAGCTCCACGGCGCCCGGATCGAGCCCGTTGGTGGGCTCGTCCAGCACCAGCAGCCAGGGGTCGCCGATGAGCGCCGCCAG